>CAKORG010000005.1 GCA_934101495.1 uncultured Bacilli bacterium
ATTATAAGTGAAGAAAACGAAACATCATATAAATGGGTTGAAATAAGGACTAGCAACAACATTCATGGTTATATAGCGGGAACAAGTGAATACGTAAAAAGACTCAATGTAACGGAGGATAAAAAGGAAGAAGTTCAAAAACCATCAAATAACAATAACAATAAAAATACCAACAATACAAATAAAAATAATAAAAATAATAAACAGCCTAAGACAGATGATAATAAATCTAATAGTGCTGATAATTCTAAATCTGATGACACTATTGAAAATATTGACGCTCCAATAAATGAACCAATTGTATATAGTGGTTTTGGTGATAAAATTATTTCGAATGTAAAAATACCTCGTGGAAATTATAAAGCAATATTAACGTATAATGGAAAAGCCAATTTTATTGTGAAACTATATGAAAATGGCAGTGCAACTTACGGAGATTTGTTAGCAAATGAAATAAATTCATATCAAGGAGTAGTCGTTGTCAAAGATGGTCAAAACAAGGCGATTACAGATGGTATTTTAGAAGTAAAATCAAGTGGTAATTGGACTGTAAGATTTGAAAATGTAACCGGAAGTATTTTAGAGAACTCTATAACCGGAAGTGGTGACGTAGTAACAGGTTGGTTTGCAGGTGATGGAAAAAGAAAAGTTGTAACAATGAATTATTCTGGAACGGCAAATTTTATAATAAAAGTTTTTGACCAAAATGGCTTACATGAAATAATAGCAAATGAAATAGGTGCTTATAACGGACAAGCTACTTTTGCAACGAGTTCAAAAAACAAATATTATTTTGAAATTGCTTCCAGTGGCCCTTGGACAATAAGTTGGGAATAGATAAATTTAGTGAGGCAATAAAAATGACAAAAATTAAATGTAGTAAATGTAATGAAGAAACAGAGAATAGTGCAAGATTCTGCCCAAATTGTGGAAAAAAGATTGGTAAGTCTGAGGAAAAACCAGACCAAAAAGTAAAAATGATTATCTTTGCTTTTATAGTCATAGTTTCAATTGGAATTGTTGTCACTGCGTTAATATATAAAAATAGAGATGATGTTGTTAATGAAGTTGTTGTAGCGGAAAGTAACCAAAGAGATGAAAATAAAAAACAAATTGAAGTCATAGCTGATTTTATAAACATTCGTAAATCAAGAAATATAAATAGTGAAAAACTAGGTAAGGTACGAAAAGGAGATATATACACAATTATAAGTGAAGAAAACGAAACATCATATAAATGGGTTGAAATAAGGACTAGCAACAACATTCATGGTTATATAGCAGGAACAAGTGAATACGTAAAAAGACTCAATATAACGGAGGATAAAAAAGAAGAAGTTCAAAAACCATCAAATAACAATAACAATAAAAACACCAACAATACAAATAAAAATAATAAAAATAATAACCAGCCTAAGACAGATGATAATAAATCTAATAGTGCTGATAATTCTAAATCTGAAGAATCTTTAAATCAAAACGAAAATGTTAAAACATGTGAAAAAACATGCGAAGAAGGCAATGTTCTTAAAAATCCGGATAGTGTTGAATGCTATTGTGAGCCAGAAAATTCTGCTGCGATAGCACAAGAAAAATTGATAGTGGCATTAAAAAATGCGGGATTTACATGTAATGATATAAAATGCATTTTTGTTAAGACAAATTACTTTAAAGGAAAAATTTCTGAAAGTTATTCTTATGTTATTGACTTTAATTCTAAAAAAATAAGAAGTATTTATTTAAATAATATTGATATAGGAGGATTTGAAGTAGATTATAACTATGAATATAACGAAGCAACAGGAAAATGGTTTGATGTTTCGGGAAAATATAACACGACCTGTTCACAAATATATCCATTTTATATTTGCAACCCGGATAATACAAAAGCTTCAAAAGTTGTAAATGATACGGTATCAATATTTAAAAAACATTTGAAAAGTGCAGGTATTTCTGTTCACGACTTAGTAACATTTAAATAAGAAAAAAACATTTTTTGAGTAATGAAATAATGTTAATTTGCACTTGATTATTTATTAAATTACCATTATAATAGATTTATAGAGATATAAATTTAAAAATATATTCTATAGAAAAACGGAGGATTGAAATGGATAATTTATTATTCGCCATTTTATCCCTTATTGTTGGAATTCTTATTGGTTGTGGAGTACTTTATTTTATTCTTTCGAATAAAGCTTCAAAAACTATGAAAAATGCTAATAAAATAATAGAAGATGCAAAGAAAGAAGCAGAAAAAAATAAGAGAGATGCTTTATTAGAATTAAAGCAAGAATCATATCGTCTTAAACAAGAAACAGATGCGGAAATAAAACAAAGAAAAGCGGAAATTTTACAATCTGAAGACCGTCTTTTAACAAGAGAAAGTAACCTTGATAAAAGAGAAGAAATGTTACAAACAAGAGATAACTCTTTACAAGAAAAAGAAAATGATTTATTAGCAAAACAAAAAAAATTACAAGAAAAAGAGGACAAAATGGATGCGCTTATGAAAGAAGAAATAGCGCAACTTGAAAAAATTGCTGGATATAGCAAAGAAAAAGCACGTAAAGTTATTATGGAACGTGTAGAAAATGATATGGAATTAGAAATAACTAATTATATCAAAGAAGAAGAAGCGAAAGCTAAACTAGAAGCTCATGAAATTGCTAAACAATTAATTGTTAGTAGTATGGAAAGATATGCTGATGATGTAGTTGGCAATCAAACAGTAAGTACAATTGATTTACCCAATGATGATATGAAAGGAAGATTAATTGGACGTGAGGGAAGAAATATTAGAACAATTGAATCTGTAACAGGTGTTGATTTAATTATTGATGATACGCCAGAAGCTATTAGTTTATCATCATTTGACCCGCTTCGAAGAGAAATAGCTAGAATTACAATTGAAACTTTAATTAAGGATGGTAGAATACATCCAGGACGTATTGAAGAAGTGTATGACAAAACAGTTAAAGATGTAAATGCTAGAATAATTCAAATTGGTAATCAAACAATTAATGATTTAGGAATTACTAAAATGGACCCTGAACTTGTTACTTTAGTTGGTAAATTAAATTTTAGAACAAGTTATGGACAAAATGCTTTAAAACATTCAATTGAAGTTGCAAATCTTTGTGGACTTATGGCATCAGAACTTGGTGAGAATGTAACTCTTGCCAAAAGAGCAGGACTATTACATGACATAGGTAAAGCTATTGACTTTGAAGTTGAAGGAAGCCATGTGGAAATTGGCCTTGAGTTTGCTAAAAGACATCATGAACCAGAAGTTGTACTAGACGCTATTGCTTCACATCATGGTGATACTGAAGCTAAATCGACAATTGCCGTTTTAGTAGCAATTGCAGATACACTATCAGCAGCAAGACCTGGTGCTAGAAATGATTCATTAGAAAATTACATTAAACGACTTGAACAACTTGAAGAAATTGGAAACTCTTATGAAGGTGTTGAAAAGACATTTGCAATGCAAGCTGGAAGAGAACTACGTGTTATTGTAAAACCTCAAGAAGTTGATGATGCTAAAAGTTATAAAATGGCTAGGGATATTAAAGAAAAAATTGAAAATGAATTGCAATATCCTGGTACAATAAAGATAACTGTTATTAGAGAAACAAGAGTACAAGAAGAGGCTAAATAAGTTTCTTCTTTTTCTATGCAAAAATACTTTATTATTTAAGTGTTTTATGTTATTATTAATACATAAGAAAATATTAAGGAGTAAGAAGTAAATTATGAAAAAAGCATTGAGTGTAATAGGTAAAATAGCATCATTTTTAGGTGTAACAATTGGTATGGTTTTAGTGGCTTTAATTTTAACAATAACTTTGATATGTCATGGCCCAAGTGAAAGTGCCAAAGAATTATTTGCCACAACAATTCTTGAAACTGGACAATTAAAATTCTTAGCTAATGTCTTTTTAAGCAAAGAAGAATTACAAGAAATCGTTGATAAAAATTCACTTCAAGATATGGATGCCGAAGTGGATACTGACTTAATTAATACTGAAGTTAACAAAGAAAAAGAATTAATAGAAATAAAAAAAGTTAGTGGTAATAACTTTGAAGGAACAATGATGATAGTTAATGACCCATCAAAAATTAGTTTAGCAACAACATATCCATGGGGTGAATATGGTAAAGAACTTGGAGTATTAGTTGATGATGCTGGTGCTATTGCTGGTGTAAATGGGGGTATTTACTATTCAAGTGGTAATAAAGGTGGAAGACCTTATGGTGTAACTGTTAGTAATGGTGAAGTTCAAGATATAAGTTTAGGGCTTTCAGGTTTATACCTAATTGGTTTTGATGAAAATAATCTTCTTCGTATTATAAATTTGGAAGGTATGAATAAAGCAGCAGTTGAAAAAATGTTAAAAGAAGAAAAAATCAGAGATGCAATATCTTTCCAAGAAGAAGCATCAGATAAAAATAATCACTTTGTTAAGTTAATAATTAATGGTGAAAAAAGAGAATTAAATGGAATGGGTAGTGGAGCAAATCCAAGAACAGCCATAGGTCAAAGAAAAGATGGAAGTGTACTTATACTTGTAACAGATGGAAGGGGTAAAAATGGTCATCTAGGTGCAACAGCATCTGACTTAATTGAAATAATGGCAGAATATGGTGCTGTAAATGCAGCAAACTTAGATGGCGGAAGTTCATCATCAATGTATTATAATAAAGAATATTTAATGACTAGTGTAACATTCTACTATTCAAATTCATCATGGAGATTACCAACAGCATTCGTAGTAAAGGATAATTAATATGGCAAAATCAAGAAGAAAATCATTATTTAAAAAAAGTTTATTAATATATACAATTATTGCATCAATTTTATGTGTTGTCTTCGTAATTTATATATTTGTAACTTTAAAAACATATGAAAAAAATCAAACAACAACATTTATAAAATCTACCATAGCTAAGTTAGATGATGACACATTAAAAGGTTATTTAAAAGATAATAATCAAAATGAAAACCTTTTAGATGAATATAAAAAACAAATAAATGATAAAGATATCAAAGTTATCAAAAAAGATGAAAATAATTTTGAAGTAGAATTAAATGAAAGAGTTTTATTTGATGTTGAAACAAAATATTTAAAAACTGAAACAAAGCTTGGAATGTTTAGTTATGAACTTAGAGATATAACTAATATAACACCACATTTAGAAAGAGGATTAATCTATTATGATATAACAGTACCATCAACATATGAAATTAACATTGATGGAAAAAAAGCAGAAAATCCTGTTAAAAAAGAAAAATATAAAAACTTAGATTATATGTATCAAAATGACTCAATGCCTTACATAGTAACCTATGAAGTAAACAATTTAACTAAAGAAGTAGATATAAAGGCAACAAATGAGTATGGAAAAGAAGTAAGTTTAAAGAAAAATAAATTTGCATATAAAGCGGAAAAGAACTATCTATCATTTGATACTTATGATGAAGCTAAAAAATACTTAAGTAGTGAAGTAGATATCTGGGATTTTGCTCACAAATGGAGTTTATTTTTAACAAATGATTTAAGTGGCTTATCCCATGGTTACAATACTATAAAAACATATTTTATTGATGGAACAGAAATGAATCGAAGAGCATATAACTGGGCCCACAATATAGATATTATGTTTACAAGTAGACATACCTTAAAAAATCCACCATTTACAAATGAAAAGTTAAGTAACTTTACTATTTATAGTAAGAATGCCTTTTCTTGTGAAGTATATCTAGATAAACATATGGTAGTAAATGGCAAAGAACAAATAGATACAATGCATGATTATATATATTTTATAAATGATAATAATACATGGAAGGTTGTAAATATAAAGGCAGGGGAATAATATGAATAAAGATATCGTGGTATTAATACCAGTGTATGATCCAAATGAAGAGATAATGGATACGTTTTTAGAAAAGTTAACTAAAAAGTTTGAAAATATTGTATTCATAAATGATGGATGCAGTGAAAAACATGATAAATACATGAAGAGGTTAGCTAAGAAATATCCAGTTGTAAAACATAATGTTAACCTAGGTAAAGGAAGAGGTTTAAAAAATGGTATAAACTATATTTTAAATAATTATCCAGATGCCAAAGTTATAGTAACTGCAGATTGTGATGGTCAACATAGTGTTAAAGATATTAAAAAATGTGGTGATGTTGCCAAGAAAAATATGGATAGTTTAGTTCTTGGTGTCAGAGATTTCTCAGATAAAAATGTTCCAACACGTTCAAAATTTGGTAATGTTATAACTAGAAATGTTTTATATTCTTTCGTAGGTCAAAAGGTAAGTGATACACAAACAGGACTTAGAGCAATGAGTTTAGATATTGCAAAAAATTTAATTGCTGTATCCGGAGAAAGATATGAGTACGAAACAAATGTCTTAATAGAAACAAAACTTAAAAATATACCTATAAAAGAAGTAGTTATTGAAACGATTTATATTAATGATAATGAAACAAGTCATTTTAATCCTGTTAAAGATTCAATCAGAGTATATCGTTTATTTGCATCATATATACTATTTACGTTACTTGCTTATATTATTGAAACAGTTATATTTGCTAAAGTTTATGATATAAATAGTGCATTATATGTAATACCATTATTCTTACTTTTAAGTAAAATAGTATCATGTATAATAAAAATGATATTTAATAATCATGTTAATTTAAAATATGTAATAATTAATTATGTAATAAGTGCTATTATTTTATCTTTAGTTAAATCACATATTATATTAATTAAAATCATAATAGATATTATAATGTTTATATCAAGTTTGATTTTATCAAAGTTTAAAACGTTAAAAGAAAACAAATAATTATGTAAGTTTGTTAACTATTATACAAAAAGATAAAAAAATATTTCTATTATGATAAAAGTGTGATAAAATTATCTTAAGGAGGATAAAAATATGAAATGGTGGATAATATTAATTATAGTTCTAGTCTTAATTATACTTTGGGCGATTAGTGTATACAATAGTTTAGTAGCACTTAGAAATAGAGTTAAAGACCAATGGGCTCAAATTGATGTTCAATTGAAGAGAAGATTTGATTTAATACCAAATTTAGTAGAAACAGTTAAAGGCTATACTAAACACGAATCTGAAACACTTGAAGCTGTAATTAAGGCTCGTAACACTTATGTTTCTGCTACTGTTCCTGAAGAACAAATGAAAGCTGATGGAGAACTTACACAAGCAATTTCTAAATTATTTGCTTTAACTGAAAGTTACCCAGAATTAAAAGCTAATACAAATTTCCAAGCTTTACAACAAGAACTTACAGAAACTGAAAGTAAAATTGCTGCAGCACGTCAATTCTATAATGATACAGTTATGGTTTATAACAATAAAGTATCCATGGTGCCAAGTAATATTATTGCAAGTTTATTTAAGTTTAACAAAGAAGCTTTCTTTGAAGCAAATGAAACAGAACGACAAAATGTTCAAGTTAAATTCTAAGACGTTCTAAACGTCTTTTTTAATATTAAGAGGTGAGTTATGAAAAAAATATTAATTGCAATTATAACATTTATGTGTTTACCACTTGTAAGTTTTGCTGCTGATTATGATATAAAACATTTTTATATTGATGCTACTTTACAAGAAAATGGCGATATAGACGTTCAAGAATTAATTGTTTTAAAAGGGACATTTAATGGTTATGAAAGAGATATATTTTATAGAAATGATTATGGTAATTATAGTGCAAGTGATTTAGAAAGTTTAAGTATATCTGCTGGTTATGTAAATAATGTTTCTTTTGATACTTTTAATAATGACTTTGATTTATTTGAAGAAGTTGATTATGCTAATAATGGTACAAAAGCAAGATATATATTAACTAACATGAGTGAAGGTATTAGAGTTAGAATGTATTATGCAACTGATGATGATACTACAGCATTTTTAATTAAATATACTTTAAAAGATGTTGGTATTGCTCATAATGATGTTATTGAATATTATTGGAATTTTTTAGGTACTGGTTTTGAAGATGATATCAGAGATTTACAAATTAGAGTAAACTATCCAACTAAAATGAAAAAAGAAGACTTTAGCTGGTGGTTTCATGGTCCCCTTACTGGTTCATCTGATATCGTAGATGTTAGTACAAATTATACAAGTGTTTTAGCAAAAGTTAAAAAATTAGATTCTGGAACCGCGGTTGATTTTAGAACTCTTGTGCCTAAAAATGGATTTAATGAAAGTTTATTTTCTAAGACAAGTAATGAAGATGTTAAAGAAAGTATTATAGAAAGTGAAGATGCTATAGTTGCTCAAGATAATGCTTTAAGAAAAAAATATAGGGCTTATTTTTATACGATTGAAGGTTTATCAATTGTTTATTATGTTCTTTTAGTAAGCTTATGGATTTATGTTTACAAAAAATATGATAAAGAAAGAAAACCTAAATTTGTTGGTGAATATAACAGAGAATTTATTGATGATTATAATGTTGAAGTAATAGATTATTTAATGAATAATACGATAACTCCAAACGCTATGAGTGCATCACTTATGAATTTAATTTACAAGAAAAATGTTAGTGTTGAAAAATTACCTGAACAAAAAAATAATTATAAATTTACATTAGTTAATAGAGATAATTTAAATGATACAGAAAATTGCTTAGTAGATTTTCTATTTAAAACAGTAGGTGGTAATAATGAATTTACAACAAAAGAATTAAAGTCATATGCAGCATCCACAAAAACATGTAACAATTTTATGAATAGTTATACTAAATGGAAAAATAAAGTTATTGAAGATGGAAAAAATCAAGGTTTCTTTGATAAATTACCTGGTAGATATGGTTATGGTTTCTTTATGTTATTATTAGCCTTTATAATTTATTTTGCTAGTATCATGCTTAACGTAGATACATTTATCGTAAATACTTTAATATTTGCAGCCATTATTTTTATAGTTTATATTGGTACAATTAAAAGAAAAAGTGAAAAAGGTATTGAACACTATACAAGATGGAAAGCATTTAAAAAGTTCTTAAATGATTTTGGTACATTTGATACTAAAGAATTACCAGAAATTATTTTGTGGGAAAGATATTTAGTATATGCAACGATTTTTGGTCTTGCTAAAAAAGTTCAAAAAGATATGAATGTTAAGATTAAAGAAATAGAACTTACAGATACCTACTATGGAAATAATTATATATTTATTAATGACTTTGATATGACTAATGTAATTAGTTCATCACTTAATGAAGCTTTTAGAGGAGCTCAAACAACTATTAATAGAGAAATGGCTAGCTCATCAAGTGGTTCATTTGGTGGTCATGGTGGAGGATTTTCATCAGGCGGCGGCTTTGGTGGCGGCGGCGGTGGAGGTCGAGGTTTCTAAAAGAAACTTTACACTCATTTTACAAAAGTCTGCAAAATGGCTTGTAACCTTTTGACATGTTTTGTCGAAAGTGTTGCAGGCTCTTTTCTTTGCCTTTATAATACACAATTTAAGGAGGTATTATTGTGAAAATTGATGTTATTGATGTATCTTTTTCAAAAGATAAAGCAATGATGTTTTCAAAATTACTTGCTAATAAGGCACCACTATTTGATTTTATTAATTCTTTTTTCAATTCAATTGATTATGGTTACAAAATCGTAGATGGTAAAGTTAATTATGAAATTTTTAACAAAGAATCTAGAAGTGGTTGTTTTGCTGTTTGTTATGATTATGAAGACAAAGTTGTTTTAAATCTTTATGGTATGTATCGTATTGTAATTAATGATATTACTTTTGAAAAGATTATATAAAGAATAAAGAAGTAAAACTTGTGTGATGCTAACATTTAGGGGGAAATACTATGAATTATTATAATGAAATAAAAACACAAATATTAAATAATGAGATAACTAAAAGAGTAAAAGATTATTCAAAAAATAAGAGTGATTTAACAACCTATTATAATGTTGGAAAACTATTAAGTGAAGCAGGTAAACATTATGGAGAAGGAATTATTAAAGAATATTCAGAAAGATTAAGTAAAGAATTAAATAAAAAATATGAATTACGTACTTTATATAGAATACGTCAATTTTATTATTTTATAGAAATTCAAAAAATGACACCACTGGTGACACAATTGACATGGAGCCATTATATATTATTAATGTCATTAAAAAATAAAGCAGAAATAAATTACTATATAGATATGACTTTAAAAAATAACTTATCTAAAAGACAATTGCAAGAATGTATCAAAAATAAAGAATATGAAAGGTTAGATGAGAGTACAAAATTAAAATTAATTAAGGAGGAAGAACTTAAGTTAGAAGATACAATCAAAAATCCAATAATAATTAGTAATAAATTTAATTATGAAATAGTATCTGAGAAAATATTGCAGAATCTTATTCTTGAAAATATTGCAGAATTTATGAAAGAGTTAGGTAATTCTTTTTCTTTTATAGGTAGTGAATATCCAATTAAAATAGGTTGCAACTATAATTACATTGATTTACTTTTATATAACATTGAGTTCAATTGTTATGTAGTTATAGAACTAAAAGTAACAGAACTAAAAAAAGAACATATAGGTCAAATAGAAGTCTATATAAATTATATAGATAAGAACTTAAGAAAACAAATGCAAGACAAAACAATAGGCATTATTCTTTGTAGAAAAGATAATAAATTTATCATGGAATATTGTAGTGATGAAAGGATAAAGGTAAGAGAATATTCTTTGACATAAAAAAATGTTATGATATACATAACAAGTTTTTTAGTTTGCTCTAGATCCAACCGGAGCAATGTTTAAATTTTCTCCCATAGCAGTAAGTACACCAGTATATTTTTTATAAAGTCTTTCGTAATCTTTTAGGTAACTATCATCTTTCATCATGCTAAATGGTATAACTATATGCCCATCATGGACTGCAGTAGTTACAGGGTTACCATTATATTTAGTAAATATTAATTCACCACCAAGATTATCAAAAGTCATTTTTACTTTCTTATCTTTTGTAACTGTTTTAGTTATATCTAATGTTGCCATAAATCCAATAAGTTTATTCCAATCACCATTTGTTCCACCATATTGATTTGATATAAAATTACCTAAAGAATACATTACTATTGTATTACCAATTTTAGTTATTGGTTGAAGGATATGTGGATGGTTACCAATAATAATATCAACTCCAAGACTAGATAGGTATTCTGCTATTTCTTTTTCTTCATCATTTGGCATATTTATATATTCAATACCCCAGTGCATAGCAACAATTAAAACATCAACTTTATCTCTAACAGCTTCAATATCTTTCTTAACTTGTTCTTTATCATAAGTATTAAGTAAATATTCTTTTCCTTTCGGAGTACTTAAACCATTAGTTTTAGTGGTGTAAGATAGCATTGTATAAGTAATGTTGTTTTTCTCTTTGATTGTAAAGTTATTTCTCATTTCTTCAGAATCATTCATACCATTATAAAGCATATTTGTTGTTTTAAAATATTTTATTGTATTAAGCACGCCTTTTTCACCTTTATCTAGTGAGTGATTAGATGCAAGTGATACAGTATTAAAACCTACATCTTGCATAGCATCAACATATGCGCTTGGAGTATAAAACATTGGATAACCCGAATAAGCAATAGAATCATCACCAGTCGGAGTTTCTTGGTTATAATAAGTTATATCGTAATCTTTAACAATGTCTTTGACATATTTAACAGCATTAGAAAAATCATATACACCATTTTTATAGTAACTTCTATAAATTACACTATGAATAAGTCCATCACCAGTTGCTAGTAATTTTAGCTTGTAAACTTCATCTTTTGTTTCTGGTTTTTTGTTACTATTGTTGTTTTTTATAACGTTTCCATCATTAGAGCTATTATTATTTCCAAAGAAATGGCTATATCCTGTATAGCTTATGTAACTTACTAAAGATACAAGTATTATGCTCAGAAAAAACTTTATAATATTTTTTTTAAATCTCTTTTTACGTCTTGCCATATTTAATCCTTTAGTAAATTATATACTTCTTCTTTATCTAGATTATGCGTTTTGTGCATAAAATCAGGAAGTAAATGTAAATGAATATGCTTAATAGCTTGAGCATCACCATAGTTAAATAATAACGTTAATGCACTTTTATCTAATTTAAACATTAAATTTTTTGTTTCTTTTCTTGCAGCATCAAACATTTTTATTAAAATATCATTTGGAACTTCATAAATATCTTCATAATGCTTCTTGGGAATAATCAAAGTATGGCCATCAGTATCTGGATAAGCATCAAGCATTACTAATATATCATCATCTTCATATAATATTTTAGCGGGTACTTCTTTTCTTGCAATTTTGCAAAATAAACAATTATCATTCATAATATCACCAGAATAAGTATATCAAATCTTGTGTACTTTTGTAAAGAGAATGCATATACTTAATTAGGAGCGTGATTAATTTGTCTAGTTTTAAAGAAATAGTTACCAAAGCTGTTATTGGCAAAGCAAAGAAAACAAATACTAGTTCATTTACTTTAACACCTGAAGAAATTCCTAACACTGTTTTAGGCTGTTGGGTTATAAATCATTCATTTAATGGTATCAAAGGAAAAAATGGCTTAGTTAATATTAATGGTAGTTTTGATGTTAATGTTTGGTATTCTTATGATACTGATAAAAAGACTGCTGTTACAACAAAAAGATTTAGCTATACTGATATAATGAATGTTCCACTTCGAAATGATACTAATATGGATGGTGCTAGTGAAATAATTGTTAGATGTTTAAAACAACCAACTGTTGCTAATGTTAAAATTGAAGATGGTAATGTACTTCTTGATATTGAAAAAGAAATGGGCGTTGAAATTGTTGGGGATGCAAAGGTTAAAATAAGTGTTGAAGATGATTATGATGATTATGATGAAATAATTGATGATGAAGAAGTTGATGAAATTGTAGATAATGTTGATGAAAATTATTTGAATAATTAGAGAAACATAATAAAACAAAGAAATATTGACTTTATATGAATTTTGCTGTATAGTCTAGATGTACTTGAAAGAGTGCTTAAATGTAACCGCTTACGGATGGTGCGGAATACAAATCATTCCGATTAAAAATAAAGGCTCTGAGTGAGCTTTTTTTAATAAGAAAAAGACTTTTTTTGAAGCCTTTATTCTTTTACTAGTGGATTAAAATTATTTATAGCATTTACGAGTTTTGGATGTTTAATTACAAAATGAATTGTAGGATTTTCTTCCTTAGAGATAATAACTTGCTTTTTATCAAAAACAGTAATTGATATATTATTAAATGTTAAGTAATCAGAAATGTTTAATATATAATTATTATTTTTACTTGCAAACTTTTTAGTTTCTTTTAAATGTTTTAGATATGTTTCATAAGAGTACTTTATTTTTTTATCATAAAAAATATTTGATAAGGATAAGGAAGGAATATTTTTAGTAAATTCTTCTTTAGATAAAATATAAATTATATCATTAATAGTATTATTTTTTAATAAAGTATTATATTTATTAAACTCTTCATTTTTATAATTTATTATTTTATTAATATCTTTTTTTGATACTTTGTTATTTTTTAATATTTCATTTAGTAAATCATTACTCATTGTAAATAGTGGAAGACTTGATAATATTCTTTTTATATTTCCATCTTTATTTAAGCAATCATCTAAGAATAAATTATAAGATTTACTATTTTCTTCTTTATATATATTCATTAAATTATTTGCTTTTTTTAGTAAATTATTTGCTTTAGTTTTATAATAATCTACTTCTTTTTTATTACTAGTTAAAAAGTATTTTCCATCTTTATGATAGTTTTCTATACATTCACCAGCTAAAGCTAAAGTACCTGATACATATGTTAAATTATGATAAATATTTGTACTTATATCTTTAAAATAAAATGGATTTATTTGACCAGTCATATAAAGGGGTATCCAACTTTCTAATCCAAGCATCATTTCATTAAATGGTCTATCTAAATTATGAATAATGTTTAAATGTATTCCTTTTTTTAAAAGACATGCTATGCCAAACATCCATTTTTTGCTGAAATCTATATCTTTAGCTAAATCTTCCATTGGCATATCACTACACATAAATACATCTTCATTATTTTTATTTAGAACTGTACCCTTTAGAAAGCCTAGTTCAGCTTTTTTCATTTCTTCAAGTCCAAAGTAATTCTTTGTTTTGGTTATATAAAATGGTACTGATGGTACTTTTAATTCATCAAATTTTATGGCTTTGATATAGTCATTTAAATTAAATTTATCTAAGTTATTTAAAAAAGTTTTTATCATGTCATTATTTTCTTTTTCTTCTTTATTTGTTAAATATTTAAATACTTTTTTATATAAATTTTCTTCATCATTATTAGTTAGTTTTTCTATCTTTTTTCTATCTATTTCATTAGTGCACTTATTTGTAACATAACTTGCTATTTTATTTGCAAATTCTACCGGTTCACTTGGCTTTATTTTTCCATAACGCATTCTAGAAATACTAGATGCATCACATAATGTATATTTTGACATATCTTTAATATTTATTTTTAAAGTATTTATAAGTTCATTTAAGTTTTTGCTAAAACTCTCATAATTAAATTCTGCTTTTTGAAAAACATTTTTAAATTCTTTTTCAATGTCTTCTTCTTTATACTTATTTTCACTAATTTGTTTAATAGCATTGATTATGCTTTTTAGTTGTTTGCTGTCTATAGCTGGAGTACGTTGTCCACTTCTGTATCTACTTATTACTGCTGGAGAAATATTTGTAAGTTCTGATAAAGTTTTGGAACTACAATTAAATTCTTCTAGATATTTGTTTAATAATTCATTAAATTTCATAATACAATTCACCTAGAAGTATTATACTATAACTAATGTAAGTTGTCATTAAAAACAATGTATTACATGACAACTTAATTGTTATATTGAATTAATTAAATTATAATATTAGTAGAAAAGAGGTATGTATATGAAAAATAAGAAGGTTATTATAGTCGTTTGTTCAATTATTGTTTTGTTTGGACTTGTTTTTGCAGCAATTAAATTAACAAGTACAGGTAATGGTAATTTAGTTAAAACAAATAAAGGCAATGTAAAGATTGTTGCAAGTAAAGTAAGTAAAATAGAATTTGAAGATTACGAAAATGATGCACTTTCAATGAAAAAACCAAAGGGATGGGAAGTTACCTTTGGTGGAGATGGAATGTTTTATACAATAAGTGTTTATGATAAGGAAAATCCCATTAATAAAATTTATTTAATGTTAAAAATACAACCACTTCTTAAAAGCGATAGTGCTAAAAAGTCTTGGCAAAATTATGCTGCTTTAAGTGGAAATTCGAGCACATATAAGATTTATACAACTGCTGTTGTATTAAATAATCCTACAGTTAAAGAATTTTATAGTAAGTTTAATGATGTAACTGACTTTTTGAAAGGAATAGATTCAACATATAATATAGTTAAATTTCCTGTTTTAAATAGTTTTGATGTAGTTGAAGAATTTGATTCAAGTGCATCAATGAAAAGTTATGCCATGGATAGTAAAGTTTTAAGGGCAACATTTAAAGATGAAAAAAATAATGATGGTGAAGGTATGTTTATGGCAAGCGTTGTAAACTTTGGTAATGGTTATAATTTGGGAATGGATACAACTTTTTATATGATTTATGATATTTATGCTATTACTTGTGAAAAGGATAATTTTATAGATTATGAAGATTTGTTAACTAAATCTATTAATTCTATAGAGTTTAAGAGTTCTTATGTAAATAGAACTATTGAAAATAATAATACTGAAACATCTAATGCTTTAAAACTTAGTGCAAGTGTTCAAGCTGCTTTTGATTCTTATATGAGTGCTTGGGAAAAAAGAAGTACAACATATGATATTATGAGTCAAAAACAAAGTGATGCAACACTTGGCTATGAAAGAGTATATGATACCGAAACTAATGAAATATATAAAGCATATAATGGATTTACTGATGATTATAGTGGTGAAAGATATAAATCTATAAGTGATGATATGTATACTAAAAAAACAAGTGGTTATATTGAAAAATAGGGAAATAATGAAAAATAAAAAAATGTGGTTTATAGGTGGATGTGTCATTTTAATTATTCTTTTAGTAGTAAGTATAAGCCTAATTAATAAAAAGGATAATAAAATTGGTAATGAAGCTGGAAATAAAAAAAGCTCTTTAGTAGAAGATGCTGCAAGTAATAGTGGAAAGAAAAAAGAAGATTATAAAAAGTTTGTTGGGGGAGAAATATTAAATGAAAATACTTTCTTTAATGAATATACATTTATAAGTAATAATAAAGCTTATATATTTGATCCACAGAAGTTAGAAACTGGAGAACTAAGTTATAAAAAAGTATTAGACATTTCTAATGATTTAAAAATAATTAATATAGGTACTCCTTATGGGGCAGATATTCATTTTATAACAAATAATGATGCTTATTATAGGATACATGATTATAATGTAGATAATAAAATTAAAAATGGATATGATATGTTTAAAAATGCTACATATGAGTTAAAGTTGTTTTATGATTCATATACTAAATTAACATATGGTGAAAAACTTGATTATGATTTGATATTTAATATGCATATGATAAAAGATAATGTTATTTATGTGCTAAGTGTTCCATGGTATGATTTTATTAATAAAAAAGATTATAGTTTTACTAAAACTAAAGTTGATGGTAATTATGAAGGGGAAAAAATACTTAATGTTTATAATGATAGAATTATAAGAACAGATAAGGCATTCTATGAAGTTGTTGATTACTATAAGGATGGAGAAAAAACAACAGGAACATTAAAAATGAGTATGCTATCTAAATATTATGATGAAGTATTAACATTTACATATAAGTATGTAATTCTTAAAGATTATACTTTAATACCAATTAGTGATACATTTATAAATAGAAATAAAAAATATGTAGAATATAATTATAAAGATTGTTTTGAAGAAGAAATAAAAGATTTTACAGAATAGGGAGAGAAAATATGAAAAAAATTATATTTAGTATTATAGTTGTTTTTGCAATGGTACTTGGAGTTAATGCAACTGAACAGAATGAGGTTACATTAAATTTTGAAGGTGGAATTATTCATAATGATTATGTTGAATATAGTAAGGTAGCAAATGTTCAAGTTTTTAAAGATGATAATTTAGTTGTGGACATTTCAAATAATATGGTAATTGATTTAAACGAATCGGAGTATAAGTTTGTTATTGAAGAAATTGAAGATGAAACTATAGGTGTTACAAAACCTGGAACAGTACGATTGAGAATTAATAATTGGTACTATCCTATTTCTACATCAATAGTAGAGGGCATAAAACCTTCATTTAAATTAGAATCAAGTAAATTTAATGGTAAATTAAATATTAAATTTGAAAAAGCAAATATTGCTATTAATACCAAAGTTGAAAATATATATAATGACATATCATCAAAAGGTGTTGTTGACTTAACTAATGGTAAGGAATATGTAATAGATTTTTCTAAGAATGATGAATTAACAGAAGGATTAAAATCATTTGCAGATTTAGAAAAAACTTTATATTATAAAAGAAACAACAATGGTTTATTATTAACAGACAATGAAAGTGAAGCTGTTATTAAGATAGTTGGAAATAAGACAAAGAATAACGCAATATTAACTGCAATAAATGTTGGAAATAAAAAAAATGAAGTTTTTAAAGGATTTCATATGCAATATACTGGAGCAGCACTTGATTATAATAGTACTAGTGATGGTATCATATATGAAACAAGATTTGATTATTATACTAGGTGTACTTATGAATTTACATTTAAATATGTTGAAGATATTCCTGAAGTAAAAGAGTATCAAGTTATTGAAGGCGCAAATCAAAAATATACTATTGATAAAGATAGTGACATGACATTTAGAATAGATGCAGATTATAGTTTATTTGATAAAAAAGTCTACATTGATAATGAACTAGTAGATGTAAATAATTATACATCAAAAGAAGGAAGTACAATTATTATCTTTAATAAAGATTATGTAAGTACACTTAGTGTAGGAAAACATACATTAAAAGTATTATTTAGTGATAATAATGAGGCTTTAACTAATTTTGAAATTATTAAAGAAACAATAGAAAATCCGGAAACTATTGACAATGTTGAGAAATATATTGTTGTTGGTATTGTGGCAGTTATAGGTATTATTGGTTCCATTGTGTTGATTAAAAAAAATAAAGAAAAATAAGAAATTTTAACTACCTTTGTGGTAGTTTTTCTTTTGGTGTGTTATAATTAACTTATATCTAAGGATAGTGATAATATGAAGAAAAGAAAAGTAAAGAAAATAATATTTATTTTACCGATTATTATATTTATAATTGTTTTATTAATATGTCTTTTTATTAAAAATAATAATGGTGATGTAGTAAATAGTAAATCATATTGTAATGAGTATTCTATATATGGAAATGTTTCATATAATAAAAATAACTATGTAATAGAAGATATAACTTATTGTAAAAATTATGATATATCTAAATATAAGGAAATAAATGCTACATTATTTGAAAAAAATGAAAATACAATAAATGAAATAACTTCTTATGAATATAATGAAGAAACTTCTATCTTATTAGATAAGTTCTTAAGTGGTAAAACATTTAAAGCTGATTATTCTAAAACTATTTGTGAAAAATATAAAAAGAATAACTTATATTTAGAAGTAAAAGTTGTAACTTTTGATAATAAAATAGATTTAATAAATATACCACTTGTTATGGAAGGAAAATGTAAATGATAGAAAGTACATTAAAACTAAAAGATAATTTTAAACTACATTATACAATATTTGACTATAGTAATCCCAAGGGATTAGTTTTACTTATTCATGGTGCTAAAGAACATAGAAAGAGATATTATGATTTTGCAAAATATTTAAATGATAATGGTTTTATTGTTGCTATTTGTGATAATCGGGGACATGGACAGTCTGTAGATAATAATTATTCTTTAGGTTTTATGCCTGATTATAAGCTTATTTTAAGTGATTTGATTGAGTTTAAAGATTTTTTAAAAAATGAATATAATGTGCCATTTTATTTGTTTGGACATTCTTTAGGTTCAATGTTTGCGCGCATGCTTATTGCAGAGTGTGATAATGATTTTGAAAAGTTAGTTTTAAGTGGAACTGCTAATTATGTTAAAGCTGGTGTTATTGGTATTTTAACTGGTAATATTCTTAAATTTTTTAAAGGTTCTCATGGTTATAGTAAACTCTTAGAAAGATTTGCTAATTTCTTAGATGATTCATGGGTAGTGGGAAATAAAGATGCGTTAGAAAAATATAGAAGTGATAAGTATTGTACTTATAAATATCCTATTTCTTCTATGATAGAAATATTTAAAATTAATCATGATATGCACAATGTTAAGAATTACAAATTTCAAAATAAAGATTTGGAAATATTAAGTGTAAGTGGAGCTTTAGACCCTGTGACTGGTTTTGAGAAAGGTTTAAATGATAGTAAAAAAACACTAGAAAAAATAGGCTATAAAGAACCTAAATTTATAGTTTATGATAATATGTATCATGAAGTATTAAATGAAACTGATAATAAAAAAGTTTATAAAGATATTCTTGATTTTCTTTCTAAGTAACAAGAACTCTATTTCTTTTTAGAAATAGAGTTTTGTCTTTTAAAGTAATAGTTCTAGTTAAATAAAAAAGCATCTAAATCAACGAGGTTGATTTAGATGCACCATATCTATTGGTAGCATCCAATCTCGCAATACTGGATGTTCCATTTTTAATTTATGCAAATTTCCTTTGCTATATACATATTACCATATATTATTATTTTTGTCAACTGCTTGAAAATATAGCTTTTTTAAAATTTTGTCAAGTTTTAAAAATATACTAGTAAAAAGTATATTTTTTTGGTAGAATTATTCTAGAAAGTAGTGGTGGATAAAAATGTTTTTAGGTGAAAATCCAATTCATATTGAAGTAGAAAATAAATCAGATATAGCAAAATTAGTTTTAATGCCAGGAGACCCTTTAAGAGCAAAGTATATTGCAGAAAACTTTTTGGAAAATGCTAGGTGTGTTACAAGTGTTCGTAATATGCTAGGGTTTACTGGTACTTATAAAGGTATTCCTATAACTGTAATGGGAAGTGGAATGGGCATGCCTAGTATGGGTATTTATTCTTTTGAGTTATTTCATTTCTTTGATGTTCAAAAAATTATTAGAATTGGTACATGTGGTGCAGTTAGTCCAAAAGCAAATATTAATGATATGCTTTTAAGTGAAAGTGTATATAGTGAGTCTAACTTTGCTTATACATATAATAATTATAGGGAAAGAGTTGTTGTTGCTGATAAAAATCTTAATGATAATGTTGAAAAAGCAGCTGATGAACTTGGTTTAAGTAATAATTTACATAAAGGAATGCTTACCACAATGGATGTTTTTGGTCCATATATTGATTTTGAAAGAGTTCTTAAAAGAATACCAAAAGAATATGAAGTTTTAGGAGAAGAAATGGAAGCTTTTGGACTTATCCATGTTGCAAATAGTATGGGTAGATGTGCAACAGCTATAGCAACAGTTGTTGACTCAAAATATAGTAATGTTGTTTTATCTATTGAGGAAAGACAAACATCACTTAATAATATGATAAAATTAGCATTAGAAGCCATAATAAAATAGATATAAAGGGATGGTTAGATGAATACTATAAATGAAGAAATATTTAGAGCTTATGATATAAGGGGAACTTATCCAACTACTATAAATGAACAAACAGCATTTATCATTGGAAAAAGTTATGGTTCATATTTACAAGAAAAATATAATAAAAATACTTGTATTGTTTCTCATGATAATAGATTATCTAGTGAAACACTTACACAAAATCTTATAAAAGGCTTAGTTTCAAGTGGAATAAATATTATTTCTTTGGGTTATACAACAACACCAATGAATTATTATGCTAGATATTTAAATCAAATACCGGGTATTATGGTTACTGCTTCTCATAATCCAAAAGATGATAATGGTTTTAAAATGTCTTTTGATGGAATGATAAATGCTCGTGGAGAAATGATTGAGGATTTTAAAAATTATACTTTAGCAGGTAGTTTTAAAAATGGACAAGGTAGAATTACTAATACAAATATAACTGATAAATATCTTGAATATCTAAAGTATTCTCTAAAGTTTGGAAAAAATAAAAGAAAAATTGTAATAGATCCAGGAAATGGTGCTACAACTCATATAGTAAGAAAAGTGTTTGATAATGTATTTTGTAATCCTATTTATATAAATGATATTTCTGATGGTAGTTTTCCTAATCATCATCCTGATCCTGCAGTTGCTGAAAATTTAGTACAATTACAAAAAGCAGTAAAAGAAAATAGAGCTGATTTTGGTATTGCTTACGATGGTGATGGTGATAGAATAGGTGTTGTTATGGAAAATGGTGAAATTTTACAAATTGAACATCTGATGTTACTTTATATTAAAGATATGATAAATAGTGTATCGAATAAAACTTTTCTTTATGATATAAAATGTTCTAAAGTTATGGAAGATATGTTAACTTTATGGGGAGGGAAGGGTATTTGTTATAGGACAGGAGCTTCCTATACTCAATATAAAATTGCGCAAGATAATTTACCTTTTGGCGGAGAATATTCTGGACATCTTTATTTTAGAGATAGAGATGCTGATTGTGCCAGTGCAATATATGCTTCACTTAGACTTTTGGAAATTTTAAGTAGAACTAATGAAAAGTTAAGTAAATTAGTAAAAGATTTTCCAAAATATTATACGACACCAGAAATAAAAATACCAAGTGATGATAATATAAAATTCAATGTTGTTGAACAAATTAAAAAATATGCTAAACTTGAAAATTATCCGATTAACGATATTGATGGAGTTAGAATTACTTATACAAATGGTTGGGCTTTAGTTAGAGCTTCAAATACTGGCCCAAATTTAACTTTTAGGGCTGAAGCAACAAGTGAAGATGGAATCATAGCTCTCAAGAATATATATATACCAATGATTGAAAAATATAATAAACCAGTTGATACATTATAAGATTTAGAATAAAAATATTCTATTTCTTTTTTAATGAAAAGTAATTACATGTAAAACACAACATGTTCACTTAACTAGTGGCTTTTTGGTTTAGAATTAATATATAGTATGGTAAATATTTAGTGTGATATTGTTAAAGAATGGAGAAGTAATATGGAAAATCAAAAAACAAAAATAATAAGTATCGTAGCAATAGTGGCATTAGCACTCACAGTAGTAACTGCAACGTATGCTTATTTTCAAGCTTAAACTGGTGAAGGTTCACAAATAGACATTAAATAAAGACATAAATTTAATAATAACCAGATAAAATTACATTATCTGGTTTTGAATATTATTTTTCTCTAATTCTTCTGATACTATCTAATGTACATGTTGTTAAATATAATCCGAGTTCTTCATTACATCGTTTACTAAGTTCAGAAAATTCTTCTCCACTTATTAACAATGATGGTTGTTTATAATATTTTTTCCATAAATCTAGAGGTACAATTATATTATTAGCAAAATCTAGTACTAAATTGTGTTTAATATCAAGTATTACTGAATGTTCCATATAACCTTTGAACTCATAAGGAATATAATAGTATGCACCATATAAATCTGGGCTTTGAGTAAGTATTTCACTAGTAAGATTATGACAAAAACCTCGTCTTTCTTCAACAGAAATCTTATTTATATTAAAAAATTTATCTAGTGGAAATAAATTTATTTCCCCATAATTGGAATTCAATCTTACTCTTTGCATTGTAATTTCTTCAATATCATGTATAGAAACTGCACCTTGAATAAATTGAAGGTATGTTAAAAAATCCACATCTTTACTAAAATAAAAATCTGTTCTCTGCATAGCTAATAATAGTTCAGAACTAATGTTGTAATTATATTTTTTGAGTACTTCACGTACAATTTCAACAACTTTCGGATTACCACTAGTTAAAAACATAGAAATAAGACAGCTCACTTTTTCACTATCAGACATATAATTTGGAAAGGTCATAATTTCACTTGGAAATTCAAGTAAAACTTTTTTAGCAACGTCATTGTTTAATCTAATATTCTCTGTTTGCCTTTCAGTATAAATTTTATTAATTTTACTATTACTAGTTTTGCTATAAACCTCTTTTATATCTTCAAAAGAAACCATAATCAACACCCCATTTGTTGAGAGAATTATACAATAAATAGGTACATTTGTCAAATTAGGCATATATTATTTTAGGGAGGCTCTTTTATGAAATTCGGAGATGAATTCTTTAAAAAGGTGGAAAAGAAAACAAAAGTGGACAAAAACACAATTATAAGTTTAGCAGAAAAACTACAAAAAGGAAATATGAAGGATGAAAAGACTTTAACGGAAGTAATTGATACTTTAAGCAAAATGACAGGTAAAAAGGTAACGGATGAACAGAAGAAAAAAATAATAAGTAAAATCGTGGATGATAAAGTACCTAAAGATGTTGAAAAAATGTTTTAACATCTTTTTTTCCTTGGTTAATTATGATATAGTGTAAATATTGGAGGTAAAAATGATTGAATATAATAATTTAAAGACAGATGAATATGAAAACATATTAAATTCTGTGGGTTGGAAAATGCCATCTGCAAGGTTACTTAGAAAGTCCTTAGAAAATGGTATTAACGTTAAATGTGTAGTGGATGATAAAACAATTGGTATGGCAAGATTTGTAACAGATGGTGGATATGCTGGATTAATTATGGATGTTGTAGTAATTCCCGAATATCAAAAAAAAGGTTATGGAAAGCTTTTAATTAGTTCTTTACTAGATTATATAAGGAAAAATCTTGAAGACGGTGAAGAAATAATGATACAATTATTATCAGCGCCTGGAAAACAACCATTTTATGAATTATTTGGATTTAAGGTAAAAAAGAATGTTGCAGAAGACGGCATGTATATGTGGTTTAAAAAGTAATGTTCTTTTTTTCTTTACAAATAATGTATCACATGATACAATTTAGTTATAAGAAGGTGACAAGTTGCCAAAACAAATAAAAATAAGCAAAGATGATATACTTAGGGCAGCACTTGAAATAGTTAGAAATGACGGTATAGAAAAGGTGAGTAATAGAGAAATTGCTAAGAAGTTAAATTGTTCTATAAGACCAATATATTATCAGTTTGAAAATAGTGAAGAGTTATTAAATGAACTAAATAAAGTAATGATAAAATACTTTTATGATTTTATAACAAACAATATGAATGATGAAATGCCAAAGTATAAGCAAACAGGTATTAACTATATAAAGTTTGCTAAAGAAGAAAAGAATATATTTAAAGTATTATTTATGAGTAAAACTAATCTTTCAATAAGTGAGTTTATTGATGCTGCGGATGATAATTTTGATGAAATAGAAAATATATAAATATGAGTACTAGTTTAACTGGCGAGAATTTAAAATCATTTCATGTTAAGATGTGGTTATTTACTCATGGACTAGCTACTTTAATTGCATGTAAAGCTGTTAATTTAACTGATGGTGAAATAAGTGAACTTTTATCAAGTGAGTTTAGAGCTTTAGTACTTTTGGAGGATAGAAAATGAAATATAGTAAACTGTGGGAGTATATAGTATCTTCAAGTAAGAAAGATATAGTTCTAGGTTTTAGAGAAATTGAGAATATTCTAGGATTTAATATAGACCATTCATTTTTAAAAGTAAAAAAGAACTTATAAATTATGGTTATGAAGTAAGTAAAATTAGTTTAAAAAATAAAGAAATATATGTAAGGAGAATAAATAATGAAAAAAATAATTGAAGTAAAAAACTTAAGTAAAAGTTATAAGAATTTAAAAGCAATAGATGATTTATCTTTTGATGTTTATGAAGGAGAAATACTAGGGTTACTTGGACCAAATGGAAGTGGTAAATCTACGACGATTAACTCAGTACTTAATTTGCTAGAGTTTGAAAAAGGGACAATTAAGATATTTGGTAAAATAATGAAGCCAGATGCTTATGATATAAAAAGAAATATTGGAGTAATATTTCAAGAGGTAGCAGTTTTTGAAGAATTAACTGTTTATGAAAATATAGATTATTTTTGTGGTTTATATGTAAGTGATAAACTTTTAAGAAAATCTTATGTAGAAGATGCCATAAATCTTGTGGGCTTAAAAGAATTTACTAAGTTTTATCCAAAGCAACTATCTGGAGGATTACTTAGAAGACTTAATATTGCATGTGGTATAGCTCATAAACCTAAATTAATATTTTTAGATGAACCAACTGTTGCGGTAGACCCCCAAAGCAGAAATAATATCTTAGATGGTATTAAAAAATTACGAGATGATGGTGCTACGATTGTTTATACAACTCATTATATGGAAGAGGTAGAAATGATTTGTGATAGAATAATTATTCTTGATAAAGGTAAAATTTTAGCAGAAGGCACCACAGATGAATTAAAATCACTTGCAAAACTTGAAGAAAAAATAACTTTAGAAGTAAAGAAAATAAGTCCGAAAATAATTGATGAAATAAAAACATTTAAAACTGTTGATAGTGTTATAGAAAATGGAAATACTTTAGTAATTACTTATAAAAAGGGTAAAGATAATCTTGGTGAATTAATAGATTATTTACATTCTAAAAAAGTTACTTATTCTAAAATATTTAGTGAAAGACCAACTCTTAATGATGTGTTCTTAGAACTTACTGGAAAGGATTTGAGAGATTAATGTTTATTCATAATTTTAAATATGCTTTAAAAGTACTTTTTAGAAATAAATCCCTTATATTCTGGACATTTATTTTTCCAATATTACTTGGTACATTTTTTCATATGGCATTTAAAGATATTGAAAATAATGAAGCATTTCATGCTTTTGATATTGCAGTTGTAGATAGTCCAGATTATGAAAATAACACTATATTTAAAGAAACTATGAATGAAGCAAGTAAAGATGGTAATAATAAATTATTTAATGTAAAAATAGTAAAAAAAGAAGATGCAAGTAAGCTTTTAGAAAATAAAGAAATAACTGGTTATCTAGAATTTAATAAAGATGATGTAAATATTACTATAAGTGATAATGGGATATATGAAACAATACTTAAGTTTTTTGTAGATGAAGTAAATAGTAATAAGAAAATAATTGAAAATACTGTAAATGAGGAAATAAGTAAAGGTAATTTAGATTATCAAATGGTAATAAGTAATGTAATGGAAAAATTAAATGAAACAATAGAATTTAAAAATATATCTAGAAGTAATTTAAGTTATACAATGATTGAATATTATACTTTAATTGCTATGGCTGCTTTATATGGTGGTGCTATATCAATGTATATTATAAATAAAAATATGCCAAATATGAGTAGTGTAGGTAAGAGAAATAGTACAGCTCCGATTCCTAAAAGTACACTTTTACTTAGTGGTTTACTTGCCAGTTTAGTGGTGCAAATAACTGGTTTAATTTTATTATTTATCTATACAATCTTTATTTTAAAGATAGATTATAACTCTAATATTTGGTTAATTGCTTTACTTGCAGTTGTGGGCTCTCTAGCTGGTTTATCACTTGGATGTATTATTGGCACTATTTTAAAAACAAATGAAAATGCTAAAAGTGGTATTTTAATTGGTGTTACCATGTTTCTATCATTCTTATCAGGTATGATGGGTATTACAATGAAATATGTAATTGATAAAAATATACCTATTTTAAATATGATAAATCCTGCTGCAATGATTACAGATGGCTTTTATGCTCTATATTATTACGGATTTGAAAGTAGATATATTTTTAATATTTTAAGTTTACTTATATTTTCACTTATAATGTTACTTATATCAAGTATCAGTTTAAGGAGGCAAAAATATGACAGTATTTAAGACATTCTGGAAAGTAGTAAAAAAATATAAAGGACTAATTACTGGATATACTATAATGTTAATAGCATTTGGCACAATAAATATGAGTAGTAATGATGTAACAAGTTCTTTTAAAGAAAGTAAACCAGATATAATAATTGTAAATAATGATAATACAACTTTATCTGATGATTTAGTTAATTATTTTAAAGAAAATGCTAATATAATTAAAGTAAAAAATACTGAAAGAGCTATAGATGATGCTATATTCTATCGGGATGCAAATTATGTAATATATATCCCAAGTGGGTATGAAGAAAGTATTTTAAATGGTGGAAATGGAAATATAGAAATTAAATCTAGCGGGGATTATTCATCAAATTTAGCAGAAATGCTTTTAACTAGATATATTAAAACTATCAAAGTATTAAGTAAAGAATATAGTGATAAAAGTGCGCTTTTAAGTAAAGTAAATAGTGCATTAGATGGAAATAGTAAAGTAGAACTTACTACTAAAATAAATACTACAGAATTATCAAGACTTTCAAGATACTATAATTTTGCAAGTTATACTTTAATTGCTGTTATTCTTTTTATTATATGTTTAGTTTTATCTAGTTTTAATAAAGAAACTACTAGAAAGAGAATTGTTGTAAGTAGTATGGATTATAAAAAACATAATAAATACATATTAATAGCAAGTAGTTTATATTCACTTTTCGTAGTTATTTTATACACTATTTTAGCTTTTATAATATTTGGCTCTTTGACATTTTCAGAAAGAGGCTTATTATATATCCTAAATACATTTATATTCTCATTTGTCGCTTTATGTATGGCTTTATTTATAAGTACATTAGTTAAAAATAAAGAAGCAGTATCAGGTATAGTTAATGTAGCTTCATTATCTCAAGCATTTTTATGCGGAGCATTTATACCTGTTGTGTGGCTTCCTAAAAGTGTCATAAAAATAGCACATATATTACCAGCATATTGGTATATAAATACAAATGATTTTCTAGCAGAACTTGAAGTTTTATCATTTGCTAATTTAAAACCAGTTTGGATTAATATGATAGTTTTAATAATATTTGCTATAATATTTATTATTCTAAATAATATAGCATCTAGAAAGAAAATGGTATCATGAGATGTAAGTGGTGTAACCAAGATAATCCTTTGTATGTTAAGTATCATGATGAAGAATGGGGAGTATTAAACTTAGATGAACATTATTTATTTGAAATTCTTATTTTAGAAAGTTTTCAAGCAGGTCTTTCTTGGGAATGTGTATTAAATAAAAGAGATGCTTTTAGAAAAGTATATGATAATTTTGATGTTGAAAAAGTTATTAAATATGATGATAAAAAAATAGAGAAATTAATAAATAATAAGAATATAATTAGAAATAAATTAAAGATTAAAGCAAGCATTAATAATGCTAAAATATTCAAAAGTATTTCTTTAGAATATAATGGTTTTAAAAACTATTTGCTTAAATATTTTAAGGAGTATCCCATTTATGAAGTAAATAAGACTACATCAAATATATCTGATACTATTTCTAATGATTTAAAAGCTCGTGGTATGAAGTTTGTAGGTTCAGTTATTATTTACTCATATTTACAAGCAATTGGTCTAATTAATTCACATGAAAATGACTGTTTTATGAAAAACTAGGCAAAATTTTATTGCACTAGTTTTTCAATTATGATATTATTTTAATGGAAGTGATAAAGTTATGGAAAAAAGTAATAAAATATATTTAGGTATAATATTAGTGTGCACAGTATTAGTAATTGGTTTATGTGTGTATGCCATTGCAACTCATAAAGAAGAAAAATTAACAGATGCCCTTAAATTTAAAAAAGAATATGAAAGTTTAAATGAAGTAGTAAATGAAAATAATGAAAAACAATATATGGAAATCTCTATTGATGAAGAAAATCCAATAATTTATAAAAGTGGTCAAGAAATCGTAGAAATCATGAAAAATGAAGATGCAATAATTTATTTTGGTTTTGCTGCATGCCCTTGGTGTAGAAATGCTGTACCGGTTTTACTTGAAGCAGCTAAAGAATTAAATGTTGATAAGATTTATTACGTTGATATTTTAGATATTCGTGATACTTATAAGTTTTCTGGAAGTATTGAACCCGAACAAACTAAAAAAGGAACAGATGCTTATTATGATATATTAAAAATACTTGATAAAAAGTTAGATAAATTTTATGTAACAGATGAAGCTGGTAATATGTATGATACTGGTGTTAAGAGATTATATGCTCCGACTTTGGTAGCTGTTTCAAAGGGAAAGGTTAAAGGTTTCCATGCATCAACTGTAGAAAGTCAAAAAGACCCATACTCTGCATTAAATGATGAACAAAAGGAAGAATTAAAAAGCACTTATAAAACAGTTATTAATTCTATTAAAGATATAAAAGCATGTAAAAATGATAAGGCTTGTTAAACTAGGTAAATACCTAGTTTTTTAAATACCATTTTTAAGAAATAATGCCCGTTTTTTTAGATAATTAGTAATGAAAAAAATGGTATATTAAGGTGGTGCCGAAAATTTCCAAAATTGATAATAATACAAATAATGTTATAAATGAAAAAGCCAAGAAATACGTGTATTTCTTAGCTTTTACGTTCAAATATGGTGTCCTGGGCGAGATTCGAACTCACGACCGATCGCTTAGAAGGCGATTGCTCTATCCAGCTGAGCTACCAGGACATTCCTTTTTCGTTGGTAATCTAATTATAGTATAAAAAAGGACTTATGGCAAGTCTTTTTTTGAAAATTCTGGTATTATATACTAATTTTTGTATTTTCTGTGTCGGGGATGTTAAAAATTACTTCATTAATGCCATAAGTATCTCGTATAGATAAAGCAATTGAATATTTTACTTCTTCTAAAATATCTTCTTCTTTCATATTAGCAATTAAATAATTATTAAAAGATAAACTTATTGTGTTTTCAAGTAACTCATAACTTGTTATATTTGCTGAAGCTGCTAGATAACTTATTAAATTTGTGTGGTATATTGGTGTGCTTTTAAGTTCTTTAATGATTATTTCAACTCGTTCAGTTTTTTCATTACTAACCTTAGTAACTGGCACATAGTAATAGTAGTCTTTATTTTTACTTAAATAATATATTGTGGTTTTAGTTGTTTCTTTAATAGAATCTAAATTATATATTTTATTAATGCCATAGGTTTTATCGAGGTAATCTGGTAATTTCTTATTAGAGTTAGGTAATTTTATTAGTTTATTACCTTCAACAAAAATGCTTATTTTTTTAACATCTTTAATTTCTGTTAGAGAATATATGATGGCTTCAATCATTTTTTCTTCATCACTTTCATTAATATTTAAAAATTCTTTACTAAAATTAATTGTTAAAATATTTTTTTCAAGTTTTAAATCCAGTATTTTTGTGCCGTCTGGTATAATTGGTTTAAAACCATCTCTGATATAACTAGACTTTTTAGTATTTTTAGTTAATGCTTCGATAATTTCTTTCGTTTGTTCTATAGTTTCACTACTATTTTTAACAATACTAGTTCTAGCAACATAATTTTTGTTATCTACTAAAAATATAGGCATTTCTTCTTTAGTTATATAGCTTAAATGTTCTTTGATAACTGTATCATTACTTGGAAAAAAGTAAATTATAAGTAAAATAAATAGGGTAAGAGTAGCTACACAAATACGTCTTATTGAAGATTTTTTTATCATTTTAAAACACCTAATTAATTATATTTTATAAAATAAAAAAAAGACCGAAGTCTTTATTTAAATTGATAATTCTCCGAGTTTTATTAGTTCAATGATGGCTTGTGCACGACCTTTAACACCAAGTTTTTGAATGACATTAGAAACATGATTTCGAACAGTTTTTTCACTGATATAAAGTTCTTTTGCTATTTCTATAGTTGTTTTATTTTTAATGAGTAATTCAAATACTTCTTGTTCACGATCAGTTAGTATCTTTTTTTTCATAAATATTCTCCTTAAAATTAAAATACTTCATAGTATTGTATGAAGTATTTTAAAAAATGTATAGGATATTATTCAAATTTAACTGTAATATATTTTTGTTTATCGTATAGGTTTTGAACTTCTCTGATAATATTATTGGCTATTTCTTTGTTATGGTCTTTAGCTGCGATTGTAATACTAATAGCATCACCATCTATTTTGACAAAATTGTCAAATTTGAATTTTTCAGTTATTAGTTTCTTAATTTTTTCACATTCAGTTTTAGAATTACTTAATGCTTGTAAGGCATTATAAGCATCATTTTTTTCTTCGATAGTTGCAGTATCATCTAATAATATGCTTTGATATTCATTCATTTCTTTTAAAACTGCTTCATCTCTGTCTACTTGAAGTGCTACGATAACATCAGATTCTTTAACACTAACTTCTTTACTTATGTTATTTTCTCCGGCCAGTACACTTAAGGTCTCATCACCCATTGTTACATAATATATTCCAAGAACTAATATCAAGGAAAATAAAGTAACGAACCACAAATTTTGTTTGTTTATCATAATATTCCTCCATCTAAAGCTATTTAACTATATGAAGAATATTTTTATAATATTACTTTAGAAGTTAATTGAATCAAAAATTTTCGACTTTTATAAATGGTTATAAAAATGAAACATTAGTGTCAAAATTTAATATTGCACTAATATGATGCTTTTTTTTTTTTTTTTTTGGTTTAAAATAAGTATATATTAAGGTAAAAATAGTGTGTGATAGTGTCACAAGCTAAAGACATACATCACTATAGTATTAAAGGATGGAGTAGTTTAATATGGAAAATCAAAAGACAAAAATAATAAGTATTGTAGCGTTAGTTGCACTGGCATTAACATTAATAACTGCAACATATGCATACTTTCAAGCTCAAACAGGTGAAGGGTCACAAACAGATATTAAGATAAATGCAAATACAGTTGATACCTTAACGTTTGCATCTGGAAAGCCTATTTCAATAACGCTTGATCAAGATAATTTTGCAAGTGGAAAAGGAAATCAAACTGGAACTACATTTGCAAGCGCAATGTTAACAGCAAATAATAAGACAAATACTGCGACAATGTATTACAATCTTTATTTAAGTATTTATCAAAATAATTTTGAATATACATTAAATGAAGCAAAACCGGAAATAATTTTAACAATAACTGATGATGATGGAAATGTTATTAGAAATATTGAAAATTTAAGTTTTAAAACAGTGGTTGATGCCCAAGGAAATTCTATCGCAGGATTTGATGTTACTAAATTAAAAGGAATTATAACAATTTTTAATAAAAAAGAAATAACTGCATCTTCACAAAGAACAGATAAATGGAATTTTAATATAACTTTTGTTAATTATGATGAAGATCAATCTGCGAATGCGGGAAAAAACTTTGGTGCTAAAATTATAATAAGTAAAGATGAGTATAATCCAACTTTAGCCGATTATTGTGATGAAGGAGAAAATCTTAGTAATTGCATTGTTAAATTTGGAAACTTAGGATATGACACTTCTAAAATTTATATACATGATGAAAATTTAGAAAATGGAGCAGGTGATAATTCATATAGATATGCCGGTAGTGGAGCTCATGATGATTTATATTCATGTAAATATAATGGTAATGATGTTTATAATAAATATATGGAAAAAGGATTAGTTAATAAAGGAGGGTGTTCTATAATTTTTCATATTCCTAATTCTGAATATTATTTTGATAACTCTATTTTTATAGATGAACAATCGGTTAGTTGGGATGCAACTAATAGTAAATGTATGACTGCAAATGGTGAAGAAGTTTCAGATAATTTTGCTTCCACGTCTAATACTGTAGATGAAAGTTCTTGTCAAGGTACAGCAATTAAAAATAATGTAACTTATGGATATGCTTTGGGACTTGAGAAATTAGGTGCTGGAGAAGAAACTTTTTCCGAACCGGCATATGCAGGTATATCTAACTATGTATGTTTTGGTAGTAATGAGAAAAACTGCCCAGAGGATAATTTGTATCAAATAATTGGTGTTTTTGATAATAGAGTAAAATTAATAAAGTCAGAGTTCGCTGGTTCTGATTTGCTTGGAACTGATGGAGATTATAAAGTAGGAAATTTTTATTATTGGAATTATAATTCTTCCGAATCTGGAAAAACAAATATATGGAAATATAGTTTATTAAATAAGGTTAATTTAAATACTAATTATTTGAATAATATAGGTAGTGATTGGGCCTCAAAAATCGAAACATTTACTTGGAAACTTGGGGCAGTTGGTTGGTATACATTTTTGAATGGTAATTTGACATTTAAAGATTTTTATGATAAAGATTTTAAAAACAACTTGGGTGATTATACAGCAAAAATAGGTCTTATGCTTGCAAGTGATTATGCTTTTGCAACGACACAAGAAAACTGGGGAAATCTAATTAAGAAGACTGTTTTTACTAGGCAAAATAATTGGATATTTCCAGGTGGCTGGACACTAACTGAAGAAAGTGATTATTCAGAGAAAGTTTTTACTGCTGGTAGTAGTGTCGATGTTGATGATGTATCTTGGGGCAATGCTAATAGTGTTAAACCTGTATTTCATCTCATTTCATCTGTTACATACGTATTCGGAACAGGTAGTGCTAATGATCCATTTCGAATTAAATAAAATATATGTAAAACATCTCTAAAAAGGGTGTTTTTTTCTATGATTTTTGATATAATTAAATGGGGAAATTAAATGGAAAAAAATATTAAAAAAATACTTGAAACATTAGAAAACGAAGGCTACCAGGCATATTTAGTAGGTGGCTTTGTTCGTGATTACTTACTTGGCACAACTTCATATGATGTTGATATAGCAACAAATGCCTTACCTAAAGATATTCATAACATCTTTAATAGTAGTAAAAGTAATTATGGAAGTGTAAATATAAAATTTGATAACTATAATATAGATATAACAACTTTTAGAAAAGATTTAAACTATGTAAATCGAAGACCTAGTAATGTTATTTATATTGATAATTTAGAAGAAGACTTAAAAAGAAGAGATTTTACTATTAATGCAATATGTATGGATAAGGATGATAAAATCATTGACCCTTTGAATGGGTGTGAAGATTTAAATAATAGAACTATAAAAATGATAGGTGATATTGATACAAAATTAGAAGAAGACCCACTTAGAATAATGCGTGCTATTAGATTTGCTTCTGTTTTAGATTTTGATATTGATAAAAAGCTTTATGAAAAAATAAAAAAATATAGCCATTTAGTAGAAACTCTATCTAAAGAAAGAATTAAAAGTGAACTTGAAAAAATACTTTTAAGTAAAAATTTTATGAAGGCTTTGAAAATAATGGAAGATACTAATATTGCTAGTAGTTTAGGCATATCTTATAGCCATATAAATTATGTTGATGACTTACTTGGTATGTGGGCTCAAGTTAAAGTTGCAAATATCCCATTTACAAATGTTGAAAAAGGGAATATAATAAAAATTACCGAGGTAATTACCTTGGGACAAATAGATAATTTAGTTCTTTATAATTATGGGTTATATATATGCACTATTGCAGGTAAAATACTTAATATAAATCCTAAGAAAATAAGTAAAATGTATAATAATTTACCAATTAAATCAAAATCTGATATTAATATAACAAGTAAAGAGATATCTGATATTTTTGGAGCAGGTAAAGTAATAGGCATTATCTATAGTGAGTTAGAAAAAGAAATACTAAATAAAAATATAGAAAATAATAAAGAGGCAATTTTTGAATATTTAAAGAAAAGGAAGTGAGAAATATGTTTAAAGATAATAAAAAACTAGTGGCAGAAAGTATATTTATTAAAGAAGCCTTAAAGTTGAATTTATCTTTAAATGAATTTTTACTACTTTTATATTTTGATAATTCTTATGATTTAGTGTTTGATATAAAAGTAGTAGCTAAAACTTTAAATATGAAGGAAGAAGATGTTTTAAATGCTTATGGCTCATTAATGGCTAAGAAAATAATAAGTGTTAAAGCTGAAAAAGATGGTTTTGGTAAAATACGAGAATCTGTTTCTTTAGATAATTTTTATAATGAAATTAAAAGTGATTATAAAACAAAAGAAAAAGAAGAAACTAAAACTGATATTTATGAAATATTTGAAAAAGAATTTGGTAGGACGTTATCAAATACAGATTTTGAAATTATAAATGCTTGGATAGAAAGTGGATTTAGTGAAGAATTAATTGAAGCAGCATTAAAAGAAGCTGTGTATAATGGGGCGCTTACTCTTAGATATGTTGATAAAGTATTATATGAATGGAATAGGAAAGGAATTAAAGTACCAACTGATATAAAGAAAGTAATGGAAAAAGAACCTGAAACTCCTTTATATGAGGCAAGTGTTATGAATTTTGATTGGTTAAATGAAAAGTAATGAAGTATTAGAAAAATTAGATGAAGTAGTACCTAATCCTGTTTGTGAGCTTTTATATAATAAAGATTATGAATTACTTATTGCAACAGTACTATCTGCACAATCAACTGATAAAAGAGTAAATGAGGTAACTAAAGTATTATTTTCTAAATATGATATATTTAGTTTAGCAAAAGAAAATGCAAAGAAAATAGAAAGTATTATATATCCTGTTGGAACTTATAAAAGAAAGGCTGAATATATAACTATAATTGCTAAAAAATTAGTAAATGATTATGATGGAAAAGTACCAAATGATAGAAAGTATTTGGAAAGTTTACCAGGAGTAGGCAGAAAGACTTGTAATGTTGTTTTATCAAATATTTATAATGTGCCAGCAATTGCAGTTGATACTCATGTTGCTAGGGTTTCTAAAAGATTAGAGTTAACTAAAAGTGATAATGTGCTTGAAATAGAAAAAGATTTAATGAAATTCTTTCCAAAAGATAAATGGAATAGAGTTCATCATCAATTAGTTTTATTTGGTAGATATACTTGTAAAAGTAAAAATCCTTTGTGTGATAAATGTCCATTTAAATGTAAATATATGAGGAAATATTAGAAAATAATATTTCTTTTTTTGTTGATATAAGTTTCTTCTTTTGTAAAATATGTGTAATAAGGAAGCTATATATTATGAAAAAAATTTTTATCCAGCAATTTTTACAAAAGTATGAAAAACTTCCAAAACCTACCTATGATTATATGAAAATTTCTGTAGGTAAAGATGAGTTTATAACTATGGTTGAATTGGACATTGCTGAGCATGAAAGAAAAATATCTTCAAAAACTGTTAAAACAACTGTAACTATGCTAGAATGGTTAAAGTTATTAGCAGAAGATAAAGGACTAAATTTTTCTAAAATATTACAAAAAAGTATTAAAGAAGAGTTACATTTGTTATAGCAACTATCAAACTCCTTATGAAAAATACTGTTTGATATTTTCAAACAGTATTTTTTAATCTAATTCATAATCATTGTTGTTGTTATTGTTATCATCATCTTGTCCAGGTGATACAATATCTTCAATATTTGAGTCTATTCCTGTATTAACTTTTATTTGTAATCCATCACTCATATTTGCTGTAAATAGGGAATACGCTGATTTTATTACATAAGTCACATTACCACCAGATGGATTTGTAATTGTGTAATTTGTATTATCAGTTCTTCCAATATATTTTAATGTTCCATCTAAAGTTATTTCATAAATGTTGTATCCAAGAGAACCAATATAATTATTATTATAGGCTATTCTTTGTTCATAATATTTACTTGCAGATGTATCAAAATATTTATTAAAATATTCTTGTAAGTAATTTGTACTTATTGCATCTGGAGTACTTATTCCGTTCCATTTAAGATTTATTTGAGTGCCATTATTTGTATATGTTCCATTTGTTGGATTTGCTAATTTTTCAAATCTTGTAGAATTTTCTGTAGGTTCAGTTCCTTCTTTAAATATTTCTATCATTCTTAATGCTTCAGGTGTATATTCACCAGCTAGAGCAGTTGGAATCGTTTCTTTTTCTACTTCTACTTCGATGATGCCGCTTGGTTTAGAAAAAGTTTTGTTTTTACTGTAAACTCTTGAACCAACAGCTTTCATAACGGCATTTCTGACTCTACCACCAATTGTTGCTGTTAGATAATGGTCTGAATTATTTATATCGTATCCAATCCATAAAGCAATTGCCAATTCTGGAGAGTAGGTAATATTCCATGCATCTCTGGTTGCTGATGCTGGAATTCCAAGTTTTTCTGTTGTAGCTTTATCTAAATTTGTCGTACCTGATTTTGCAGCAATTTGAGTGCCACCTACTGATACACCACCAACACCCCTTTGAGCAGCTGTAATAAGCATATCTGTAATCATGTATGCTGTTTCTTCACTCATAACTTTTACTTTTTCACTAGTTTTATTATATACTTTTCCATTTTCTAAAAGAGTAGCTTCTGTATATGAATAAGGTTTAATATAGTAACCACCACGTCCATAAGCGGCATAAGCAGCTGACATTTGAACGGGACTAACACCATCGAAACCACCGATTGCAGCAGATTCATATAATTCTCCACCATAATCAATACCTAAGTTTTTAACAAAGTTTTTGATATAATCAGGATTTTCTTTATAAACAGCTTGGAAAGCCCTTAGTGCTGGAATATTTCTTGAAGCTGATAGAGCATCTCGCATTGTCATAAGACCATTATATTTACCATCAGCATTTTTAATTGGTGTTCCATTTGAATAAGTTGTTTCTTCATCTAAGAAAAGGGTAGCAGGAGAACCATTTAAATACTCAATGTAAGGACCGTAGTCAAATAATATTTTAGCGGTTGAACCTGGTTGTCTTTTAGTAGTAGCTCTGTTTGTACCTCTAGCACCATAATTTCTACCACCAGATATTGCAGATAAGCCACCAGTTTCCATATCAGTAATTGCAATACCTTCTTGCATGTATTCATTTGGAAATTTGTAAATTTCACCTTTTTCTAGTTTATTTAAAACATCTTGAACATCTTTATCAATAGTTGTAACTATTTTCATTGGAGTTTCACGTAAGTCGTAACCTGTGTCATTTGCAACTTCATTAATAATATAGTCAATTGCAGCTCTACTATCACCATTTGGAACACTATCTTTTTTAAGTAGTAAGGACTCAATTGGAATATCTAAAACGGCATTTTTTTCTTCTTCAGTTATATAACCATGATTTACCATAAGGGTTAAAACTGTTTTTTGACGTTTTCTAGTATTATTAGGTTTTGTATATGGATTGTAAAGAACTGGATTTTGGAACATTCCCGCCAGAATTGAAGCTTCAGCAAGAGATATATCTGATACTGATTTACCAAAGAAATTTTGGCAAGCTTGTTCAACACCTGCAAAACCTGAGTTATTAAGTGAACCTGTTGAACCAAACCATTGACTATTTACATAAAATTCTATAATTTCATCTTTTGTGTAATTGGTTTCTATTTTAAATACAGCCATATAAATATCTGTAAATTTTCTTATAATTCCCTTTAAACCTTCTGCTTCTCCAGAAGTATAAGCCCTTTTTGCAACTTGCATTGTTAGGGTAGATGCTCCACCAGCTTTATCATTACCAATAAGTTGCCCAGCACTTGCTTTAGCAAAACGAGCAACATCTAAACCACTATGTTGGAAAAATCTTGAATCTTCAGTAGCCACTATAGCATCTATTAAAACTTGTGGAAGTTCATCATAATTTACTAAAACTCTATCATATTGTCCAAGTCTAGCAAGTTCTGTTTTTCCATCATTATAATATAGAACACTTGACTCTTTAGAATACAATTTTTCTTTATCAAAATCTGGTGAATTAATAATTATATAAAGTGCAAAAACTAATATAATCGATATAATTGCTATGCCACCGATTAGAATAATTGAAAGTAAATTTTCTTTAATATTTATTTTTTTCTTACTGTCTTTCTTTTTTAAATTAATTTTTTTAAGTTTTAATTTTTTCATATTTTATCTCCTAACTTAGATAAGTAATCTAAACCATTTAAGGTCATTTTTACTTCAATAGCGTTATTTTTTATATATTCATAGGGAATGCTTTTTCTTTCATTATTATCAATAAAATCAATAAAATCTTTACCCATAAGTATAAAATATTTATTATTCATACTTATGATTAGAAAAACTACACCTCCATGTTTATATATATTTCTAATGTGTTTTATTTGGTGATCATGAACATTGCTTATAGAAAATGATGTTTTATTATTTGTTTCTTTAGCATCGAATTCTATGTACTTTCCTTTATAGATGCCATTAAAATCTAATGTTGATGGCATTTCGTAAAAAGCATCTGTTATTCTTTTGCCTAAACTTGAATAATCAGTTTTAACTACTCTGATAGGAGTAGGCTTTTTATAAATGTATGCTATATCATTATCTCTATAATAAATATTAGCTTGTTCAATTAAATATTCAAGTTCCATACCACGGTTCTTATATGAAACTTCTTTTTTGTATACTTTTTTAGTACCTCCAGGATATAACATTTAATCACCTTTAAAGTATTATAACATATTTGAGAAAAGATTTATAGAGCCTTATGCAAGTTTGTCAAAAGTAGACAGTTAAAAGTTTTGACATGTTTTGTCGAAACTGATGAAAAACTTTTTAATTTGTTATACTATATTGTTGGTGATTAAAATGCGTTTAGAATACTATATAAATATAATGATGGAAAAAGTAGATTTTGGCTTATTAAATGTACCATTTTTAGAAGTGGAAGAAATTAGTAGTGATGATGATATTGACTAAAACGAAAAATTAAGTTATAATTTTTTTGTTAGTAGGTGATATTTTTGTATAATGATCGATTATATTTAACTCCTCAAGAAATACTTGAGAAAGAATTTAAGATTGATGCCAGGGGATATCGACCTCAAGAAGTTGATAAGTTTTTGGATATGGTTATCCGTGATTATACGGAATATGCAAATATTATTAGAAAGTTAGAAAAAGATGTAAAAGATTTAACTGATGATAATATTAAGTTAAAACAAGAAATAAGAAGACTTCAAGAAGTAGCTAGTACAAGTAGTGAAGCGCCTTCAAGAAGTATAAATAATGTTGATTTACTTAAAAGAATTAGTCAACTTGAAAAAGTAGTTTACGGAAATAATGAATAATCTAGTGGCAAATGCTGCATAAAATAGTTATGTAGAGGAAAGTCCATGCTCGCACAGACTGCGATGTCTGTAGTGTTTGTGCTTAGGGAAAAAATAACCTAAGAGAACGAAAGTTTATGGCTTCGAGAAAACCTTAAATGGTTTTATTAGATATAAAAGTGCCAAAGAGACGAGTTACAAGGGAAACTTTGTAGGTGGAACGTGGTAAACCCCGCAAGCGAGAAACCCAAATTATGGTAGGGGAGCTTAAAGTAAAGAAATGAATTTGCTTTGGGTGCAGAAATGTAAGATAAATATTTGCCTCTTCTTTATGAAGAACAAAACATGGCTTATTAAGATTATTTTTTATTTTTGAATTAAAAAAGGAGTGAAAAAGTTTTGAACGAAATTGGTGAGGAGCTTCAGTATGCAAGGGAGTCATCAGGTGTTAGTTTAAATGAAGCAAGTAAAGACCTTGGTATAAAAGTAGAAATACTTGAAAATATCGAGGATGGAAGAACCGGAGCATTTAAAGATATATTTGAGCTTAAGGAATATATATCAAGTTATGCTAAATATCTAGGTTTAGATGAACAAGAACTAATAGATGAATTTAATGAGTATATGTTTGAATATACTTCTAAAATACCTATTAAAGAAATAGAAAAAACAATTGAACTTAAAATTAAAGAAGAAAAAAAAGATGATACCATTTCATCACCGTATACAAAACAAGCTAAGAAATATAATAAGTGGGTATATATTACCATTTATGCATTTATATTTTTACTTGTAATGTTTGCAATTATTTGGTCAGTAAAACAAGTTACAATTAATCGAAGTAGTACTGATACAATAAGTTATGGAAAGTAGGGAAGTATATGAATTTACCAAATAGAATAACAATGGCTAGAATATTTTTATCGATATTGTTGCTTGTAATGCTTTTAGTGCCTTGGTATAGCTTAGGAGTAGAGTTTCCTGTTTATCAAGTAGCAACAATTACTGTTAATTTAAAATATATAATTGCAGGTATAATATTTTTAATAGCTTCAACATCAGATTTTTTAGATGGTTATCTAGCTCGTAAAAATAATATGGTAACAGATTTTGGAAAAGTAATGGATGCCATTGCAGATAAGTTACTTGTTAATGGGCTTTTAGTAATACTTGCTTATGATAGAATTATTTCTATTGTAATTCCAGTTGTTATTATATCTCGTGATATTGTTGTTGACTCATGCAAGATGATTTCAGGACAAAATGGAAAAGTTGTGGCAGCATCAATTATGGGAAAACTTAAAACAATTTGTATGATGAGTGGACTTACCCTTACAATGTTTTATAATTTACCATTTGAACTTATTGGTTTCCCGGTTGCAGATATTTTACTTATAGCTGCAGTAATACTTTCAGTTATATCTGGTGCTCAATATTTCTATAGTGTTAGAGATATATTATTTCCAAAGAAAAGTAAATAGTGCTTCGGCACTTTTTTTGTTATAAGCAAATTTTTACAAGAATTATAAAATTAATAGTTAAATGGTTGCTAAAAATAAATATGTATATACTTGTATATACATATTTTTATCTAATTGTTATAAATTTTATAAAGTGGCTTAAATTTCTTGCTTTTAAAACTATTTAATAATATAATTAATTTATGGAACATCCTGTTTGATTGGATGCTACCTCTTTTAAAGTTTTGGAACTGAAAGAGAGGTGATGTTAATGAACATAAAGGATTTGTTTATTCTTATGTTGTTCTTCATCATAGTATGTTTGCTAATAATTGTTTTTGTATTAGCAATCTAACAAAAAGCATCTAAATCAACGAGGTTGATTTAGATGCACCAACACAATTGGTAGCATCCAATCTCGCTAAAAACTGGATGTTCCATTTTTTTATTATATGCAAATTTTCTTTGCTAAATACATAATAACATAAATGTGGCTAAAAGTCAAATTTAAAAATATAAAAAATTTTATGTTTTTATGTTATAATGAAACTATAAGGAGCAAAATATATGAAAATATTTATTATATGTAGTAAAGTATTTTATGATAAAATACCACCAATTAAGAGTGCACTAGAAAAAGTGGGACATATAATATCATTACCTAATTGTTATGATTGTCCTGAAACAGAAAGCAAATATCGTGGCACAGATAAACACGCTAAGTGGAAAGCTGGAATGATTAAACATAGTGAAGAAGTTATTTCTGGAGTTGATGCTGTGCTTGTTTTAAACTATGCTAAAAATGGCATTCAAAATTATATCGGAGGTGCAACATTTCTAGAAATGTACGATGCTTTTAGATTAGGAAAAACAATATATATGATAAATGATATACCAGATGGTTTATTGAAAGATGAGATTATTGGCTTTAATCCAATTATTTTAAATGGAGATTTAAATAAACTAGTTTAATATTTTGACTACTTGTATTCGTTGTGATATAATTTTATTATCATAAGGAGTGATTAATATGAGTAAGATGGATGATGCAGCACTAAATAGTATAAAGGTGCTTGCACTTGATATGATAGATAAAGCTGGTAGTGGACATCCTGGAATAGTTTTAGGAGCTGCTCCGATTTTATACGCTTTATATAAAGAACAAATGGATGTTATACCAAGTAATCCAAATTGGATAAATAGAGATAGATTTGTTATGTCAGCAGGTCATGGTTCTGCTCTTTTATATTCAGTTTTATACCACATGGGTTATGGAATTGACATGGAAGAGTTAAAACACTTTAGAGATTTAAATAGTTTGACACCAGGACATCCAGAAGTTAAAGTAACACCGGGAGTAGATGCATCAACTGGTCCCCTTGGTCAAGGAGTGGGAATGGCTGTTGGTATGGCCCTTGCAGAAAGATACTTAAATGCTATTGTAAATATTGAAAATAAAAATTCTAAATTAATTGACTACTACACATATTGTTTATGTGGTGATGGGGATTTAATGGAAGGTATTAGTTATGAAGCTTTAAGTTTTGCAAGTACGCAAAATTTAAATAAATTAATTCTTTTATATGATAAGAATAATGTTTCTTTAGATAGTGATACTAAAAATACTTTTACTGAAGATATTGAAATACGTTTTGAAGCATTAGATTTTAATATTATTAATGTTAAAAATGGTGATGATTATAAAGAAATATCTAAAGCTATTAAACAAGCTAAAAAGTCAGATAGACCATCAATAATTATTTGTAATACAATAATTGGTGAAGACTCTAAATTAGAAGGAACTAATAAAGTACATGGTAAACCACTTGAAAAAGATGATTTAGCTGCTATAAAAGCTAAATATAAAATTACTAGTGAACCTTTTGAAGTTAGAAAAGATGTTTTAGAATTTTTGCAAAATTATGTAAATAAAAGAGTATCTAAAAAATATTTAGATTGGCAAGATGATTATACTAATATAAAAGAAGAAAATAGTAATTTACATGCAATGGTTAATTTACTTGAAAGAAATGCTTTTGTAATTGATTTTGATGATACTAAATTTAAAATTAGTGATGAATATAGAGAAGCTTTAAGGGAGTCAAATCATAAGATAATGAATTTTATATCTCCGAAAAGTCCATTCTTTCTTGGTGGATCTGCAGACCTTTCATCATCATGCAAAACAAATTTAGATAAATCAACTATTCAAAGTGAAAAAAATCCAGTGGGTAAAAATATATATTTTGGTGTTAGAGAACATGCCATGGGTGCTATTTTAAATGGAATGGCTTTATCTAATTTAAAAGTATTTGGTTCAACATTTTTAGCATTTTCTGATTATTTGAAACCAGCAATTAGAATGTCAGCACTAATGAATTTGCCAGTTACTTATATTTTTACTCATGATTCTGTATATGTTGGGCAAGATGGACCAACTCATGAACCAGTTGAACAATTAACAAGCCTTAGAACTATACCAAACTTTACAACATTTAGACCAGCTGATATTAATGAAATAATGGGTGCTTGGGAATATATTCTTAAAAACAATTGTGCAACAGCCATGATTATAAGTAAAGAAGAAAGAAACAAACAAAAAAATACCAATGCTAGATTTGTAAAATATGGTGCTTATATGGTACGTAAAGAAAAGTATCATTTAGATGGAATTATTATTGCAACAGGTCAAGAACTTGAAATGGCAATGGATATATCAAAAGAATTATTTACTTTAGGAATAGATACTAGAGTAGTTTCAATGCCAAGTATGGAACTATTCTTAAAACAAAATCCTAAGTATGAAGAACAATTATTACCAAAAGACGTGCCAACTTTTGTAATTGAAGCAGGCAATAGTCTTATTTGGAATAGATTTGCATCAAAACCAGATTATATTTTTGGAGTAAATAAATTTGGTATGAGTGGTAAAACAGAAGATGTTGTTAAATATTTAAAGATAGATAAAACTACAATTTTAGAAAAAATTGCTAATTATTTAAAAAAAGATGATATCATCGACATAATCTGACAAATTATTTAAAGTCTTTATGTTATCATATATTTGGAAGGTGATAATATGAGGACTTTTTATATTTTTAGAATTAACAAAGAAATGGAAGTATTACTTAAAGATAATCCCTATAATTTATTTAAATCTTTAGAAGATATATACCTTTTAGATAAGACAAGTATAGGGATTGGAAAGGATTTATTAGACCAATTAATTGTGCCAATAGATAAACTTAAATATAATAAATTAATATATGAACTTAATAAAGATAATGATTTTTATATGAAAAGTGGAGATACACATAAAGTAATAAATAAATATCGTAAAGAAGAAACAGTGATTACTGTTAAAAATAGTCATATTCTTCTTAAAACTAATATAATTAATCGAGATATTAAGAAATTTTTGCCAATTACGCAGGCTTTTGCATGTGATTTTCAAAATAAAGACTATTTCTGGCTTGAAGAACTCATATATTTATAGTAAAATAATGGTATAAAGGAGAAAATTTATATGGGTAAATTAATATTATATTTAGTAATTGGTATTATAATAGGACTTGTTATTGGATTTTTTGTAGCTAGAGCTTTAATGAAAAAAACTTTAGAAAAAAATCCTCCGATTAATGAAAAAATGATTGAGGCTATGATGAGTTCAATGGGAAGAAAACCAAGTCAAAAACAAATTAATCAAGTAATGCAACAAATGAATAGATTTAAGTAATTAAGTCTATTTTTTTATATCAGCCCAACATCCAAAGCATCATCTTTTCTAGTTATTTCATTTATTAAATATATAGCACCACCGATTAAAAATAAGATGGCAGCAATTAGCTGGATAAAAGTTGACCTATATGCTGGATCATTAAAATTTTTTTCCATAGAACCTAAATCTTCAGTTAAAAGGAGGAGAAAATATAAATAGATAAAAAATGTTATAAAAAATATAGTAATGTTAATATATTTTTCTCTTTTGTAAGCTCCATTATCTTTTTTTAATAAATAATCTCTATCAAGTTTGTTAGAATATAAAGCAAATACAACGATAAAAAAATAAACAATCCATATAAAATCTTCATTTCTTAATCTTTTTAATTTTTTACTAATATCGTTCATGTTAAAATAATATGTATGTTAATAGAATAAAATTATTTACAAAGTGAATATTATTAGATATAATTTATAGGTAAGTATAATTGCTTTGGAGGTTAAATATGAAAACAAGAATTATTACAGCAATAGTTGCACTTTTAATTGTTATTCCTTTAGTGTTACTTGGAGGAATATATTTTGAACTTTTAATGTGTTTAGTAGGTGCTCTAGCTTTTAAAGAGATGATTGATTTAAAAAAATCACATAGTAAAATCCCTAACATGATGATATTTATTGGACTTGTTTCTTTACTTAGTTTGATTTTGTCAAATAATAGTAATTTATCTATTTATTATGGATTTTCTTATCAAACTTTAGCATTAATTGCATTAGGAATTATAGTACCAGTTATATTTTATAAGGAAGAAGAATATTCATCAAAAGATGCTTTATATCTATTTGGAACAGTATTATTTTTAGGTCTAGCTTTAAATTCATTTTTAATAATAAGGATGCGTAGCTTTAAGACTTTGTTATTCTTACTTATTATTCCAACATTTAATGATATATTTGCTTATGTTATTGGTTCTAAATTTGGTAAAAGTAAAATGTGTAAAAGTATTAGTCCGAATAAGACTTGGGAAGGTTCTATTGGTGGTTTGATTCTTGGAACTGTTGGTGGAGTAGTTTTATATAGATTACTACTTGGTAAAATCACATTTAAAATTATAATGATTACTATAGTTCTTTCAATTATTGGTCAAATGGGTGATTTGGTAATGAGTCGTATTAAACGTGAAAATGGTATTAAAGACTTTTCTAATCTTTTACCAGGTCATGGCGGTATTTTAGATAGACTTGATAGTTCAATATTTGTATTTTTAGCGTATATGTTTATGATAATATTTTAAGGAGGAATAGATTATGTGGATTGTATCATTATTAATACTTATATTAATACTTGGAATTATTATTTTAGTTCATGAATTTGGACATTTTATTTGGGCTAAAAAGTTTGGAGTTCATATTTATGAATTTTCAATTGGTATGGGCCCAGTTATACATACTCACAAGGGTAAAGATAAAATAGATTATAATATCAGAGCTTTTCCAATTGGTGGATTTGTTTCCATGGCTGGGGAAGTTTATGAAGATGCTAATGAAAAGATAAAAAAAGAAGATTATATGTGTAATAAACCTTGGTGGCAAAGAGTAATTATTTTAGTAGCTGGGGTTGTAAATAATTTTATATTAGCTATTGTTTTACTTTTTTTAAGTAGTCTTATCTGGGGTGGAAGTACTTTAAAGCCAGTAGTTAAAAATGCAGTCGAAGGTTATCCAATGGCTGAAGCTGGTATTACTAGTGGTGATACGATAACAGCAATAAATGGTCATAAAGTTTCTAGCTGGGATGTTGCTCAAATAATTTTAGTTATGAAAAATAAAAATGATTATTATACTTTTGAAGTTAAACATGAAGATGGAAAAATGGATACTTATAAAGTTGTTCCAAAAGTAGAAAAAGATGCTGATGGTAATGAAAGACAAGTTTTTGGTATTGAAGTTGAAAAAAATACTTTGTCTGGTTTCTTTGGTTCTATAAAATATGCATTTATGAAATTTAATAGCATTGTTCAATCAATGTGGCTTACTGTAACTGGTTTAATTACTGGTAAAATTTCTGCAAGTGCTTTATCTGGTCCAGTTGGTATGTATAAAATTGTTGATGATGGTGTTGCTTTAGGTCTTAATTATATGATTTACTTAACTGCATTCTTATCAATTAATGTTGGATTTATTAATATTTTACCATTCCCGGCATTTGATGGCGGTAGAGTATTCTTCCTTATTGTTGAGGCAATTAGAAGAAAACCTATTAATGCTAAATTTGAAAATGCTTGTCACTTAGTAGGATTTGCACTTTTGATGCTTTTAATGATATATATTACAATTCAAGATATAATTAGATTATTTTAACTTGCATATATTAAAAAAATATGATAATATATTGGTGACCCAAAAAAAGGTATATAATCCGCTATAAAGTTTATATGATTATAGGTAATGAAATAAGGAGGTAAGAAAATGGCAAATTTAGTTGACAAAATTGCTGAAAAACATATTCGTAAAGATGTTCCAGAATTTAGAGTTGGGGACACAGTTAGAGTTGATGTTTGGGTAAAAGAAGGAAAGAAAGAACGTATCCAATCTTTTGAAGGATTAGTAATCGCTAAAAGAGGTGGAGGAGTTTCTGAAACATTTACAGTTCGTAAGAAAAGTGGAACTGTTGGTGTTCAAAGAATATTCCCAGTTAATGCCCCAACAATTGATAAAATTGTGGTAATCAAAAAAGGTAAAGTTCGTAGAGCTAAGCTTAACTTTATCAAAGGAATGCGTAAAGAATATAAAGTTAAGGAAAGAAGTTAATTCTTTCCTTTCTTTCATTTAGGAGTTGATTTTTATAAAAAGAATAATTAAAGAATTAATACCTTATATTATAATTGTAGTTGTGGTTGTGCTTATTCGTTCATTCATTGCAACACCAGTTAGGGTTGATGGCGATAGTATGAATAAGACATTTAAAAATGGTGATATTTTAATACTTTATAAGTTAAGTAAGATTAAAAGATTTGATGTCATTGTGCTTCATGAAGAAAAGGATAATGAAAAAATCATTAAAAGAGTTATTGGGATGCCTGGTGATACTGTAGCAATTAAAGATGGAGAAATCTATATTAATGATGAAAAAATAGATGATGAATATGCTTATGGTATGACAAGTGATTATGAAAGGATAACTTTAAAAAGTGATGAATACTTTATCCTAGGGGATAACAGACTTATTAGTAAAGATTCAAGATATTTTGGACCTATAAAAGAAAAAGAAATTAAAGGTAAAGTTGTATTTAGAATATTCCCATTTAGTAAGTTTGGGAAGATTTAGGTGTATTATGGATTTAGTAAATTTAATGTATAAATATATAAATAGATTAATAAATAGTGATGAATTATTAGAAAAAATGAATAGTTTAGATTTAACTAGAGTTTCAGATGATGAAAAGAAAAATATAGAAAGTATTATTCAAAGTATTGAGAATATAAAAGGTGATACACCAAATGAAGTAGATGAATTTGAGAAAAATAGAATGAAAACAATTGAAGAATTTATTGATGTAATAGATAAAGCTTTAAGAAGCAATAATTTGGATAATGAAACAAAAGAAATGTTTATAAAAAGAAAACAAGGACTTGTTCTTGACAAAGAGAAGGTTAAAGATGGTGGTAAATTATATGAAAAAATATTCACTTTACTTACTCATAATGATTTGATAGCAAATTATTGCAAGAAAATGAACAATTATGAACTTTTAGAATTTATTGTACAGTATATTAGTGTTCCAATGCCACCAGAAATTGATCAAAAAGCATTTGATGAACTTGCTCAAATTGCTATGGACAAAGATGAAAGAGAATGGTTATGGCGCTTAGCATTTAACTATAATGGAAAAAATAAAGATTTTTCATTAATTGAAGATTATTTTATTAAAGTTAAAGATGATTATTATTTAACTGAGCTCATAAGTGCTATACAAGAAGATTTAGATATGAAAAAGTTAAAAAAGAAAGTTTTAAATACAAAAGATAATGATTTTATAGAAAAAGTTGAAAACACTTTGAAAAATTATTCTATTGAATTTTAAACAAAAAACCTTTACAAACACGCGATCGTATGATATATCATTGATGTATTAAATGGGGAATACCTCATATAATATTAGCCATTGCCAAAAGTAGGGAACGAAAAAAAGTAAGCTAGGTTAACTTCCTAGCTTTTATTGTAGAGGTGAAAATATGACAAAAACATTAAAAATTTATTATCTTGATGAAAATTATATCAACTATTTAAGACTGTTTGATACAAAAGTAGCTTATAACAAAAATCAAACAAGACCTTATATAGGTGTAGTATATTCATTTAAGCTGATTATGCTGAGGGAGATATGTACACTTGTAAGTAAGATGAGAAATCATCTTACTTTTCTTTGCAAAAAATTATTGACAGACAAATATTTGTATGATATATTTTGATTATGAGATAGATGTAAAAATATTGCTAATCATTTATATAAGGGGGGATAAAATTATGAATGATAAATTAGAAACTTTATCAAATTTATTTGAAGGAACAGAAATAAGAAATTATGGGATACAGAAAAAGAAGATTACTACTTTAGTGTGGTTGATGTCATTGTTGCATTAACTGAGAGTAAAATTCCAAAAAGATATTGGTCTGACTTAAAAACAAAGTTGGTAGATGAAGGAAGTGAACTGTACGAAAATATCGTACGTTTGAAACTAAAAGCTCATGATGGAAAGTTTTATGAAACAGATACCTTAAATATAAAAGGATTATTAAGACTCATTGAATCTGTACCTAGTCCAAAAACAGAACCATTTAAAATGTGGCTGGCTAGTCTTGGTGAGGAAAGAATAAATAAAGTATTTGATCCATAGGTTGCTATTAACCGTGAAGTAAATTACTATCACAAAAAGGGTTTTAGTGATGAATGGATAAAAGCAAGACTTAGCGGTATTGTGGATAGATTTAAACTCACTGATGTTTGGAAAGATGGTGGCATAAATAAACTTGTGGAGTTTGCTTTACTTACGAATGAGATTTATAAAGTTTGGTCTGGTATGAAAGTAGCAAAACGTGGTGGAAGTGTTGTAAAAGGTGCCAGAGATTTATATGAAAAGGAAACCGGAAAAACAGCAATATCAAGTGATAATACTTTAAATTATAAATATGTTGAAAAAAATTTGATTGAAAGTAAATAGTGTAAAGAAATAATAAAAAATATCAAAAAAACTATGAGATATAATAAAAAAATGATATAATAAATTTCTGTAAAGAAAATATTTTAGTTAATAAATATGTTTTAAATATATTAAGATATATAAAAGATAATTAATTGTCTAAGGGTAAGTTATGATAAAGTAGTTGACGAGGAATACTCGTTAACTGCATTTATATATAAATTAAATATAAGAAGGATGTGAAAAATGTGGATAGTAACGAAATAAACATAAACTGGTATCCAGGTCATATGGCAAAAGCCAAAAGAGAAATCAAAGAAAGAATTAAATTAATAGATATAATTTATGAATGTATAGATGCAAGAATGCCATCATCTTCAAAATTAAAAGGTATGGATGATATACTTGAGGTTAAACCTCGTATTTTAGTTATGACTAAAAAAGATTTATGTGATTTAGATGAAACAAATAAATGGGTAAAATATTATGAAGAAAAAGGGTATAAAGTAATTCTTGTTGATTTAACAAATAATGAAGATTATAAAAAGCTAATTAAACTTACCTTAGAAGTAGCAAAACCTGTTCAAGAAAAAAGAGTAGAAAAAGGTCTTAAAAGTAAAGAAATTAAAATTGGGGTAGTTGGGATACCTAATGTGGGAAAAAGTACCCTTATAAATAAGCTTGCTGGTAAAAAGGTAAGTAATACTGGTAATAAGCCTGGAGTAACTAAACAAGTTAATTGGCTAAAGACTAACAATGGATTTTTGCTTCTTGATACACCGGGGATTTTATGGCCTAAAATTGAAGATAATACCGAGGCATTAAGTTTAGCATCAACTGCAACTATTAGAATGGAAATTTTAAATATGACAGATATTGGTGGTTATCTTATCACATTCTTTAAGAACTATTATAAAGAAATATTAGAAAATAAATATAAGATTGAAATTAGTGATGACCCTAATGATATTTTTGCATTATTAGCTGAAAAATTTAACTTTTTTGAAAAAGATGGGGAAATTGACTATGAAAAAGTATCAACTAAGGTGTATAATGATTTAGTGAGCGGTTCACTTAAAGGAGTAACATTCGATAGATGGAAGAACTAGATTTATTAAAATATGAAAAAGAATTATATAAAGAAGGTATAACATTAATAGCTGGTACTGATGAAGCCGGAAGAGGCCCTTTGTGTGGTCCTGTTGTAGCAGCTGCAGTTATTCTTCCTAAAAATTATACTTTGGAAGGTTTAATAGACTCTAAACAATTAAGTGAAAAAAAGAGAGATAAATTTTATGAAATAATAAAAAAAGATGCCATAAGTTATGCAGTAGGTGTTGTGGATGCTAAAACAATAGATGAAATAAATATTTATGAAGCAAGTAGAAAGGCTATGTTAGAAGCAATTGAAGGTCTAAGTGTTAAGCCAGAATATGTTTTAACAGATGCTATGCCACTTCCAATGGAAAATTCGAAAGCTATAATTCATGGTGATGCATTATCACTTAATATTGCTGCTGCTAGTGTAATTGCTAAAGTAACACGTGATAAAATGATGTATGAATTAGATGAAAAATATCCTATGTATGGTTTCAAAGATCATAAAGGATATCCAACTAAAAAACATCTTGAAGCTATTAAAAAATATGGTATTTTAGATAATTATAGACTTACATATAAGCCAGTAAAGGCATTAATGGAGGAAGAAAATGAAGAATTTGTTAAAGAATAATTTAATAAAAAATTATATGATATTACTAGTATTCTTTTCACTAATAGAAATATCATTTAGATTAATAAGTGGAATATCTTTAAATAATATAGCGCTTTTAAGAATATTTATTGGGGTTAATTTTGTAAGCATTTTACTTAGTTTTATATTATCTTGGTTTAATAAGCTAATTAGTAAAATATTAATACTTGTAATATCTTTTGCTATAAGTGCTTATACGTTTTTTCAAATTGGTTTTAATAACTTTATCGGAGTATATGCATCAGTTAATACTAAAAGTCAACTTGGGGCAGTTAAAGATTATATAATAGATTTCTTTTCATCATTTAAGGAAACCTATTATTTAGCCTTTATTCCATTTATAATACTTGTTCTTTATTATATATTTTTAGATAAGTTAACAGAAAAGAAAATTGATAAAAGATTCCCTTTGAAAACAAATATTGTATTTGAACCAGGTATAAGAACAATTACAAGTATTTTAGCTTTAGCATTTACAGGATTTTTATATTATGAGTCTTTAGATGCAACATTTATGCAAAATAAATTACAAACTATTACTAATAAAGAATTATTTGCATATCCAAGTGTTCCAAGTACTACAATTAATCAATTTGGTGTTTTAGGTTTTGGCTTTTTAGATATTAAATCTACGATGGTTGAAGCTCCGAGCAAAACAACTTATACTGCTTATGAAAATGATGGAAACGATAATAGTAAATCGGATTTAAAAAGAGAAATTGATGATACTATTTTAGATGAAATAATTAAAAATGAAACAAATACTACTTTAAATAATATTAGTAATTATATTAAAAATAAGAATATTACTGATTATAATGATCATACTGGTATGTTTGAAGGTAAAAATGTTATTGTTATAATGATGGAAAGTACTGGGGATATAATTATTAATAAAGATTTATATCCAAACTTTTATAAATTATATAGTGAAGGTATAAGCTTTAGAAATAATTATAGTCCAAGAAATAGTTGTGCTACTGGAAATAATGAGTTTAGTGGTATGACAGGACTTTATACAATTCAAAATAATTGTACGGCGAATATGTATAGTAATAATAAATATTTTACATCAATTTTTAATATATTTAAAAATGCTGGTTATAGAGCAACTAGTATGCATGATTATACGGAAGCATATTATGTAAGAAATATAATACATAAGAATTTAGGAAGCGAAGCATATTATAATGTTAATGACTTAAATATTAAGTATTATAATGAATATAAAAATTGGGCAAGTGATGAAGATTTCATGAATGCTGCCATGAATATAACTTTAGATAATACTTCAAGTGATAAACCATTTATGTTATGGCTTACAACAGTTTCAGCACATCAACCTTATAAAGTTTCAAGTGTTGAAGGAGATAAATACTTAAGCATTACTGAGAATACTGATTATTCAATGGAAGTAAGAAGATATATGTCAAAATTAAAGACATTTGATAATAGTTTAGGAATACTTCTTGATAGATTAGAAGAAGCTGGTAAGTTAGATGATACAGTTATAGTTTTATATGGTGACCACTATCCATATGGACTAAAAAATAAAGATATATCTAGTGTTCTTACTTATGATTTAGATGATTATGAAGTAGAAAGAACACCAATGGTTATATATAATTCTACAATTAAAAGTGAAGTTGTAGAAAAGTACAGTTCCTATGTTAATTTAACACCAACTCTAGCTAATTTATTTAATTTAGATTATGATCCTAGATATTATATGGGAACTGATGTCTTTAGTGATGATTATTTAAATATTGTAGCTTTTGCAGATGGATCTTGGAAAAATAGTGATGTATATTATAATGCTAGTAGTGGCAGTGTTAAGTACTATAGTAGTAATGAATATACAACAGATGAATTAATTAGAATAAATAATATTGTATCTAATAGAATGCAAATTAGTGAGTCAATAATCCGTAATAATTATTTTAATTATTTAGATAATAAAATAAAATTCTATAATTATGTAAATGCTACAGAAAGAGAGGAAAATTAAATGAAAAATTTAGTAATAGTGGAATCTCCAGCTAAATGTAAAACTATTGAAAAGTATTTAGGTAGTGACTATAAAGTTGTTTCTAGTAAGGGACATATTAGAGATTTAGCTACAACTGGAAAGTTTGGTCTAGGCTTAGATATTGAAAATGATTTTAAACCAAATTATCAAATAATTAAAGGAAAAAATAAAGAAGTAACAGCTTTAAAAAAAGATGTTAAAGATGCAGAAACTGTATATCTTGCAACTGACCCAGACCGTGAAGGGGAAACAATTTCTTGGCATATTTATGATGAGGTAAAAATACCAGATGAAAAATATAAAAGAGTAGTATTTAATGAAATAACAAAAGATGTAGTTATAAATGCTATTAATAATCCAGGTAAAATAGATATGAACTTAGTTAAGTCTGGAGAAACTAGAAGGTTCTTAGATAGAATAATAGGGTTTAGATTAAGTAAGTTAATGCAAAGAAAAACTGGGGGTAAATCTGCAGGTAGAGTACAAAGTGTAGCTTTAAAATTAATTGTTGATAGAGAAAGAGAAATCCAAAACTTTGTTCCAAGAGAATATTGGACAATTGAAGCAGATTTTAAAGATTTTAAAGCAACACTAGATAAATATCATGGTAAAGATATTGAAGTACCAAATGAAGTAGCAGCTGACGAAATATTAAATAATCTTTCTAAATCATTTAAAATAGAAAGTGTTACTGAAAAAGAAAAAAATAAATCAGCAAGAGAAGTATTTAAAACTAGTACTTTGCAGCAAGCAGCATCTAATAAATTAGGTTTTGCACCAAGTAAAACAATGAAAATTGCTCAAGACTTATATGAAGGTAAAACATTAAAGAGTGAAACAGTAGGTTTAATTACTTACATGAGAACAGATAGTGTTAGAGTAAGTGATACATTTGTTAAAGAAACCTTTGGTTTTATTAAAGGTAAGTTCGGAGAAAATTACATTGGCTATGTTAAAAAAGGTAAAAAGAATGAAAATATGCAAGATGCTCATGAAGGTATTAGACCAACAAGTATCAATAGAACACCTGAAGAAGTTAAAGCATATTTAACAAATGATGAATTTAAGTTATATAAACTTATTTATACAAGAGCACTAGCATCATTAATGGCTGATGCTAAAACACTTGCAACCACGGTAATACTTGAAAATAATGGTTATACTTTTAAAGCAACTGGTAGTGTTCTTACATTTGATGGTTATTTAAAAGTATATAGTGAATATGAAGATAATGAAGATGTAATACTTCCAGATTTAAAAAATTATAAATCAGGTTGTATAACAGCAGATGATATAACTAAAACTCAACATTTTACTAAGCCAGCTCCTAGATTTACGGAAAGTAGCTTAATTAAAGAAATGGAAAGTTTAGGTATAGGTAGACCATCAACATATGCAACTATTGTGGGTACCATTAAAGATAGGGGCTATGTTGTTTTAAAAGATAAAAAGTTTGAACCAACGGAAATTGGTATTGAAACAACTGATAAATTACAAGAATTCTTTAGTGGTATTGTAAATGTAGAATACACTGCTAATATGGAAGAAGACTTAGATAAAATAGCAGAAAATAAAATGGATTATTTAAAAGTTTTACATGAATTCTATGATGAGTTTGAACCATTAGTAGAAAAAGCATTCCATGAGATGGAAAAGAAAGGACCAGAAGAAACTGGAGAAATTTGTCCAGATTGTGGAAGTCCTTTAGTAGTTAGAAAGGGTAAGTTCGGAGAATTCGTGGCATGTAGTAATTATCCAACATGTAAATATATAAAGAAAGAAAAAAAAGAAGTTATAGAAATTTGTAAATGTCCAAAATGTGATAAAGGTATGATAGTGGAAAGAAAAACTAAAAAAGGTAAAATATTCTATGGATGTAATAATTATCCTAAATGCCAATATGCACTTTGGTATAAACCAACCGGAGATATTTGTCCAAAGTGTGGTGAACTTCTAGTGGATAAAAATGGAGAAGTAACTTGTGTTAATTGCAATAAAGAGTAACATCAGTAGATGCTACTTTTTTAGTGTGAAAATCAAAAGTCCCTGCAAAAGGTGTAATTTTTAGCAAAAAGTCCCTGCAAAAAGGTGTAAACATGAGTGAAAAGTGGTTACAAAAAGGTGTAATTGTGTTCTTGGAGTAAGACAATGTGGCAAGACCTACATTATAGATGAATTTTGTAAAAATGAATTCAAGTATTATAAGAAAATAAATTTACTTGAAGATACTGATGTAATAAAATTATATGAAAGTACTGACTCTTCAGAAAAAAAGTATAATGATTTAAAATTATTATTGGATTTTGATTTTGATAAAGAGGATAGCTTTTTATTTATTGATGAAATACAAGAAAGTGAAGAATTAATTTCTGAACTTAAATTTTTTAATGAAAAACATAGTAATGTAAGAATTATTTGTGCTGGTTTTTTATTAGGGGTTAAATTATCAAGATTAAATAAACCATTTCCAGTTGGTAAAGTTACTAGGCTTTATATGTACCCAATGGATTTTGAAGAATTCTTAATGGCTTTTAATCAAGATGCATTACTTGATAGAATTAAAGAATGTTTTGATAAAAATGAAGCAATGGGACTTATACATGATAAAGCTTTATCATATTATAAAGAATATTTACTTTCTGGTGGTATGCCAGATAGTGTTTCTGAATTATTGAAGTGTGAAAATGATTATTATAATTATGACTTAACTATTTTAAATGATATAATTGAAGACTATAAAAATGATATGAATAATCATGTTAATAATTCTTTAGAAACTTTAAAAATTAGAAAAATATATAATTCATTATCTTCACAACTTCAAAATGCATCAAAAATATTTCAATATTCTGTGGTTGAACCTAATGCAAAGTCAAGAGAATTTTCTTTGCCGTTAGATTGGTTAATTGAAAGTAATATGGTACAATTATGTAAATGTGTTAAATTACCAGAAAAACCATTACTTGGATTTGTAGATGAAAACACCTTTAAAGTTTATTATTCAGATGTTGGTATTTTTAATAGATTAGTTAATAATGATACTAAGACGATTTTATTAGATGATATGAAAATATATAAAGGAATTATTACTGAAAATTATGTTGCTAATCAGCTTAAAGCAAATGGATTAGATTTACTTTATTGGCAAGGAAGTAGAGATGCAGAGGTAGACTTTTTAATTTCAACAGAAAATGATGGCGTTATACCAATAGAAGTTAAAGCAGATAATAATACTCAATCAAAGAGTTTGGGAATTTATGATAAATTGTATTCACCAAAATATATGATAAGAATTAGTTCTAAAGATTTTGGATATAATCCTAGTAGTAAAATAAAATCAATTCCTTTATATGCGGTATTTTTAATTAAAGATTTATAAGTATATTTTTTATATGATAATATTATCGAAATTTTAATTTTGCGTTAATATGATGTTTTTTTTTATTTTTTTGTTGTTTAAAATTAGTATATAGTAAAGAGAATATCTAGTGTGATATTGTTAAGAATGGAGTATAATTATGGAAAATCAAAAAACAAAAATAATAAGTATAGTAGCAATAGTGGCACTAGCACTTACAGTAGTAACTGCAACATACGCATACTTTCAAGCACAAACCGGTGAAGGTTCACAAACAGATATTAAAATTAATGCAAATACCATAGATACATTCACATTTGAAACAGGTAATGCAATATCAATTGGTTTAGACCAAACATCATTTGCAAGTGGAAAAGGAAACATAACTGGAAGTACATATGCAAGTGCAAAGCTAACAGCAAATAATAAAACAAATAGTGCTACGAATAATTATAATTTGTATCTAAATATATCAGATAATAACTTTGCGTATACACAAAGTACGAGTTATCCAGAAATATTACTTACCATAAAAGATGCAAGTAATAATGAAATAACAAGTATAAGTGGACTTGAATATAAAACAGTAACGGATGGAAAAGGTGCATCAATATCTGGTTTTGATATTACAACTAAAACAGGACTTATTACTTTACTTAGTAATAGAGAAATAACAACAACAAGTACGAAAACAGATACATGGAATATAACAGCAACATTTGTAAATTATAATGCAGACCAAAGCAAGAATGCCGGTAAATCATTTTCTGGTCAAGTATTAATATCAAAAGATTCATTTGATAATTATACTCCGAATACGATTAATACACTTAGTGCAACAAAAAGTGGGACTAATCTAACAGTTAACTTAAATGTTGAACAAGGAAGTAATGAAATAGATAAGTATTATTATGC
>CAKORG010000006.1 GCA_934101495.1 uncultured Bacilli bacterium
CCCATTGAAATTTAATAAGAATTCATATATAATATTTTTAGAAAGAGAGCGTTATGGTTCGTAAGCTGTTGCTTAACCGCTCCAGAAGCAAAAATCGTCGCACCAAAGCGATGTTAATGATTAAATCAATCAGAAATGATTGATTTTTTTGTCGTTTAAGAAAGGTGTTGATGATATTATGATAAAAATAATCAAACAAGAAATTAAATCCAGAGTTTATGTTTCAAATTAAATTCAGAATTGAACATTTTAATGAATTCTTGTTTGAAAATAATTTTAGGAAACTTAGATGGAATCTTAGTTTGAGGGAGTAAAACATTACTAAAATTTTTATTAAAATTAACTAAATAGTAGTATTTAATAGCAGCACGATTAACATTAATCGTAGCAGCAGAGCAACCAATATTAATAAAGTTTTTCTTTAAGTACTCTAAAATATCATCTTCATTTAATTTTTCTAAATCCTTTCTCTTATAATAATTTTTGAATCTATTAATACAACTTAAATAGTTTGAAATAGTTCTATTTGAACATTTTCTTAGTAATAATAGATCTTTGGCTTTTTGTAAGTCTTTTGTCATAAAAAATACCTTCTTTCTATAATTTATCAAAACAAATTACAAACAAAGGCTTTATTTATTTTAAAAAATGTATATAATATAAGTAGCACTTGATTTGTGATTTGTTTTGACGACATATATATTACACTCAAGTGTTTTTTTTGTAAATAGAATTTTACTCAAAACTAATGACTTTTCGTTAGAAATTTGGTACAATATTGTTTAAGGAAGTGACTATATATGATTGAAAAAGAAAGTATTCCATTTGCACCTAATTTAATTGAATCTATGAGATCTTTAGGTTATTCTTTTGAAACTGCAATTGCTGATTTAATAGACAATAGTATTAGTGCAGATGCAACTAACATTCAAATATTTTTATCACCAGATGTATTTCCACAATTAATTATTTTTGATAACGGATGTGGAATGGATGAAAATAAATTAGAAGAAGCCCTACGATACGGAAGCAAAAATCCTACAGAGACAAGACCGGAAAAGGATTTGGGTAGATTTGGTTTAGGATTAAAAGCTGCATCGTTTTCCCAATGCCGTAAATTAATTGTTGCAAGTAAGAAAAATAATACAATATCTTGTTTTTCTTGGGATTTAGATATCGTTCTCGAGAAAAAAGGATGGGTATTACTGCAATATAAGCAAGAAGAAATTCAAAAATTACCCAAAATAGATATGTTAAATCACGTGACATCTGGTACATATATATTGCTTCAAAATTTTGACAGAATTTCGTCATCAACTAGCGATTTGTCAAGAACAATGACTAATTATATGGATAAAACTATTGATCATCTTGCACTAGTATTTCATCGTTTTTTAGAAGATAATGTTTCTATATATGTTAACAACAATAAAATAGAGCCCCTTGATCCTTTTTTGAAAAATCATAAATCGACACAAATTTTAAGAAAACAGTATTTTAACATTAATGGTTCGACAATTACATTACAACCATATATTCTTCCATATTTAAATAAATTAACTAATGAAGATTTTAAAAAAGTCGGTGGTAAAGAAGATTTAAAAAATAATCAAGGATTTTACATTTATCGAAACAAAAGATTGATTATTTGGGGTACATGGTTTAGGCTTATAAAGAGAGAAGAACTAAATAAATTGGCTAGAATTGAAGTTGATATTCCTAGTACACTTGATTATATGTGGAGTTTAGATATTAAAAAATGCTCTGTAAATTTACCAGATTTAATAAAAAATAATTTATATAATGCTATATATGAGTCAACACTTAAAAGTAAAAATGTTTATGAATATAGAGGAAGAAAAAACAATCATAATGATATTAATTATATTTGGGAAAGATATGAATTAAGAGATGGATGTTATGAATATAGGATTAATAGAGACATACCATCATATAGATTGCTTGAAAAAAGTTTAGAACCAGAACAACTTAAAATGTTAAACTGCTTTGTGGGAAACATAGAAAAATTTTTCCCAACATCATCAATATATTTAGATGCTTCAAAAGGAAATATTAATGAAAATAAAGTTGATATAGAAGAATTATATGATGAGATAATAGAGCAATTGAAATATTGTGACGATTACAACATTGATTTTGAGCAAATGCTTAACATTTTACTAAAAAGTGAACCTTATTGTAATCATAAAGACTTAATAGAAAAATTTAAAAAGGAGGTATCAATTTAATGAATAATATAGTACAAAGTTTTAAGAATGTCGTTTTGGCATTTTTAATCACTCAAAATATTACTGATGAAATAGCTATTGATGAAGTTATTTCTATACAATCAAAAAGTCCATTATTTAAAGAAAAACTTTCTATCGAAGATATTTCTAAAGTTCGTAATCAAATTCATTCAGAATACGCAATTACTTTGGATAAAGGCGTTAGTATCTTTTATAATTTTAAACCATGGTATATGAACAGAAAAAAAGACTTGGATATGAAGTATTGGGATCGTTATAAACAATATTTAATAAATGATAAAAACTTTTCGGTTCCAACCGTTAATACTATGGATATTGTAAGTGATGAACTTACCGATTTACTTGGTGATCCACAACAAGCACCTTTTCAAAGAAGAGGGTTAATAATTGGCGACGTTCAATCTGGAAAAACTGCAAATTATAGTGGCTTGATTTGCAAAGCAGCAGATGCTGGGTACAAAGTTATAGTGTTACTAACAGGTACCATTGAAAAATTAAGATCTCAAACTCAAAAACGTATTGACGAAGCTTTTACTGGAAGAGATAGTGACGCTATGTTAAAACAGAAAGAAACAGTTGATATTGGAGTAGGAAAATATGAGAAAACATTAAAAGCTATATCTTTCACTTCTAAATCTAATGACTTTAAAGCACAACAAGCGGCAAGTCTCGGACTTTCGTTAGACTCATTGAATGACCCAGCTATTTTCGTGATAAAGAAAAATGTGAAATCATTAAGGAATTTAAATGATTGGTTTAAAATACAAAATTTGAATAACAATACAAAAATAAATAAAGCTTTGCTTATGATTGATGATGAATCTGATAATGCTTCAATTAATACAAATCCTGAAGACAGAGATCCTACAAAAACTAATGGGTTAATTGTTGAGATGCTAGGGCTTTTTAATAAAGCAAGTTATGTTGGGTTTACTGCTACTCCATTTGCTAATATTTTTATTGACCCAGACACTGATGAAGATATGAAAAATGCAAATTTATTTCCAAGAGATTATATTTATGCTTTAAATGCCCCATCAAATTATATTGGTGCTAGAAATATATTTCCAGAAAATTCTGAATATAATTTTATGCTAAAAAAAATATATGATGGCGAAATATATTTTCCACTTAATCATACCAAAGAATCTATTTTTAACGAATTATCTCCTAGTTTATGTGATGCAATAAATGCTTTTTTAATAGCCAATGTTATTCGTGATTTGAGAGGCGATGAAAAAACACATCGTTCAATGATAGTTAATATAAGTAGGTTCGTTAATTGTCAATCACAAATTTATGATTTAATTAATAATTATGTTAACAAAATTAAAAATTCCGTTAGATTATTTAGTAAATTAGATTTAAATGAAGCTTTAAAAAACGAAGACATACTAAGATTAAAAGAAACTTTTGAGAAAGAATATGCTAAAATTGAATTTGATTGGAATTCAATAATGACACAATTATATACTTCAATCGCCCCTATTCAAGTTAATATTGTGAATCAAAGGAATATTGGTACATTAAACTATGAAGAAAACGAAGAAAATGGTTTAAGAACAATAGCTGTAGGTGGTTTAAGTTTATCTAGAGGATTAACACTAGAGGGATTAGTTGTAAGCTATTTTTATAGAAATTCAAAAATGTATGATACACTTATGCAAATGGGAAGATGGTTTGGTTATAGAAAAAATTATGATGATTTATGTCGTATTTGGATGAGTGAAGAAAATATAGATTGGTATAACTATATTAGTGAGGCCACAGATGAGTTAAGATATGAAGTAAAAAGAATGAGAGATATGAATAAAACACCACTTGACTTTGGTTTTAGAGTTAGAAATGACATAGATGGTTTACTAGTAACCGCTAGAAATAAAATGAGAACTGCAAAAGATTTTAAAAGAAATGTTTCTTTAAGTGGTGAAGTTGTTGAAACGCCATACGTATTTGATGATGAAGTAAAGAACAAAATTAATATAGACAATGTAAGATTAATGATTAATAAATTGAAAGAAAATAGAACTGTTTGTATAAAAGACGATATTACTAATAAGTATGGTTATTACAATGTAGACAAAAACTACATAACAAGTCTTTTAAATAATGTCTCATATCCATATAATCCTAAGTTTGATGCTGAATCTATTTCAAAATTCATAAGCAACTATAAAGGCTTTGAATTAAATAAATGGGATATAGTTTTTATAAGTGGTTCTGGTAATAATAAAGACAATGTTTTTGAAGGCATTAATATTAAGACTAATATGAGAAAATATGATACAAAACAAACACCAAATGGAAAAATAATTAGAATAAGTGGTTCTAAAGCAAGGCTAGGAAATCCTGGAGATCCGAAGTTTGGACTAAATTTTGAAAAAATAAGGATTGCTGAGAAAGAATTTAAAAATCAAAATAAAAATTCTAATTCAATAAACAATAAATATTATTTTATTTCTGAAATAAGAAGAAATCCTCTACTTATGATTTATTTAATTGATTTAAAGGATGATGAAAAAAATACTACGAACATAAAGGAAAATATTATTGGTTTAGGCATAGGTATTCCTAATTTAACAGATGAAGCAACTAAATTTGCAATTTATAAAGTCAATAAAATTTATTTTGAACTTAGTGAAAATGACGATTATGGAGATGAAGAATAATGTATGAAGAAATAAAAAATAAATTTGAGAACTTTTATAATACAAAAGATAATTTTATTAGAATTAATGCTACACATCCAATTGATATTTATCTAGGTATTACTGATTTTCAACAAAAATCACTTGTAATTATTGCAAATGGAAATATTAATGATATTGAATCAAGTAGATTTATAAAAACTGAAATTAGAAAGCGAGAGGATAATAAAACTTATTTATCTTTTACATTAATGAATGATAGTATGAACGATTTATTTTATAAATTTTGTCAAGATATTGTGGAAAGCACTGCAGATGCTTCTGAAAATGAAGTTATTTTATTTATCGCAAAAAGATGGACTGACTGGACAAAATTATTTATGAATCCAATTAATTCTTTATTAAATGAAAATGAAATAAAAGGACTTTTTGGTGAACTGATATTTCTAAACGATTATATGTTTAAAAAATATGGTATTGATCGAGGACTAACATCATGGATGGGTCCAGACTTATCACATAAAGATTTTGAAATTGATGATACATGGTATGAAATTAAAACTACTAATCAAGCCAGTTTAAGTATTAAAATAAATTCAATTGAACAATTAGATTCTGATGTTGATGGCACACTAGCAATCATTAGATTAGAACCAACTAATATTGAAAATTCTAAATCAATAACAATTAATAATTATATTAATATAATTAACGAAAAACTTTCGGAAAAGCAAAAATTACTTTTCGAGAGAAAACTAAGTTACGCAAAATATAAATATGAAAAAGAATATAATAAATATATATATTATATTCAAAAGATAGATTTGTATGATGTTAATAATAATTTTCCAAAAATAAAAAAAGGATTTTTACAAAACGGGATATTAAAAGTTACATATGAAATTTCTATTGAAAGCATAAATAAATTTAAAGTTGCAAGGTGATAGTTTATGAAAATTGAAGATTTTGCACAAAATATGCTAGAAGATTTAAGAATATCTTCTATTTCTGAATTAAATGATATTCAAGCAGAATTTGTTAATTATGTGGTTAACATATTAATAGATGCTGAAGAATTTGATGATTTTGTTGAAGGTTATTTTGAAGGTATAGGTGAACGAAACAGAAAGATTCAAATGGATGGATATTATTTTGATCCATATGATAAATCATGCGTTGTACTTATAAGTGACTTCTCAAATAACGAAGAAATAAAAACATTAACAGCTACTGAAATTGATAAATTATATGGAAATATGAGAAATTTAATAGAAGCTTGTATTAGTGGATATATTGTAAAAAAAGGATTTGAAGAAAGCAGCAATGGATACGCACTTTCAAAAGATTTAGAAAATGAATTAAATGAGTTAACTAAATTCAGATTTTATATAATTACTAATAAAAAATTAAGTTCAAGAATAAAAAATATAAAAAAAGATAATATTTCAAATAAACCAGTTGAACTAAATGTTTGGGACATAACTAGACTATATAGTGTTTTTACCTCAAAATTAGGTAAAGAAAGCATTGAAATTGATTTTCTAAAATCAATGGAAAATGGTATTTCATGTGTAAAAGCAACAAATAATGAAGAATATACTTCTTATTTAGCCGTTATTCCCGGAGAAATTTTGGCAGAATTATATTTAGAATATGGTTCAAGACTACTTGAAGGAAATGTTAGGTCGTTTTTAAGTGTTAAAGGAAAGGTTAATAAGAGCATTAGAAATACCATCTTAAATGAGCCAAAAATGTTTTTTGCATATAATAATGGTATTGCGGCAACTGCAACAGAAGCAACATTAAGTCCAAATGGACTCTATATAACAAAACTGAAAGATTTACAAATAATTAATGGTGGACAAACTACTGCTTCCATAGCAAATGCAAAACTACAGGATAAAGCAAATTTAGATTCTATATATGTACCAATGAAACTTTCAATAGTTAACAATGAAAAAGCCAAAGAAATGATACCAATAATATCTAGATGTGCAAATAGTCAAAATAAAATAGATGAAGCTGATTTTTTCTCAAATCATCCTTATCACATAAGATTAGAAGAATATTCGAGAAAAATTTTAGCTCCATCTGTTGATGGAAACCAATATCAAACAGTTTGGTTTTACGAAAGAGCTAGAGGACAATATATTCAAGAACAGATGAAATTAACACCTTCAGAAAAAAAGAAATTCCAATTAAAGAATCCTAAAAATCAATTGCTAAAAAAAGTCGATGTTGCAAAATATATTAATACATATCAATGTATGCCACATATTGTAAGTCGAGGTGCACAAGCAAATATGAGATATTTTGCTGAAAAGATTTCTAAATCTTGGGAGCAAAATAATACAATATATAATGAATATTATTTTAAAAAAATGATAGCACTTGCAATAATATTTAAAACCACTGAGAATATTGTTACAAGTCAACAGTGGTATAAGGAAATTAAAGCATATCGAGCAAATATAGTAACCTATTCTATTGCCATAATTTTTAATGAAATTAAGAAAAGAAATATTAATAAGACAATTGATTTTAAATCAATTTGGAATAATCAAAAAATAAATTCAATATTAGAAAGACAACTAATAGTCACTACTAAAGAAGTCTTTGATTTTATTACGATAGATGATAGATTGACTTTAAATGTTACTGAATGGTGTAAAAAAGAATTATGTTGGGAAAGAGCACAAAATACATCGTTTACACTTAATGAAGAATTTATTGATAACCTAATTGATATATCTGAAGAAAATCAGGAACAAAGTGATGCTAAGAAAGATAGAAAAACTGAAAATCAATTAAATTATGAAATTGAAGTTGTAAAACTAGGAACTGAATATTGGAAAAGTGTCTTGGAATTTGGTAAAAATAACAGATTATTAACACCAATGGAAGAAGACATACTTAAAGTTGCAACAAATTTAAATTATAAATTACCATCTTCCAAACAAGCAAAATTAATTTTGGAGATACGAAACAGATTATATGAAAATGGTTTACCAAAAAAATGAAAAAATTTATGTTTAGGCCTGGTAATTTATTTTAAAACCTGGTAAAATTATACTAAATGAATCAGATAAGGAGGAATTCATATGCTAAAAATGGTTGAAACTTTTAGTGGTATTGGTGCTCAGGCTAAAGCTTTGTCAAATATACATGATAATTATGGATATGATTTTGATATATTAAGAACAGCTGATTGGGATATTAATGCGATAATAGCATATGATTTAATTCATAATAAAAATCAAAAAAAATCAAAATATGATAAAATGAATAAGGAAGAATTACTTGAAAATCTATTTGCAAAATCTTTAAACTTAAGTACTAATGGAAAAAGTCCAGCTACAAAAGAAGCTATAGAAAGATTAAATATTAATGTTTTAAGAAAACTATGTTATGCAATTGATAATAGTAAAAATTTAATAAGCGTTACTGATATTCATGGTGATGATTTACCAGATGATATGAATATATTAACATATTCTTTTCCTTGTCAAGATTTATCTATTGCTAGAGCTTGGCATGGTGCATCTGGTGGAATAGATAGAAATGCAAATAATAGATCTAGTATGCTATGGCAAATAGAAAGAATTTTGAAAGAAAGAAAAGCAAAACATTTAAAAATGCCAAGATTTTTGCTTATGGAAAATGTCAGGAATATACAATCAAAGGAGCACGAGGCAAATTTTAAAGCATGGCAAGATTCTTTAAAAGAATTGGGATATTATAATCACGTTTATCGATTAAATTCAAAGGACTTTGGAATTCCGCAAAATAGAGTTAGAGTATATATGATTAGTTACTTAATAGATGATGATAAAAAACTTGAGAACGAAATAGAAAAATACATTGATAATCATAATTTGGAAAATAATAATTATGTGCAAACATTAGGAATTAAACATAAAACTGTAAAAGATTTATTACGTACAGACTATTCAAAACCAACTTATAAATACGAGGCTGATGTTAATCAAATTCATAATACTAAATCAAGAAAACAAATATGCAATGATAACCCCACTTTATTTGATAATAATAAATATATAGATTTAGTTCCAACAATAACAACTAAACAAGATAGAAATCCAAATTCTGGAGTAATAAAATATGATAACCATGTAAAAGGAAAATGTGATTTTAGATATTTAACCCCTAGAGAATGTTTTTTACTCATGGGATTCGAAGAAAAGGATTTTCAAGTTTTGCTTGACAATAATTTTGAAAGCAATAAAAGAGGACTGTTCTTTTCAGATGCTAAATTAATAAAAATGGCAGGAAATAGTATTGTTGTTCCTGTATTGGAAGAAATATTTAAGCAAATCAATTATATTAATGATAATATTTATCCAAAAGATATTGATTGATATTATTAGACTTATCAGGATTTCCGACAAGTTTAAAAAATTATTTCCTAAGAAATTTCCTAACAAAAATTGTTTCAAAATATGAATTATGCGTTATAATATATTTAGTTAGTAATTATTACATCTTATTATTTCTTGCCTAGTGATCATCCAACTACCTCTACTTTGGCTCCATTGGGAAATCTGTTCTACTTTTTTAAAATTTAGAACTTAATATATAAATATCAATCTCTAATGAAGTTGATATTTTTTTTGTTATTTAAGAAAGGATTTGATAATATGTATCTAGTAAAAAAAAGGAATAATTTAAAGTGATAAACATTATTACTAAAGAATTACCTATTGATGATGAAATAAAGAAAAAAATTGAAATTATATGTAGTTTTTGTAATACCACTCCTACTTTTATAAATGAAAGTATAAGAAAAATAGATAAAACATATTTACAATATTTAGAACCGCATAGAATAATCATCAAAGGTATAACATTTCAAATGTTTAATTATTCAAATGAAATATATATTGGTAATTTAAAAATTAAGTTAGAAATGAGAGATTTAGAAACATTTATTAAATCGGTATAAATATATTAAAATATCAACTTTTCACTTATAATAGCCTTAAAATAGGAAAATAATAACAAATATGTCTTGACTTTAAATGAAAAAAATTTATAATAAATGACAATTAATTTGTTTTGTGTATTGGGGATTGATATATATGAAACAAATAAAATTTAAGTATAATATAGATAAGATTATTATAAGAGGTTGTAAATGTCAATATTTTTTGTAGGTTTATGACAAAAATTTTTGTAGGTTAATAAATTACTCGCTAATTGTTTTCGTGACTTTCTTATGATAGAAAATTCTTCTATTTCCATTTTTGGTATGCGATAACCCTCTTTAGTATATTTTTCTTTTTCTAATTGTACATTGCTATTTTCCCTTTTTTATACATTTTTATATTAACATTTACATTCTGCTATATATTTTAAACTTAAGTTATATTGTTTTAAATCTATTAAGACCTTCTGTTCAACTTTATTTGATATACTTTTATTTTCTCTTTGAATTGTTACTGGCTATGTAAATTTATATTTACAATCATGACATATAAATCTCCTTTTAATAAATACAACATATGTCAAAAATTCAAATGCTTTTACATATTTTAATACTATTGGCTTTAACTTATCATGGATACTTTTTGTGTATTTACCACATTTAGGACACTTATATTTCTTAACTATAGTCTCTACATATATATACTTTGCTACTACCTTACTACTTTTTTCTCTTCTACCTTAATAACTTTATAACCTTCATCTAACCCCATAATTTTTCTTAGTTCATTCACTAAAAATTCACCTCTTTCTACACCTATTATCCCATATAAAAAGAGACGATTAAATACCATTATCATCTCCCCACCAGATTTCGAAGCTTTTTTATTAAAACTCCCCACTGAATTTCGAAGCTATCTTAAGAAAACTCCCAACCAGATTTCGAAGAACCATAAATTGTAATTTATGTATCTTTTTCTTTATTATTATCAGTATTAAAATTGTAATTTATTTAATAATAAAATTATTTATAAAAATCTTAATACATGATATTGATAATCTAAATAACAAGCAGAGATACCTTTTCCATTGTATGCAGTTTTACCAGAAGTTGATTTAGTTTTTACTTTTTTTACATCATCACCATACTTACTAGTTTTATATACATGAATAACCCTATAATCAACAAATACTATTCAACATTCTTTAAAGATTCAACCATATCAATATTCTTTAAATTAAAATGGGTCACAACAATAACAATAACAGTAAAAATAATAGTAATTAAAGCTGAAAAAACATAACTTAAAAGAAACACTTCTCTACCAAACATTAAATAATCAGGTTCACAAGTAGAAATAATATAATGACATAAATAAGAGCCAGATGAAAGACCAATTAATATGCCAAGTATTGTCAATATAATAGTTTCTCTATTTATATATTTATCAACTTCTCTAACATAAAAACCTAATACTTTAAGTGTAGCTATTTCCCTTTTTCTTTCACTAATATTTATATTAGACAAATTATATAAAACCACAAAAGCTAACATTGCTGCTGCAATAATTAAAATAGCCACTATAGAATCAATAGATGATAACATATCATTAAAAACATCTTTCACATCACTATTATTAATAATAGAAACAGCATCCTTACTAGCAATATACTGCATGTCAAAATCATTACTATCATCTGAAGTACACTCATTTAAATCTATTAGAAAAGAATTTACTTTATAATTACCAAACAAACTATTATAAGTATTCTTATTTACATACATATACTGATTAATATAATTTTTAACAATATAAGATACTTTTATAGTATAACTATTATTTTCATTATCAAGTAAAGTAATATTATCTCCGATAGATACATTTAAAAGTTTCGCAGTTTTTTCACTAATTGCACAACTATCTTCTAATATATAATCATAAATTTTATCTTCTTTTTTATAATCAATTAAAGAAATAACCTCATTAAACTTATTAAAATCATTTGGTACTATCAAAGATACATCTTGTTTTATATCACCATTTAAAACACTAATACTTTGATAATTAACATCTACTGCTTTATTAACAATTTCTTCATTATTAATTTTATTAAGTAACTTTTCATAATCACCATTTTCATTAATAATCATCATTTTATCATACTTAAATATTTTACTATATTGATAATCATTTATATTTTTAATAGAATCTTTTAAACCAAAACCTGCCAAAATAAGTGCTGTACATCCAGCAATTCCAAAAATAGTTGTTAAAACTCTAGATTTATATCTAAAAATATTTCTAATAGTTATTTTATCAGAAAATTTAAGTCTTTTCCAAATAAATGATATTTTTTCAAGTAATATTTTTCTACCAGATTTAGGTACTTTAGGTCTCATTAAATTTGCAGGAACATCTTTTAAATTATAAATACATATAAAACATGCTGTACCACAAATACATAATATACATATCCAAAAACCAATCATATTATATGCACTATTAATTGAATATATAAATATCGGTATATTAAATAATTTTTTATAAATATTCCAAATAACATAAGGAATTAAATAAGAACCAATAAAAACACCTAAAATACCCCCAATAACAGTTGCTAAAAGTGAATAAATAACATATTTTAAAGTAATATAAAAATTATTATAACCTAAAGACTTTAATGTACCATTTTCAGTTCTATCTTCTTCAATCATCCTCATCATTGAAATAAGACTAACTAAAACGGCAATTACAAAAAATATTAAAGGAAAAACATTTCCTAAATTCTTTATATTATCACTTGCATTAATTAATTCTTTATATGAATTATTATCTAACCTATCATAAAGATACCAATGTGGTTTAACAAGTTCATTTTCATTTATACTTATGCCATATAACTCATTATATTTTTCATCTTCTCTTTCTTTTTTTATAACATCAATCTTATTAATAGCATCATCAATAACATTTTTATATTCTTTACTATTAGTTAGCATATTTTTAGTATTATTTAAAGTTATATAAATAGCACTATAATAATCACTTTTTAATACATCTTCCAAAGTATAAGCATAATAATTAACTTTACCACTACCTAAATTAGTACTAGGTTTTTCAGAAGAAAAATACAAAGGACTTATAACAGTTCCTACAATTTTTTTATTACTACCCAAAATATTAATAGAATCTCCAATACTTAAATTATTATCTAAAAGCATCTTTTTTTCAACAACAATTTCATTATTACCATTAGGTAAACTACCATTTTCTAAATAAACTTTATTAATACTATTATTTAACCCCATTACTTTAACAACATATTGTTCATTATTTAACTCTAAATAAGTATCTGTTTCATATGAACCTATTACTTTATCAAATCCACCTATTTTAGATAAAATATTTATATCTTTATCATCAAGTCCAAGATTAGAAACAACTTTTATATCATAAACATTATTATCATCATAAAATTTATCTAAAGTTTTAAGCATATCTGGACTACAAGCTTCAATCCCTGCATAAAAACCAATTCCAAGAAGGGCCATAGATAATAAAGATAAAAACCTTTTATAATTTTGCTTTATCTTCATAAATATATGTTTAAATAACATAGTTTTCATTTTACCACTCAATATCCTTTATATCCATAGGTTTTTCATTAATAATGATATCACTAACAGAACCATTTTTAAACTTTATAACTTTATCAGCCATTGGACTAATCGCAGAGTTATGTGTAATAATTACAACCGTCATATGTTCTAATCTACATGTATCTTGAAGCAATTTAAGTATTTGTTTACCAGTTTTATAATCTAAGGCCCCAGTAGGTTCATCACATAACAAAAGCTTAGGATTTTTACAAATAGCTCTAGCAATTGCAACCCTTTGTTGTTCTCCCCCACTAAGTTGAGCTGGAAAATTGTTCATTCTATCTCCAAGTCCAACTTTATTTAATATTTCCTCTGGTTTTAAAGAATTTTTACAAAGCTGAGTGGCAAGTTCTACATTTTCAATAACAGTTAAATTTTGTATTAAATTATAAAATTGAAAAACAAAACCAATATCATTTCTGCGATACTTTATTAAATTCTTACCAGTTAATTTGTTAACACATTTACCATCAACATAAACATTTCCACTTGTTAAAGTATCCATACCTCCCAAAATATTTAAACAAGTTGTTTTACCAGCCCCAGAAGGACCTAAAATACAAACAAGTTCTCCTTGTTCAATTTCAAAAGAAGTATTAGATAAAGCTTTTATTTCAACTTCACCCATTTTATATACTTTATTTACATTTTTAAACTCTATATAAGCCATAATAACCCTCCATTTTACTTATTTAACCTATTTTTAACAGATTCAGCCATTTTTCTTTTTCCTTTCGTAGGAACAAACTTTTTAACAACAGAACTTTTTCTATTATTCTTAAGTCCTATATAAGCAAAAATACTAAAACAAACAGCTCCGATAAAATTAACAAATAAATCCTTCATCGTATCATTTAAACCAATATCTAAATAACCATCATTTACAGTATAAAGTAAATTACCATCAGTATCATATATTAAAGTTTTACCAATATTATCTAAAATAACAGGTTTATTTTCACCACTAGGATTCATTGTAACCGAAGATACACTTGTAATAATAGTATCTTTTTGCATATCAAACTTTAAAAATTTATCTCCCCCATATTCAAAAAACTCCCATAAAGTACCAATAGTCATTGAAAAACTAAAAGCAACTAAACACAGATAAAATGGGGATAAATTAATATCTTTACTATTTTTATTAAGTAAATCCACTAATGAAAAGCCAACCGCCGTGGCTAAAAAACCATTAATAGTGTGCAAACAAGTATCCCAATGAGGAATTATACCATAAAAATTATTTATTTCTCCAAGTATTTCTGAAGAAAAAATAAACAAATAAATACTAATCTCTAAACCATCAGGTAATGTTATTTCATATTTATTTTGAATAAATAATGGAGCAAATAATAAGACAAGTGATAATAAACAGAGTAAAGCATTATTAAAATTTCCTCTTAGTATTTGTAAGATCATACATAATATAACTAAAAATCTTAATATTAAATATATAGCTAAAGAACTTCTTTTAGTTTCTTTATAAGCCATTTTTATTAATTTTTGTACATTTAATCTTTTCTTCATAATAATACTTTCCTTTTATTTAGCACATATACTTTGTGTTTCAAGTGGTACTTTATAAGTAGTTATATTTTTACTACTATCAGTTGCATTTATTAACAAATATAAATTATTATGTTCATCACAAGTTTTTTTATAATTATTAACTGTAAAAGTAACATTTTCTAAAAACTTTTCTAATTTAATTTTCTTACCGTCACTATATTCATAAGAACTAATCCTTTTTTCTATATCCTCATGTGACTCATATAACGTACATTCTATTTTTTCATATTCTTTAGTATCATCTCCGCCACAATACTTAATATTGGTAATATAAATAGCACTTTTCTTATCATTATAAGCAATACTACCAGAAATATTAAATGCATCACAAGTACTAGATATTGTTTTAAAACTAAAATCATCATCAATTTTATTTACAAATAAAATTATTAAAAATAACACCACAAATAAACATATAACACCTATAATTATGTATTTCTTATTATTTTTTTTATTTTTTATTTCTCCATCAAACAATTCTTCTAAACTTACATTAAAATCTTTACTCATTTCTTTAAGTAAACCTAAATCAGGCATATTCTTACCATTTTCCCATTTACTAACAGCTTGATAAGTAACATTATATTTATCAGCAAGTTCCCTCTGAGTTAAATTATTTTTCTTTCTTAAATCTTTAATAAACTTACCAATTTTTTCTTGGTTCATTTTAACACGTCACTTTCTATAATTCATTTCCAAACAAGTCAGATATCTTATTATTTAAAATAATTGAACTAACTCAATTAACAAACGTAACTATAACTTTAGTTTTATAGTATCCATCACTTTAAAAAGTATTAAAATATACTTTATAAGAATGAAATTTTACGTCAGCCGTCAATTTATTATAACATTACTCAGTAAACCCACTCAAGCAATTTCACAAAATTTTTAAAAAAATATTAAGATTTTTTATTCTTAACATCCTATTTTTTAACACTTTTAATATCTTGCACTTCAAATCTATATTTTTGTTTTATATCTGGATACTTTACATGGTCAACTTCACTTAAAAACATATCATAATCTCTTACATATAAAGTATTTTCACCATATAAAGCTCTATATACAACCATTTTTTTATCAGTTTCACTATTTATCGCAATATCTAAAACTAAATATAAATCACCTTTAAAATGTTTATAAACTCTATTTAATTCTAGTTTTCTCATAAATTATGCTGCTGTAAAGCCTCCATCAATTGGCACTATTACACCAGTAATAAATGTAGCATCATCACTAAGTAAATAACAAATTAAATTAGCAATTTCAGTATCTTTACCAAGTCTGCCAACAGGAAGTTGATTTGCCATAGCATCTTTCATATCTTTTGGCACTTCTGCAAGTATTGGTGTATCAACATATCCAGGTGCAACAGCATTAACTCTGATATTATCACGAGCATAAGTAAGGGCAAGTGACCTAGTCATTTGATTTATAGCACCTTTACTAGCTGAATAAGCAAAACTCATCGTCGTACCAACTAAGCCATACATTGATGAAGTATTAACAATAGCTCCTCCACCATTTTTAAGCATTTCACTAATAACGTATTTATTCATTAAAAATACACCAGTTTGATTAACTCCAATAACTTTAGTCCATTCATCAACACTAACTTCATGAGCTTTATTAGGTCCTCCTCCAATACCAGCATTAGCAACTAAAAAATCAATATGACCAAATTTTTCTATAACCTCATTTACACATTTTTGCACATCTGTATCACTAGAAACATCACATCTAATACCAAGTACATCATTATTTAATGTTTTAGCTATATCCCTTACATTTTCATTCCAATCCGCTAAAACAACTTTAGCACCTTCACTTAATAATTTTCTAGCTGTAGCAAGACCAATACCACTTGCTCCCCCAGTAATTACTGCCACTTTTCCATTAAACATATTTTAATCACTCCTTCATTTATTATGTCTAACTTTTATTTTTTTAAACTACTTTCTCCTGTTTTATAATTTATATCTATACCATTTTGAATATTATAAACAAATACATTAAATAAAATACCTTTACCATTATCTTCAACAGATTTAGCTTCAATAATAACACCTGTTGCCAGTAAATTATCATCTTTATACACTGGTGTAACCCTATAAAGAACATGATTATTAGTACTCCTTATATATTCAGCAACTTTATTTTCAAAATCAAGCATCCCTTTTGTATTCATTTGTCTTGTACAAGTAATTAAATTTTTGGGATTGGCATTTTCCCCAGTTAACTGATAACCAATTAAATGACATCTATTATACAAATATTTTCCATCTACAATATCATACTTTATAGTATGCCACCCACTAGGTTTAATCATTCCAATTGAACCTCTTTTTTCAGTAGGCATCAAATCTACTCCAATATTAGCAAAAGCGCTACCTGCTCTTTTTAAATTATCAAGCTCACTATACTTCTCAAAAGACTTAGATGTATCAACTTCTTCAAAAACAGGAACATTTCCATTAAGTTCAATATAATTATACTCGCTAAATTTATCTATATCAGATATATCATACTTATAATTAATATCATCATTATTATTAGTATAAGCACTACTATTACCAGTATAATAAGTATAAATACCAATAATAAGTGCTAAAGCCAAGCTTGATAAAAGCATGCTTACATTTCTTTTTTTTATTTTCATTTTCTACCCTCTATTTTAATTATATAGTATTTTTAGCTAATTTCAAGCAAAAATATAGCTATTTTTGTCAAAATGTGTCCATAAGTGGCTTGTAAAAATTTTATATTATGGGATAATATATCCGAGGTGTAAAGTATGGCTGTTTATAGTTATCAAGAATTACAAGAAAAAATTGCAAAATGCAATAATGATGACCTATATAATAGAATTTGTAGAAATATTAAAAAAATAAGAAAAGAAAAGTACAGAGAATTTAAAAAACTAGGTTCAAATAGTACAATTAATCCTTATACTACAGAAAATATTGCAGCATTATTAGATTATAATCATACACACTACAAAAGATTTGAAAGTGAAAATGATTCTACTAAAAAAATGCCATTAAAGAAAATAGTTCTACTATCTATAATATTAGAAACTTCTATCGAAGATTTAATGAAATAACGTTTCAAGATTGAAACGTTATTTTCAAAAGTAATAAAATATTTAACAAAATTTAAACAAATAAGGCTGTCAGAAAATTAAGTAATTAATATTCGACAGCCTTTCACTTTTACTTGTTTGGATCAACAATTATTTTAACCGCAGAATCCTTACCACTTATAAGTCTTTCATAAGCTTTTTGTACCCCATCTAAAGGCACAATATCATCAACAAACTTCATAACATTTAACTTTTTATTAGCAATTAAATCAATACAAGATTTAAATTCATCATATGTATAAGCAATAGCACCTTGGACAACAAGTTCTTTCATAACTGCCATAACTGTATAAGTTGGAACGGCTTCAGTAGCAACACCAACTAAAACTACAATTCCACCTGGTTTAACCATTGAAAGAGCACTATTTACTGCGGCACTATTACCACAACATTCAATAACAACATCAAAGCCGCCATTAGTTTTTGCCATCATGTCTGGAACTAAATTTTCATCTAAGGCATTTTGCCATTCATCAGCAACACCAAGTTTAACCGCTTTTTTACCTCTTTCTTCATTAGTTTCAGTAACAACTACTCTACTAGCACCTTCAAGTTTAGCAAACATAGCACTAACAAGGCCTATAATACCTCCACCAATAACTAAAACATCATCACCAACAGCAATTCTTCCCAAATGAGCAGCATGAAGCCCAACCGCTGTAGGTTCAACCATTGCAACTTCTTCATCTTTCATATCATCAGGAACTTTAATAACCATATCACTTCTAACAGCAATACGTTTTGTAAGCCCCCCTGGATTATCAATTGAAAGCCCAACAGCTTCACTCCATGTTACACTACAATATTGTACTTCTCCTTTACGACAAGCTTCACATTTACCACATGGAGAAATAGGAAGTGCAGTAACCCTATCTCCAACTTCTAAATCAAGTCTATCACCTGGATCAACAACTCTACCACAAAATTCATGTCCCATGACTAATCCTTTAGGTTTTCCATTTACCCAATAATGAATATCAGAACCACAAATACCAGTCTTTAAAACATCAATTATAACTTTTTTACCGTCAGCTTTAGGTTCTTCAATGTCTTTAATTTCAAATTGTTTAACATCTTTAATTGCACATGCTTTCATAAACAACATCTCCTTACTATATGGCTATTATATCACTTTTTAAAATAAAATAATACTATATAAAAAAATAATTTACAAATTAATGTAAACTATTTCTTTATCGTAACAACATGAGGATAAGGTATTTCAATTCCCTCTTTATCAAATCTTTTTTTAATAATATAATTTAACTTATACATATTTTCAAAAGTTTCTCCATTATCCTTACCCCAAACCCAAGCTCTAATACTAATTGATGAATCATTTAAGCTAGCAACTCTAACTTTTGGAAACTCAACATCCTTATTTTTTCCTTTTGGATTTGGATGATACATCTTACTCATTTCTTCTTTAATTATAGACATAGCCCTATCAACATCAGATTCATACGATATCGAAAAATCAACTAATTTCATATTTTCATTATCTGAGTAATTAAAATTTTCAATTGTATAAGAGTTCATTTGACTATTAGGTATAATAACCCTTCGATTATTAATAGTTCTAATAATTGTATGTCTCATCGTAATATCTTCAACAGTACCACTTACACCTTGATTTGGACATTCAATAAAATCTCCAACCTCAAAAGCATCACCTATAACAAGGGCAAAACTCCCAAAAAAATTTTTCAAACTTTCCTGAGCAGCAAGTCCTAAAACAACTGAACCAATTCCAAGACCAGATAGAAGAGTAACAGAAAATTTATGAAAGGCATCAAACTGACCTAAAGCAAAAAGTATCATAAGTCCATATAATACCAATTTTTTTATTCTTTTTATAAACATCAAAAGTGTTGTAACATTTTTCTTTCTTTTTCTTCTAATGGTTCTATCGATTAATTTATCCACAAACGTATTAATAATAACAGTGATTGTTACTATCAAGATTATAGCTATAAACTTATCAATATATTTATCTACAAATTCTTTCACTTAATACCACCACTATAATAATAGCAGAAAAACAAACAATTTGCAATTACAATAAAATACTGATATAATATTAACCACTAAAGCGGGGGATTTTATGAATTATTTAAGCATTGGCACAAATGTGTTATTATCAGAATTATTTCTAGAGATTAGAAACACTGATAAAATTAAACCAACCGGAGGTTTATGGGCTACAATTTATGAAGGTATTCATTACAATGAATGGGTAGATTACTTATGTTCTCATCCACACTTAATTTTCTATCACAACTACGAAGACCCATATTCCCTTCCAGCAGTTCAATTCGCATTAAAAAGTGACAGCCAGATATTTATTGTTGATAGTATAGAAAAAATATACTTTTTAAAAAGTAAGTATCCTTATAAAAGTTGGATAGATTATGAGAAGCTATCACAAGATTATGACGGAATATATATTGATATTAGAAGTTTAAGTTCAAATGACGATAAATTAATCCAAGACATAATAAATGCATTTTCAGTAAATACACTAGTATTGTTTAATACAAATTGCATAGATTTCTATCAAAAAGCAACAATCGACCTATCTAGCATCGATTTTGAAAATCCGTTTGAATATCCAGAATATACAATACAAGTAAATACATCAAAAAAACAAATAAATGAAGCAAATAATAAAATTACAACCTTACTAGAAACAATAAAAAAATATATAACAGACAATGATATCAAAATAAATTACGACAATTATGAAATAATAAAAGCAATCTTCCAAGAAGCAATTAGCAGAACTTTAAAATCTTGTGAAATATCCCAAAATGATATACTATTAATTAGAAAAGTGTTTAATCAATTTTAAACACTTTTTTAATAATGATACTAAAAACATATGCCACTAGTACCATCACAACAACAGTAATTATACTGTTTGGATTATGCAAACTCTCAAGAAGTCCAGTACCTACAACGCCCCAGAAATATACCAAAAATATTTTACTAATAAGTATAGCAATTAAATATTTTTTAAAATCCATATTACATAGCCCAGCAGCAATATTAATCATAAAAGCCGGAGTAAACGGAATAGACAATATTATAGTTACTTGACTTAGTGATAAATTTTCAATATAGTGCATACATTTAGTAAGCAAATTAACATTTTTAATTTTATCCACAATCCAACTTCTAAGAAATTTTTTAACCAAATAGAAAGCAATCATACAACCAATACACGTGCATATCCAAGAAATAATAAAACCTATTATTTTTCCAAATGCAACAAAATTTATGGTTATAAACACAAATAATGGTAGCGGTGGAATAATACTTTCAAAAATAATAAAAACTGAACCCAATAAAGGCCCATAAACACCTAAAGCATCAATTGTGCTCATTATAAATTCATAAAACTGATTAAATAATTCACCCATAATTACCACTAATCATATTATACCATATTTATAAAAATTTACTAGACTAATGTAAGACCTGGGTGACGTTATAGCCAAGATACTCTAAATAAGCTACTACTTTTTGACTTAAAAAGCCCTTATTACATATAATATAATACCTTTTGCTAAAATCTAAATAAGATTTACTATTAAATAGAAGTTTGTCAGCATAAATATTTATACTTCCCAATGTAGGATTTTTCATATAGTCTTCGGGATGTTGAACATCAATTAAAACTCCCATATCAGGATTATATTCATTTAATTTAATTCTCTTCATATATTATCACACTATAAAATATGAATCATAAATTTACAAGTAAATTGCAAATACCCATTTAAATAAGATAGTGATTTATCCCTATTTTAGACTTCAATTTTTTTAGTCTTGGTAATGTTATTGCTTTATTTTTAAAATCTATTCTTATACTTTCATATTTAACATTTTTATATTCATTTAAAGTATTATTTGTTGTATAACTTTCATGTTCTCCTTTAGTTCAATATTTTGGATACCTATTACCACGAAAAAGAGTTCTTAAATGTATCATCTAAGTTAAATACACATTTTTGAAAGGCACATGAGTCTACTTCTTTAAGCCATTTATTTTCTTTCTTTAAATCAGTTATGAAATTATACCATATGTTCGACCACACATCAAAATTTATTTTTGCAAAATTCGGATGAGTTTCCTATTATACAAAAAATACGAAATAAATTAATTTCGTATTTTTTATTCTCCTCCAAAAAAATCATCAAAAAATTCATCATCAGAAATAACATTATTAGCTATCACAGTGCTATCTTTATCGACATTTATTTTAGGATTTTCAGCTACAACCATATCCTTCTTTACTGCAGGTTCTTCCTCAAGTTTAATTAATGAATCATTTTTATCTATTTTTTTATCATCCAATTTAGGAAGTTCAATATCATTAATTTGAACATTAGAATTTAATTTTTCTTTATTTTTTTCTGCTTCCTGTTTATCAAGTTGTTTAAACTTTTCATCTAAATCTTTTAGCATGTTATCAATATCTATATCACTTAAACTATTTACTGGCTTTTGTAAATTGCTTTGTGCTGGCATAGGACCAAAAGGATTAAATGACGGAGTACTAAAGTCCATAGGTTTAAATGGATTATTACCTCCAAAAGCATCACCATTCTGAGCCATTCTTTTACTGCGTTCCTCTGTAACATATTTTTTTAAATCAAAAATCTCAACATCATGTTTCATTCTTGTAGGATATTCTTCTTCTTTTCTATCAATACCCCATTCCATTTTAAAGTCAGGTTCTAGTTTAGTTCTAAAAGGACTAGTTCTAAGTCTAATGATTATAGCTTCGAACAGTTTCATTTTTTGTAAGTCCGTTATCGTAATAAGTGGTCTGGTAGCATTTTTATCTTTTTCATCAGTAACCTTAACCTCACCACACATCTTACTAATTTCTTCCAAAGCTTTCATTTCTGTACTAATTAAGTATACAAGATTACCACAGTTACCTTTAATAATCTCAGCAACGTTATCCCCATAAACATCATTAAGTTGTGCAAAGTTTTGAATAATGAACGTAAATCTAATATCTCTACTTCTTGCTGCAGACACCATTGCATCGACATCTTTAAGAGGTGGCATATTAGCAAATTCATCTAATATAAAATTTGTTCTAACTGGAAGTTTTCCTCCATTTTCTTGAGCAACATCAATTAATGTTTCATAACATTGTTTAATAAATATTGTCATCAAAGGATGGTAAGTTTTCTTTTCATCATGAATAATCATAAATACAGCAGTTTTACCATTACCAATATCTTTCATATTAAAATCACTATAAGAAAGCATTTCACTTAAAGATTCTCCCGTTGAGAAGTTTCTTATCTTTTGTCTAAATGTTGCAAGTAATCCACCTTTAGTATCATTCGGAGCATTTATAGTACTTGAAGCAAACATATACGCATTAGATTTCTCACCTTTCATACCAAAGTATTCTTTAATATAATTACTTGTTGCATATCTTTCTTCCCCAACAGTACTCATTACATTAATACTATTTAAATTAACTTCTTCTTCTTTAGCATCTTGAAATAAACCTAAAGCAAGTCCAGAAAAATAGTCAGCTGCTGATTTTTCCCAGAAATCAGATTCACTTTTATTAGAAGGATCATACAAAATATTTAATGCAACGTCATTTAAAAGTTCAATTGCTTTATCTTGATTACCAGCTCTATAATATTGATTAGGTAAAGAAAGTGGATTCCAACTATTACCTCTTTGTGGTTCCCTAAAATTAAGTACAATTATTCTATAACCTTTTTCTTTTAAATAACTTGCACTATATTTATAAATTTCTCCTTTAGGGTCAGTAATAATCATTGACTCACCCTTCTTTGCAAGTAAATTAACCATTGGCTTAACTATTGTTTGAGTTTTACCACTACCAGTAGAACCTATAACCAAGTTATGGTATTCACCATTATCAACCCAAATATTTTTACCATCATTAATAAGTGGTATTCCAGCAGCATTTACAACCTCATCAGTTGGATGTACACATTCTACATTGGATTGTTCTTTAATATCCTTATCTTTAGCCCAACTTGAATAGCCATCACTCGATTTCTTTTTCAAAATTAAACCAATACCACCGTCTTTATCTTTTTTAAAAATATAAGAAGAAACACTTGTAAATATTCCAACTAAAGCTACTATAAAAAGAAGTAACGTAGCAGGAAAGAACTCCGGTGTAAAAGCTTTAAACGGAAGTAGTCCATAAAAAGTTCCATCCGTAGACAAAGACGAAAAATTAAGTACTGCTATTGCACATAAATAAAGAAGCAAAACACAATACAACACAAAAAGGAAAAAATCCTTTGGTTCAACTTTAAACTTCATAATACACATTCCTTTCGTTTAACCTATTATACTACATTTTTTTCTAATCTTCTATAACAAGTTCAAAATTTCCATCATTTATTTGATACATCATATTTCCCGATTTCCCCGCATCCGAAAAATAACCCTTATTAAAAATAACATTCATTTTATTATTTACTTTAATTATTTTATTTATATTATAAATCGGAGCATTATAATAATCCTTTACATCATAGTTTTCATGGATTAATATGCTAATTTTTCCATCAATAGAAGCATATACTAAATTGAAATAATTATTAGCTTCTTCATCATTTAAATTAGAAACAACAACTAAGTTATCTAAAATATTATCACTATTTAAATCAATATTAACTCTCTCACTAGAAATATTTTCTAAAATATAATTACCATGTAATATATTATTAATAATGTTTAAATCATTATCGTCGACTTCATAACGCGTAAATGATACTACCTGAGCAAAGTTATCCGAAAAAGCCAACAAGCTACCATCATAACTTTGATATTTATCGTTCAAAAACAAATTCCATTCATTTCCATACTTTAAAGTAAATTTTCCTTTGTACAAGTTATCTACATAAACAACAAACGATTTATTATTTACTTCATCATATGAGACTTTTTCCCAAATTCCGGTATATTTCCAAATACTATCATTATCTAAAATAATATATTCACTAACTTTTTCATAATTACCTTTTAAATTATCTTTAAAAACTACAACTAATACTACAATAACAATCACAAATAAGCCTATTATAACAATTGGAACTTTTTTATTCATAATAACCCCTTTCTAACTTGAATAAGCCACAATTTGGTCAATAATATTAATAGGTATGGTAGAAACCTTACCACCAGATGGGTCTTTTACTATTAAATTATCCCCGTTAATACTGGTAACAACTACATAATGACCACGTTTATGAGCACTATTTACAAAATGAACAATTACAAAGCCATTATTACGATTATACTCATTTATAATATTCTTTTTTTCTTGATTAGAATAAGACTTTATTCCTTTTTGATTATATAATAAATGAACATTCGGAGCAATTTTACCAATTGCACTACAGCCCCAATAAATATATCCACCATCGGCAAAACAAGCACCATCATTCATGGTTTCTATTAATTTACCTGCATCAAAATTAGCAACTTTAATATCTGTTCCCGAACAAGAAATTCCGATAGCTATCGAAGTAACAGCACATCCAGAACTTCCCATCGTAGAATCTGAATTACCCAATTTAATGTTTTTCCATCTACTATCAGATTGAGAATATATGGTACAGCTTTGAGAATATCCATCACACAAATCACTAGACATATTAAACATAGAATTTCTTTGATTAGCCATTTTTTCAACTTGCCACATTGAATAAGCTAATTGATCTTCATCATTAGTTTTTAAGCAGCTTGAGCCTTGACACGCATTACTACTTTGACAAGCTATTGATACCTCATTTGCTCTTGACGAAGACATATATTTCTTTATATATGGGAAATAATGACAACCTCCACTTCCAGCATTACCTGGATTATACCAATATGAACCTATGTAAGCATATTTTTTCAACATAGAACTTAAAGAATCATATTTAGATATTGTATTAATAAAGCCTAAAACACCTGAATCAAAGGAATTATAAGATGCACAACTACTAAGTTTTTGACCATTATAACATCTAATTCCCCAATAATTATTATAATTTGGATATCCTTGAGAAGCTGGACTATAGCCCTCTAAAGACGCTCTAACCACTATCACCTCTGGATTAATTCCATTACTAACAGCTAAATCGTATATTGTTTCAGCATTATCACTAAATACTTTTGCATAGGAAGAATTATTATTACTGTAATACATTTGAACTTTATTTACAAATTCGGATTTACTTAAAGAAGTTGAAGAGATAGACATTTCTTCACAAGCATTACTTTCACCATTTTTATCAATTGTAATAAATTCACAATGATCATCTAAATTATATAAATAATATCCTGAACTAACACTAGTTGAACTGCCAACTTTACGCATTATTTGACTATAAATACCACTATAATCCTGAGAGCTATAATGAACTCCAGAACTATCATAATTATTAATATTATAATTTATATCAATATATTTTAAATTGCTTAGTCCACTATTTTGAATATACGACTTCATCTCATTATTAAAATTATCTATACTACTATTTGAAATTGATGAAATATCTTCTAAAACAGGGCCAACTGCAACAATAAACAAATTATAGTTGCTCCACGTACCTGTTGCTAGTTTGTAATACTCATTAAAATATGTACTGGCATTTACATATTCTAAGTCATTAACACCTAGCCAAATAATTATATTATAGTTAGTATCATCATTTGACTTTTCATTTATTTTACTAATAGCACCATTTACAGCGTTTGTATTTCCACCACTAAAATTACCACTACCAATAAACCAATTATAACCATAACCACGTCCATATATAGCTTTAGACGATTCAATAACTCCATAGTCTTTCATTTCTTCTATTCTCGAATCACCTACAAAAAGGTTTTCTGTATAAATTGTTTTATCATTAATCTCTTTATTATATAAGTTATTCAATATTTCAATATATCCAGCATTCATTAAACTAATTTGATTTAATAAGTTTTCATCTAAAGATAAAGCATTCTTAGCATCTAAACTATCAATAGTACCATTATAAGAAGAAGACAAATACAAATAATTCTCAATATCAGTATATAAATTATTATATTTTTCATATTCTTCATTACTATCATTAAGTTTTTGATACTCATAATCACAAGTATCCAAAGTTAAATTTTTTGATGCATTATCATAACCACCATAACTAAGAGCATTAGTTTTAACAATAATCATTATAGCTTTAATAGCATCATCACTTAACTCATAATCTGATATAAAAGCATATGTAGTACCTATTACATAATCTTTTAAACTAAGACTTAAAATTTCTGGACTTTCCACATCACACGATGACAAAGTAACTGATGATGCATTAAAGTTACATTCTTGACTATAATAGCCATTTGATTTATCTTTAACGCCAGCAAAAGAAATAATTATTAGAAAAATAATAATTACTACAGCTAACACCGCAAGAATCCACGGATTTGCAGCTATAAATGCTACAATCTTAGAGCCCACTTTAGCTATAGTCACTTTTGCACTTGAAACTGCCTTTTGAGCTACTTGTTTAGTTGCTTGTTTTACTTGTCCTTTTCCAAATTCTTTAGCATTATCTAAAGCATTTGAAGAAGGAGAAGAACTTTCTTCAGAATCATCCATTTGTTCTGTTTCAGATTCATCATTAAGTTCTTCCTCAATTTCATCTTCTTCACTAAAATTTTGAGCCATAGAAAAAGCAGCCCTTCTATCACGAGCTTGATCGGGATCATATAATAATTTATTCTTATTATCTTCGCTTTTTCTATTATTCACTTTCTAAAAACCTCCACCAGAACCGAATGAATCAAGTTCTTCTTGGGTAACAACAATTTGAATTTTCATTCTCTTGTTACCACATATAAATAAAGCTTCTCCTTGATTATAATATTTAATAGTTTCTTTTTCATTTTCATTTAAATCTATTAATTTTGCTAAATCTTCAACAGCTTGTTTTCTAAGCCCCATAACAACATAATAAGATGCATTATCAAATATTGCTTTGCCATGAGTAATAATATTTGGTGCAGCAAAGTCAGTTGGCTGTTGTGTTATAATAATTGTACCAGTATTATATTTTCTACTTCTTCTTTGTATTTGAGCCAAGAATTCAGCTCCTAATTCATTATGACTAGATAGCAAAACATGTGCTTCATCTACCATCATAACAGTATTGATATCTTTATCAAGACATAATCCCCATGCGTATTTTAAAATATTGAAGAATAAAGCATTTTTAATATTTTCATCGCTATTCATAAGTTCTTTTATATTAAATACAATAAAATCACTTTCAATATTTAATGTAGTTTTACCGGTAAAATAATATCTAAGTTCCTTAACTAAAGGTCTTACCTTTAATTCCAGTCTTTCCATTACATCTCTTTCATGAGTAGCATCAGTCATACCAATTAAATGACCTTTTATTGTGGCATACACATCATCAAATGTTGGATAATCTTCACTTGTTAACTTAGTAAAATCAGTATTATAATCTATTCTAAATCTCTTGTAAGTTTCTTGTAAAACATCACTAAACATTGTTAAAACATCATCTTCAATACTTGGTGAATAATATTTCATAAATGCTTTGACTTGTTGTAACGTTCTAGTTAAAACAGTATATCCTAACCCTTGTGCTATTTCTTCTTCATCAGCATCAATAACAATTTCAAGAGGATTTATCATACCAAAATCTCCACCTTTACCAAGGTCTAAGAAATCTCCCCCCATACTTGTGCACATTTCCCCAAGTTCACCTTCTGGGTCAACACACACAACTTTATATCCATTTCTAATATGTGTTCTAAGCAGAACTTTAGCAGCAGTAGACTTACCACTACCACTCATACCAAGTAAAATAACATTAGCATTATTTCTATTATTTTCCTTCTTTATTTGATATAGAAATTGATTAAATAAAATAACTCCACCAGAAAAGTCAACTCCAAGTAAAGTTGCATTTCCTGGGTCTTTAATGCTATCAAATACAAAAGGATACATTGCAGCCACAGTAACAGACGGAATTGGTGTACCAATTCTATTTTCTATATCTTGAGGTGGGAATATTGGAAGAATGGATTTTAACGCTTTTTCTTGTTCAAACATTAAAGCAATAGCCCTCATTCCTAAGGCATCAAGATAACTTCTTACTTGAATTTTTCTAAGTTCTAATTCTTCTTTATTATCAGCACTTATCATTAAATGCATTTGAAAATCAAATATTTTTGCTCCAGTAGCAGCAAGCATTTGAATAAATTGTTCCAAAGATTCATAATCTTGTCTAATTCTTTCTTGCATTGTTTGATCTTTTTCACTTTGATATCTTGTTTTTAAATCTGCTATTTCTTTATTAAGCATTTTTTGAAGTACTGCAAATTGAATAGGTATATGTTTAATAGCTATTTTAACACCTTGAATATTTGTAATATCAGACAAAAAGCCAGGTACTATATTTCTAGGAAAAGCAATTACAGTCATAATAGTTGAATATTTGCCACCTAGCACAAATTCCGTTGGTTTAAATTCCATTCCTTTTGGTGCTATTTCACTTTTTATATTTGTCATATTACATCACCGCCCCAAAGTTTGTAGTATCTCCACCATTTAGGAAATTATCAAGTACTACTCTTAAATCATTATTACTTGTTTGAGTAGATTGAAGCCCAGCATTAGCAAGACCACTAATTAAATTATATAATTTTTTTTGCACAAGTTCCAATCTTTTTTCTTTAAACAAAATATAATATTCAGTATCAACAACATTATATTCACTACTCATAAACAGATTAGCTTTATTAATGTCTTGCATAATTAGCTTTTTAGTAGTATTTGTTTGAGCATTATTATACATAAGTTGTAGTTGTGACAAATACAAATCGATATCAACAGGTCTATCAGCAATCAAAAGCCAAAATTCATAGTCAATACTATTATAAAAGTCTCTTAATTTAAATATAGTACTTTGTTGAGTACCAGGATCCATTATGAATATATTTTTAGGCATAATTTTAACTCCAGTAACATAATAACCATTATCAAGTTGTATCATCCCATTCATAATTTGTTTAATAGGAAGCCAATTTTCAGTATAACTTACCCCACTTTGTGAATTACTTATCTTCGAATTCATCTCTAACACACCAACCTTTCCAATAATATCTACGTGGATTAAACACAAAATTACATACATTTATAATAAATTGTAATACATTATGATAATGCATAACAGGTGTTACTAAAAATCCTGTTATAATTGCAGGCAGCAGTATCAAAATCATTTGAAACATACTGGCATTTTGCACTAACATAAGTAGTAGTATTGTTAGTCCACATCCAAATCCAAAGAGTATAATATCAGTTAATGTAAAAAAACCTAATATTAACTGTGACTTTTTTGAATTTGCAGGTATTAAATAATTATTCATCCCTTTTCATTCCTTTCTTAATTATGATTTTTTATTACTTTCTCCAGACATATTTTCTTTTTCTCTAAGAAGTTTATTAATTTCAGTATTAATATCAATATTTCTATCTTTAATATTATTTATCAATCTATCCATCTTATCCCATGCATCTGGCCCATTTATATCACGGACTTGTTTATTAGCAGGAAGTAAAGAATTCAACTTTTCTAAAATTGTTGGATTTTCATAAATTAAATTTCTTACATCTGCACTAAAACCGTGAATTTTATTTATACGTTGAACTTCACCATCTCCAAAGCCAAGATCGGTAACAACTTTGTTAACATCAAAAGTATACCCGTCAGCAACAACACTATTTCTAATAGTTCCATAATTACCACTAGCAACAATACGAGAAACATATTCTCTCAAACTTGAGTCAGCACGTGATGATTGGTTTTTTAATGTGTTAATGTAATTATTGAAATCTGCCTCACTATTTAGTGTTATCGTATTATTATTAAAATCCGAAACTGAAGTACCAGCCATAGATGGATTCCAAGCAGTTCTTTCCATTGATGAAATTCTTAGCTTCATTTCATCAGAAGAGTAGTTTACGCCTGCAGCGTTATTCATCATAGTTCGGCTAGCAGAAACATCAGTATTTGCTAGAATATCTTTTGTTGCAACATCAATCGTCATAGCTTGAACACCATCTTCTTGATATCCAAATCGTTTAATATATTTTTTTAAGTCCCTTTCAGCCTTATTGTATTGAGCTTCTTTAGTTGATAAATAGTTAACATAATCGTCATTCGAATTAATTGTATAGACATTTCCCTTAAAATCGGTTACAGTTTTTCCAATCATATCATAGCCAGACATAGTACCTTCGGTTTCTATTGCTTTTTTCATTGCATTTAATGCCATTTTTGGTCCACCTGCAGCTTGCATTAATAAAGCGTTTTGAGCAATAGGATCTCTTTTCATTAAGTCAATAGCAGTAGAATCAGTTTCAGAGTCATTATCCAAGAACTTTTTATAAGATGCTTTCTCAGCTTGTAAAACTGATAAGCCATCATCAAGCCCAATCCATTGACTTGCTTTAGTTATAGTGTCGGTAATATGTCCAGTTCCAACTTTTAATAATGTATCCAATCCGTTGGCACCTGTATGTGAAGCACGATAATTATCACGTTTTTCCTTTTTCATAGATGCAGTTGTAATGGCACCCGAAGTGGCATTTTTAACATCTTTCCAATTTTTTGCACTTCTAGAACTATAGAAGCCGCGAGTTGCACCAGATAAAGTTCCAGCAGCAGTAGAAGCAATTCCTTTAGCTGCCGCTCCTAATCTATTCAATTTATTTTGACCCTTAGTTGCTTTAAAAGACTTAAAGGCAGAAGCACCATTTCTAAGAAGCATACCACCTGCGCTACCTAATGTTGCAGCAGCTGTTAAAGCTCCACCTGCAGCAAGTTTATCCATAAGTCCAAGTTTCATACTGCCCGTATCTAAATGGAATAAATCTCCTAATAATTTTGGAGCTTGTCTAATGAACATTACAACACCCATTATTATTAGAGCTTTAGCAACAAGTGATTGAGTACCACTCAAATTACCTTTAGGAATACGATCCCAATTTTTAGTAACAGTAACAACTACAAATATACCTAAATACATAACAAATATTCTTATAAAAACATCTAAAAAAGTACTAGTTGTTTTCTTTATCCAAGTAGGAAAAACATCTTTCATTTTTCCTCCAGGAATTACTCTACATACAACAGGAATTGGAGCAATAATTTGGAAAAACATTAATTTTATTATTCGCAAAGCCATATCAAAGCAGAAATTTGCAATTACTACTAAAAGAAAGATTCCAAAAATAGTTGATATAATCATAATATAAGATAACTTACCTTCAACAACTGCTTCTCCAAATTGATTGAAATCTGCAATTGAATCGCCCATTCTAACTCTTTGTTTTATATCTGCAAACGTCTTTTCATCTGCAGCAAGACGCCAAAGTTTATACCACTTTACATTAGATGCATTTGTAGGTATACTTTTTTCACATTCGTTTATATCATAACCATCACCAGCAGGATATTCTTCTTTACAATAAGATTCATTAACATGTAAAAATGCCATAAATGAATTATATGCAATAGTTTTACCACCATTCAAATAAGTAGATTTATATTCATCACCTAAAACAATTTTTGGAATCGTATCTTCATTTAATAAAGAATTTTGAATATTAAATGCTACAGTAAAAACTGTTGGCAAAACTGCGATTATTGCTAGAGAAACAACAACATTTTTTATAAGTTTCGGAAAAGATGTTTCACCTTTTGAAAATTCATCCGGATTAATAACTGCTTTTAATAGCGAATAAGCTAGAGCAAACATCATTATTAAGCCTAAAACAACATAGATTCTTCTAATGATATTAGAATAAACATCATTGCTAAACAAATTTACCTTACTTAAAAAGTCAAAAATTTCAAACAGAGACCCTATTAAATCATATATAAGACCATCTATTAACAATAACAAATTAACTATAATTGCCATTTAAAACACCTACCCTAAGCAATTTCCATATACACCAAACAATTGCATTATGAGTTCAACAAGATTTGGTACAAAGAATAGCAAAACACAATAAATAAAACGTCTTATTGCTTTATTTCCAGCTTTTTTTAAAGCATCTTTATCATTTTGAACTAAAGCATTCAAAAAATCAGAAATAACTAAAATCAAAAGAGCAACTATGGCAGCATATTTCATAACATTTAAAATCCATTGAAACCAATAAGCAGGACATTTTTTATCACAATTATTTGGATCTCCAAGTAAAGATTCACATGTATTGTAACTATCAGCAATGGTAAATTTATTTGCAAAATTATTCTTTATACTTGTAACATTCACAATATTTTTACTTTCTATAACACTTGCATTTACACTTGAATTTAATAAAAACAAGAATATAAAAGTGATGCCAAAAAAGATTATTTTTGAAAATTTATTTTTCATTAAAAATCACTCCTATTCCCAAGCAGCACTTGATACCTAAATTCTATCATAATTTCAAGACATCGTCAATTTGTTTACACCATTTTTGCTAATATTCTAATAAAAAAATCTAAAAACTTTATCTCTCTTCTTAAAAATATTCATGAATAGTTTCCACATCTAAAAGAACAGCACTTTTAATCAAAGAATAACTTGATATAACAAAATATTCACCATATCATTGCATGTTCTACTAAAATCGTCAATATATCTTATTTTTTTCATCATCAAATTATAATTAATTAAAATTATTCTCATATTTTCTAATTTTATATCTATTTTTTAAAAACTACAACGCATTTATTTAATCAAAGCTTACCTACAACTCTCAATGTTATATACATCTACCTGTCCAAATTATCATTTATAAACCTATTTTCATTATTAATTTTTATCAATGTTTCTTTTCTATCATATTGAGGCCTCAAAACCTTGTTATTTTCTTTATCCACGATTAAACCATTACTAAGAGGTTCACCATTTTCATTAATAAGTCCACCATTTAAACAATCTTCATAACTTTCTTCAATATAACCAATAATACTTTGATTTACTATATTATAAGAATAAACTTTATCTTTTCCAGCTGGATTTACAATACTAGGCATATCATTCAGTGTAACATAATAAACATCACTAAAAGGAACACTATATATATTAGCTATTTTTTCATTAAATAGTTTATTATTTACAAAGAAAAGCATTACCAAATCAGACTCAACACTTCGTTCATACTTAGTTTCATAATAAAAAGTTAAATCTTGTAAAATTGAATTGACAGTTTCTTCTGACAACATATCATAATCACTTCTGGTAAAAGAATCACTATATAAATGTGAATCAAATAAACATTGATAATAATCAACTAATGCCATAAACCCGTTTGCTTTTTCTTCATCAGGATATATTTTATATAGTTCAGATATAATTGCATTTACATCATTATTAGTATAATATTTTCTAAATAGTTCATCACCAATAATTAAATCAAGTGCATAAATAACTTTACTTTGAAATGAGTAACTAGAATCATTATACATATTATCATAATATTCATTATTAGCTATAGCATTAATCCCCTCATCCCAAAATGGAGTTCCACATTCAGGGTTAGTATTTTGTATCATATGTGAAAATTCATGAGTAAACGCAGTTTTATTTATTTCTTCAAAACAAGTACTACCATAAATTGTCATAACATTAGTTAAAGGATTATAGGTACCAGCAAGTTTGTCAATTTCAGGAATATAGTTCACTTTTATGGTATTTAATAAGTTTAATAGATTACCATAATTATAGTAACCATAGTTATCTTCGTATATTTTTTTACTTGATAACATCATATCTTTTTCTTCTTGTGTTAAATTAGGATTATCACTTACCGCTCTAACAATATCATCAAAATTAAATGTTTCTTTTGCAGAATCTTCACTTTTAGTTTTTGCATCTTTACTTACTTCATAGGCATTACTGTTTTCTTCAAATTTATCAAAATCATCCTGTATTTCTTCAACTACTTCAGTTGGTAGTTCATCAATTTCAACCTTATCAAAATTGTCTTGTATTTCTTCTACTGCTTCAGTTGATGATTCATCAATTTCAGCAACTTCAAGCATTTCTTCATTAATTTCAGGTTCTTCAATTATTGTTATTAACTTGCCATTATCAGTTTCTTGAGATATTTCAACTTCATCACTAAATTGTTCATGAATATCATTTTTTAAACTAGAAGACACACTTAAAACCATTGTTGAACTAAGTAATACCAACAATGTTCTTTTGCCCAATTTTATAAATCTTTTAATAAAATTGCTATCCTTATTCAAAAAGCTTCCGACATATGCATATTCACTTTGACTATTAAAAATATTGTTTAGCAACTTTAAATCATTTTGATCAGGCTCCGGACTAAACATATAAACATTGTTGCTTAGCATAACATCATATGTTTTTCCACCAAGACTAAAACTTGGCAACTTAATTCCACTATCTTTAGGTAATAAGTTATCAATTATAGTCATAATTAATTTTTTTTCTTCGTCACTAAAATTATAACTAACTAAATTATCCACTAGTTTTCCAACTTTATATTTATTATTCTTTAAAACTATGACATATATATTTTTACCTAATTTAAATTTACCTACTACTTTCATTGTCATCACCTTTTATACCAAAAGTATAACATAACTCAAAAAAAAAGTCATCTTTTTAAAACGACTTTTATTTAATATAATCCTTTGATATTTCAATAACAGGCCTTATTCCATAATTTTTAAAAGCATTTTGATTATCTTTATACCCTACTATATGAGCTTCTATACAACCACCAATGCCAACAAGATAAACATAATTGTTTGTATCATCAGTTAAATCAGATGGACTAACTTTTGTCATAGTCCAATACATTTTATTTGTATCATTTTCGTATGGTTCAAGTAAAAATGAATTCTTATTAATATATGTATATTCCATCGGATTACTTATACCAAAAGAAGCGCCTCTATCTTCAACTACAGTTTCAATCAATCCAGTTGCTTTAATTTCATCAACAGTGATTAACCTCTTAACTTTAACATTAGTCCACGTATTAGTTAGTTCATTAAGTTTATTTTCAATTAAAGAACCTTTATATTCATTTCCTTCAGAATAATCATTATTAAAAGCACTATTACCAATATTTTTTTCTGCAAATAAAGTAATGATTTCTTCACCTTCATTAGAATTTTTTAATACATAAAAATTTTCTTCAAGATTTTTTCCTAACTTAACAGTCACTTTATCTCCAACACTATAGTTTTTATATTCTGTTTTTTTGTTATTAACTTCTTTATTATCAACATTATTTGAGTTTTCCCCAAATTTAGTTCCTAAATAAAAACAGCCAATTCCTGCAAATACTACACATATAACCAACACTAAAGTAATATAAAACATTTTATTTTTTTCCATACAAACTCCTACTCTTTCGTTAAAACATCTTTAACATTGAATGATTCATAATAAATGTGGTTATTTTTAACAGACACCTTCAATTCTGCAGTACCCACTAATTTAGCTTCATCTTTTGATACACCAAAAGCTTCTGGATTCTCAACTATATTGAACGTAATAGAATATACTCCATTATTTTCAGCAATATTTTCATTAAGAACAAAATTATATTGTCGTAGAGCATATCCATCACCATCTACAGCAGCAACATAATATAATACATTATCAATCATAGTTGTTTCTTCTATACTAGAACTAAAAAATTCTTGAAACTTTTTATACATGTCTTGTGTCATTAAATATGCTTTTGGATTAATAGGAGAATAGTTTTCCACTTCAATATATTTCATACCATATCTACAAGACATCAAAAGAGTATCAATATGGCGCAATATATCTTCCCCCTTAAAAAGACTAAATAATGATACACCGAATTGCCAGCAAATATCCGTTGAGCTTTCTTCGTAATTAGAATTCAATAGCTTAACTAATTCATTCACTTCGTTTTTAACCAAATCATTTTTTTCAGTTTTAGTTAGTTCCATGTTATTGTCTTTATTTTGATTAATAACTTCTTCATGATCAACTACATCATCATTTTTTTTACTTTCACTAATTTTGTCATATGCAATATAACCTGTAAGCCCAATAACGAGTACAACTAAAAGAGTAACCAAAACTATAATCCCTGTGTCCTTCTTTTCACTAATATTCACTTCTCATTCCTCACTTCAACCTAATTTTAACATATCATTCTAACTTTTTCAAGCAAAAAAATTACTTAATCCTTATTAAGCTATCTTTATCTAATATATCTTGTATTTGGTCCTCCATTAATCTTTCTAAGAACATTGTTTTCTACCAGCTTGTTCATGACATTAGCAGTTGTACTTCTGCCTTTACCAATTATTTTAGATGCTTTTTCTCTACTAATAATACCATTTTCATCTACAAATTCTAATATTTTACTATAACCATCCAATCATTTTAAAATTGTTTTGTTCTTTACTATCATCCAATATCGTCCAAAGTATAATAAAAAGGTTTATTTTCTAAACCTTTTTGCTAATTTATAACCCTTTAAAGATAATTTGTATCCATAATAAATAATTGGGTTTATAACATAATCAAATTCACCTATTAATTCAGTTATCTCCGGATTAAATCCTTTCTTAAGCTCATAAATCCCATAATAAGGACCATTTTTATCCATATCAAGAGATATCCCATAAAAATTAACATATTTTAAATGTTTCTTAATTGAATCTTCTATATGTTCTCTATAAAAAGCATACTTAGGATTAAATCCTTTATAACTTGATGAAGTACCACTCATGAATGTAATTCCTTCATTACCTGTAAATACACTCATTAAAGCTCCAATATTTATCTCTTTATTAGTTTTTCGTAAATTTGTTGCATCATCTAGTTCTTTAGTTAATTTATTTATTTTATTTATAAGTTCTTCATGATGCCTTTTTATTTTATCCCCAATATTAATTTTTTTCATTTGGTTTTCTAATGTTTCTAATTCTTTTTTACTATTTTCTAAAGTATTCCAAACATAATCATAATAAAGATTAGTGTCTATATATGCAATATAAAGTGTAATATAACCATTCATTAAATCGACCATTTTTTTATAATAGGATGCTGGTCTAATAATAAAGTTTTTATTTATTGCAGTATCTTCTAATAATTTAACAAACTCATCCATTTTACTTGTATCAACAGTTTTTACTCTAACCCCCATATCATATGTCTTTGCTATATTTTTTCTGGTACTTTTACTAAATGTTTCTAAAGTGTCATTGTAAGTACTTTTAAGTTCTATCCTACAAAGTACTCTAGGTTGTAAATCTTCAAAGTTTTGGCTAAAGCCTAAATGTTTAAATCCTAACTTTATAAAATTAAAATAAACATTTTCTCCACACTTTTCTTTTAAATTACCTTCACTATCCCTAGTAGCATATATAACATTAGGATCCACTTTTAACATAAATCCATGATTATTTTTAACATATTTTATTACTTCGTCATTAAATCTTTTTAAGAGTTCATAATTATATACATCAATTAAATAACCTCGTGGAGAATAATACAAACTTAAATTAAATGGCATCCTTTTTTCAAGAAGCATCGTTGCACCTACTAAAGTATCATATTCATAATATCCAAGTAAGTGTCTTACCCAACCAGTTCCACTTTTTAAAGTTCCCCACTCAGGTAATTGATAAATCGAAAAATAAGGATTTTTTAAAGCAAATTCTTTAAACTCATTTTCATCTATTACTTTAAGCATTTTTTCCTCCTTAGTTTTCTATAGATTTTTAACATAATTGGTAACATTTTATATAATAATTTATTATTAACTAAATCAAATTCACCAATAAATTCAATATATTCATCCCCAAATTTTCTTTTAAATTCATGAAGCTTAGCCAAGTTCTTATATTTCGTATTTGGGTCACCGGGTGTACCAAACAAATCAAAGAACTCATAACCATTATTATAAGCATCTTTAATAGCTTCGTAATAACTTCTAGTAACTGCAAAAGTAAAATTAGCTAAATCATCACTACCAATATATAAACTCCATGCATGGGTTTTAGTATAAGTACAAATCAAAGAACAAATACAAACTTCATCTTTGTCAATTTTACCAAATACTTCTTTTTCTTTTTCTAAACGAGATATTTTATTTTTAATATCAGCTTCTTTTTTCTTACTTACTTCAAGTTCTTTATTTAAAGCATCTATTTCCTTACTTATATTCTCAAGTAATTCCTTAGGTCTAATACTAATATTAAAATACTTCATATTATTATCTTTAGACATTTCTTCACTAAATATTTTATAATAATCTTCACTATGTGGATCAAAACCATCTTTTGAACTATTACTTTGAAGTAATCTATAAAAATCATCTACTTTTACATCATTATCAACAATTAAATTATAACTATAACTTCTTTTAACAGATTTCATAAATGATTTATTAAACTTTGCTTCAACCTCCTCCCAAGGCTTCTTCAAATCAATTCTAAAAGTATATCTTGGTTCATTACCTTCATAAAGTCTATAAAATCCAGTATGTTTATAACCCAAAGAAAGCATATAATCATATAGTTCATAATTATTTTCTCCACCATCTATTCTATTTCCATTTTCATCAATATCTTGATATTTAATATCCGGATCAAACTTAATATATATAATCTTATTACCTTTCATATATTCTTTTAAATAATTAGTAAACTCATTTATTATTTCTTTATTACTATAATCTAAAACAAAACCACGCGGAGCATAGCCATAACTAAAACCAAATGGAGTCTTTCTAAGCAAAATCAAACATGTAGCAACCAAATTACCATTTTCATCTTCCATTCCTACATAACACGGAACTTGTCCTTTAGCTCTTTTACAAAACAATCCCCACTCATAACTTTGTAAAAAATGAGATTTTTTATGATTGCTTTCAAATTCTCTATATCTATTTATTTCAACATTTTCTATAAATTTCATATTTTCCTCACTATCTATACATTTAGTTTACCACAATAGCTTTATTTTAACAAGAAAAAACACCTACTCTTATTGTAGATGTAAAGTAAAATTTTATTCATTTCACTATAATTTTTTTAAAGCATTTTCTAAAAACAAACCATAAGTATTGAACTATTTCACTTCATTTGTATCAATAACAATTAAAGGTACAAATACTTCCTCATCTGAATATCCAGAATGTTGTGAAATTAATGGATAATCCCCTTTATAAATAAAAGCCTTTTTAGTATAAGATATTGCAATATAATCGCCAAGTTCACTTCTAAACTTTTTATTTTCTTCCCCATCACCAAATAATTTCATATTTATTATTTCGCTTTTTGTAAATAAATAAAAATACTTTCCAAAATATTTTTCAAATAAATACTCAAAAGTTTTTTTCATATTATTTTTTACAAAAAAAGCTGTTGCTCGAGGTTCAATTGATGGTAATTCTTCTAAACAATTTAAAAAATCTTGATAATTCTCTAAAAATATATTTTCTGCTTCTAAATGTCCGTGATCAGCAACAACAAAAATTATAGTATCATTTATTTTTTGTGCTAATTTATAAACTCTATCTTGCATATTAATAATAATATCTTTTATTTCACTATTGTTAGTACCTAAATCATGTAAAGTATAATCTGGTTCATCACAATATGAATAAATATACTTTTTTTCATTATTATTACATATATTTTCTATTTTATTAAACATATCATCTAAATCAATATATTTTTCATCGTCATATGGTACTACTTTGTATCCTTTAAACGTTGTTTCCTCATTTATTAGATCCGTAACTTCTTTTTGTGTCAAATATTTATCCATATATTCTATTGCACTTTGTAAAACTTTGTTATTCTCGTCACATTTTAATGACTTAGTATACGTAACAATTGTATCATCACATTCATCAAAATACATAGTCCATCCTAACATTCCAGTTTCACATGGATTTAATCCAGTACGCATACTTGTGGTAGCTGCAACAGTCGTAGCAGGAAAAACAGTTGAAATACTTTTTATTCTATTTTTTATAAAAAATGAATCTTTTGTTAAATGTTTATCCAACAAAGAATTTCCCATTCCGTCCAAAAGAATAGTTACAACTTTTTTGGGCTTTTTTTCTTCAAGTAATGTATCAATATAATCTAAAGTATTATGTTTATATGAAACTCCAAAATATTTTGAAATTGAGCATGCCAAATTAGTAAGACATTCATCATAATTGTTTTTTAACTTCATTTTCATTGCTTCTAATTACCTCATATAAGTCTTGTATAGTATGATTTTTATCGACTATATAGCAATCTATACCTACATTATCAGCACCAGCTTTATCACTTCTGATACTATCACCAATCATAATACAATCTTCTTTTTCTGTTTCACCAATTGCTAATTCAAAAGACTTTAAACCAGGTTTCATTGCATTTTCACCAGCAACAATTTTATCAATATATTGAAGTAGACCAGCTCTTTTTAATCTTGGAATTTGTGTCCCACTAAACCAGTTAGTTAAAATAACTATTTCTTTATCATTTTCTTTCAAATATTCAAATAATGCTAAAGTACCATCTACTACTTCATCGACAATTGTTTCACCATTATATGATATCCAACCATTAATAACATCTTCAGTAACAGTAAAACCATATTTTCCAAAATAATCACTTAATGTTTTTGTATTATATTTTGGAAAATCACGTTCATATTTATTTAAAATATCCTGTTTGCATTTAAAAAACCTTTCTTGTTCTTCTAAAGGAATATATAATTTAAAATAATCATCTTCCTTTGACCAATCTGGAATTAATATTGTATAATCAATATCAAAAATATATTTTTTATAATTTTTCATCTGTACTCCTCCATTTAAATAAAGCATATATATTTATTAATAAATACATAATAGACATTAATAAAACCATTAATGAATCAAAACCACCACTACTATAATTTATTATCCATAATATTAAATCTAAAACATTATTTATTAAATATAATATCCAAGATTCATTATATCGTAACATTAATAGAATACCAGCAATAAGACTAATAACGTTAGTAAAAGAATCTAAATATGTTAATCGTTCCCCGGGAATTAACCCCAATAGATAGGAAACAATCATTCCAATAATAATTGACAAAATAATTGTAATTAGACCTTTTTTAATACCCAATCCTCTATTTTTTACTAAATTCTTATTTGAATTTTTATCCCATTCAAAGTAACTTTTAATATTAATAGGCATAAAAAATAAAAAATTAAATATTACTAAACCATAATTATTGTTTTTAAAAGCAATGTATGACAATGCTAAATTATTAATAACACCTATTGGAAAATTGATTTTATTACCTATACTGCCATAATAACTATTTAATATTCCAGTTATTAATATTATCACTCCTAAAAATGAATTATTTGTAGTTAAACCAATAATTATAGATATAATACATACTAATAAAGGAATAGACACTTGCTTTATTTTCCTATTTTTCATTTTTAACCTTCTTCCCTTAATAAAAGTTGAAAAACAAAATGTCAAACTAATTATATCATTAAAGAGCAAAAAAATATAGTAAAAAAAGAATTTTATATATTTGATAAAATTTATTTAAGCCAATTTATATAAAATCTCATTTATAAAGCAACTTAATAAACATGTAAACTTTATATAACCTTATTTACTTTAAAAGCATCATTTGATACAATATAAATGGTGATAATAATGAATTTATTCGAAGTAATATTACTTATAATTATAATAACAGGTATACTAGCTATAATATATGCTACCATATATAATAATTTAGTTAGTTATAAACTTAAAATAGAAAAAGCTGAAGGAATTATTGATGAATCTCTAAGACAAAAATATGACATTATTTCTAAACTTAATATAGCAATTAAAAAAGTAGTAACAAAAAAAGATTATTTGAAAGAATACATTGATTTAAAAGATAAAAGAATTAGTAATTATGAACTTGATAGAAAACTTACGGAAGCTTACAACATAATCCTTGAAGTAAAAAATGATCATGAAGAATTAAACACTAAAGAATTTAATAAAGACCTAAAAGAAATCGACAAAATAAATGAAACATTAACTTCATGTAAAAGCTATTACAATAGTAACACTAGTGAACTAAACAAATTAATCAGAAAAGTACCAACAAACTTAGTGGCAAAAATTCATGGTTATAAGATAAAACCATTCTTTGATGGTAAAAACATGCAAGATGCTGTTATAGATGACTTTAAACTATAACAGTTTTTAATTTCTTTAAAAGTAAATTAACATCATTTATTACAACTTTAGAAGATTCGACATCACCTATAATACCAGCCATTACCTGAAGAGTAACATCAGTATCAAACTTAATTAATACATTCTGAGAAAAATGCATCTGAGAAATTACACCACCAGGTAATTTAAATGATAAGTCCATAACAACTTTTCCTGTATCATCTTTGACATAAAATATACCACCATGCATATTATCAACCTCTTCAATAGCACCAGAAAAAGCAATTTCATAAATTCCTTGAGTTAACTTAATATCTGTTTTACCAACAATATTAAAATATTTTGCATCTTGAGGTATCAAATATTTATCTTGAATATTCATAAGACCAGAGATATTTGTTTCAGCAAAGCTTACAAATAGTATTTCTTCTGTTGAACCTTCCGTAATTGGGCCTTCTGGTCCAATTTCTCCAGCATCTCCCCTTTCTCCTTTTGGAATTGAAATAGTTAAATGATGAGTATTATCATAAAAATTATCATCAACACGAGCATCAAAACCTGCATCCAATGTTTTAGTACCAACAATATTAATTATTTCACTTTTCCCGATCTCACCAGCATCACCTTTTGGGCCAGCTTCTCCTTTATCTCCTTTATCTCCTTTAATTGAACCAGCATCTTTCCAAATTCCATCCTTTTCACTCCAGATAAAAATATGAGAATTAACTAAATATGCATCACCAGTTTTACCAAGAGGATGATTATCAAGTAGTTCATCTTCAGTCTTATAAGCATCTATTATATTAATTCCTTCACCACGAGGTCCAGTAGGTCCAATAATACTACAGCATAAACCCAAATCCAATAATTCTCTTCTTCTTTTTTGCAAATCACAAATAGCCTTTTTATCCATAAAAGATCACTCCATTCATAATAAGATATGAAATATTACATAATTTGTTCAAAAATGGACAAGTATCATGAGCATGTCCATTTTTATAACATAAACTATTATTGAAAGGAGAAAACAATGAATAATAATATAAAAAAAGCAAGACAATTAATAGATTGCTTTAATAAAGAAAATCCCAATATAACATATACTTGTTTTGGTCCAACAGGACCTACTGGACCAACTGGACCTGCCGGAGCTACTATTACTGTAGGAAGAACAACTACAACAGAACCAGGAACAAATGCAAGTGTTACAAATGTTGGAACACCATCAAATGCCATTTTAGATTTTAATATTCCTGCTGGTGCTACTGGACCAATTGGACCTCAAGGAATTCAAGGACCTGCCGGGCCAACTGGACCTGCTGGACCAATCGGGCCAACTGGACCTGCTGGACCTGCCGGACCTCAAGGTAATACAGGACCTGCTGGACCATCTGGAACAACTGAAACAAACACCTATGGTCGTAAATATGATACATCACAAACTCCCCTTACCCTAACAGAAAACACTCCGCAAGACGTACCACTTGCCAGTAATGGACTTGCAAGTGGTATAACTCAAGAAACAGCCAATAAATTAACAATTCCTTCAAGTGGAATATATAAAATTGACTATTATTTTTCAGGCAATTCAAATACAGCAACAGATGTTACCTTAACTTTAAATCAAAATGCAACTACTGTAAGTAATGCAACAATAAGCAAAAATCTAGCAGCCAATGCAGATACAGCACTCATAGGAAGTACTATAAATAATTTTAACGCAAATGACAAAATAGGACTTCAAATTGAAGCCACAAATAATGCAACAATCACTCCTTCATCAGATACTAGTGCATATTTAAATATTGTTAAAATTGCATAAAATCCAAATTAAAATTATATCGTATTTATGTGTTACCTCATGGTAACACATTTTATTTTTCCAAATTTTAACAACAAAGGAAAAGGTGTTACCATAAGGTAACACAATAACTTTAATTTAGTCCATTAATCTTCAAGAATAATTTGCCCATCAATAATAGGAATATTTGCATAACTTGCATCCATCAAAGTAAAGTTTCTTACTGGTGCATTAGGATTAGTTACTTGAACAGTTTGATTTTCTTCAGTCATAACTATTGATTTAACCGTATCATCAAATGTATGCCCACCATCACCAGCAATTTGTTTATAATATATTGCATTACTTCCAGACGGAGCAAAAGGTACATTATTAAATATTGCATTACCATCCTGATTACTAATAACTTCATTTCCAATTATATTACCAGTACTATCAGTTCTTACAAATTTAGCACCAACCACAGCAATTCCAGAATCTGGATTTCCTGTATCAGTAACATGTAAAGTTAAAGTTCCATTTGCCCCAATAGTAAAAGCATAAGTATCAGTTCCTGAAACAATAGTAACACTTTTAGGACTAAATGTTGATGCATCATAACCACCAGCAACACCTTGTGCCGTATATGTTCCATCAACAAGTTCAATACTTCCTTTCCCATTAGTTATTTGTATTGTATGTCTTGCCAAAGTATAATCTTACCCCTTTCTATTTTTATATTCGGATAATTTTTATCCACCAACAGTAATGTAACAAGATGTTTTTTATTTTTAAAACTATCCATATTTATAAAATAAGTTTTATTTTTCTTAGCAATCAAAGAAATAACAATAGTTTCCAAAACAGAATATATAACTAATTTATAAACCTTACCATCACATATTGGTAATTTAACAAATCCAAAACCATCAGTTATTCCTTCAAAAACAACCTCATTACAACTATTTTTCAAATATACTTTTAAATTACTAAATCCAAAGCCTAAATTACTACAAAGCTTAAGAACAATATAATCTTCCAATAAACATCACCTCATCACATTATATTTTATGAACAAGTCCTAAACCTTGTAAAGGCTTATTCCTCTACACTCCATATAATTAATGTAGAATAATCCTCATCTTCCAATAAACTACTACTAGGTTTTAAATAAAGTCCTTTATCCGGTGAAAAAGTAACATTACTAATACTTACATTTCCACCATTATCACTAGCTTCAAAAATAAGTTTCTTCTCAGTCTTTAAATCAATACTATCATTATCAAACTTTTTAAAAAACAAAGAATCCAACAATACTTTTCCACTTTTTTCTATCATAGGATTAACATAATTTACATAAAGTTTCCATTTAGTACTAACTTGCCTACTATCAACAATAGTTACAATAGTACTATTTTTCTTAGGTATAATAACAGGATTTATAGTCATATTATCTACATCAAAAGGTATATTTTCAGTTACTTTCAATAAAGTAAGTTCTCCTTGAAAAGGAGTAGTAACAACTCTTTCATTAAAGATTCCATTTAAAACACTAGTTATCTTAATTCTTTTATTATCAATTATATTTGAGCCAATATTTACTTCAAAATAACCATTTTCATCACTAGTAGCAGAATAACTTTTATCATCATACTCAATTTTCAAATTAGTATCTTTAATAGTATGACCAGATATAGTATTTACAGAACTATTTAAAGGATGAACATTAATTTTAAGTAAACCTAAAGTAAATATTTTCTTATTTTGAAAAGAAAAATTACTTAAATCACTATCACTAAGATTATGAGAAGTAATAGTTGTAGTATCTTTATCAAAAACACCTTTTACTTCAGATAAATAATTATTCTTACCAAAAAAGTAAGCAGGTGTATCATCTATATTACAAGCCAAATTATAATCAAGAGCATATATCCACATATTAATTCTACTAAATTTAAAATCAAAATTAACTGGATTATTTGTATAAAATATATTAGCATTCTTAGTATAAATATTTACATATTTAGGATTATCTAATATAAAATTCTGATTATTACCTTTAAAATAAATATTATAATTATCTGATGGAGTATCCATATAAGTATTAAGTACAGATAAACTAGCTCCAGTTTTGACAACAAAATTTCCAAAAACAACCCACATAGGTACTCTTTGATGATTTTTTTCAATAAATGTAAATGAAGCCATCTCTTCAACAGTAACATTTCTAGCTCCATGCGTAGTAGTTATAGCAAAACCATTTCCTGTAGTAAGTAAGAATTCAGAACCATGACCAACAATTAAATCAAGTCTATTAGTACCATTCATAAATTCCTTATTAGTTGTAATATTTACTTTACTATTAGGAACAATTTTTACAAAAGAAGGAATTACATCATTAAAGAAAAACACTTGATTAGAAGTAGAATTACTCGTAATTGAAGTATTTCCCCCGATTATAATTCTATTAGAATTACAAACTCTTTGAGCATTAACATTATTTGTATCTTTTACAGTTATAACAGAATCAGTTATTTTAGTTAAACCATAATAATTACATGATAGTTCTATACCATTAAAATTAATATTTTTATATTCAACTAAAACATTACTATAATTAGGATGTGATGGAACATAAATAACACCATAAGGATTAGATAATTCAATATTCATATTTTGCAATATTATTTTCTTATTACCAGTACTAGCTTTAATAACTTCTTCTTCCAAAGTTAAATAATTTGTATAAGTATATTTTACTCCATTATATGTTCCATCAATAATAACTTTACTTTTATTACTATTTATAATAAAACCACTATTAGCTTCAATATTATTTCCTAAGTATATATAATTATAAGTATTATTTTCACTTAAAACACTTTTTAATTCATCATTATCATTTACAACAACCATAGTATCATTAATTATTTGCATATTTAACAACTCCCTTTTATAAATTATGCACTAACAAAACATAAGAATAATTAATTTGTATAAATTAATTAATGTATTTTAATAACGCTAAGTTTAGCACTAGTACTTCCATTAAATGTCATATTAACAGCCATAGATGCCTTTACATTTAAAGTAACAATATCATTTACATCAAGAGAAACAATTGTAAATCCATTTATACAACCTATTATTTGTGCTTGAAATTCTGTTGTAGTATCTGTAGCAGGTTGCAATAAATCATTAACTCTAACAGAAGTAGTTAAAGAACAATCTTCATTCGTAGCACCACATAAAGAATAATTGATTAAATAAACTCCATTTTCTTTAATCTTAATTGCATTATTATTTATATATTCAGTAAATAAAGATGGACCATCTAAAGGTAACATAATTATAGTATCAACACCTTGAGAAATAGCAATCGGAGTAGTAGAAGTAGAATATCTAAGACCATATGCAGATACAAAAGATGTACCAGCTTCTCCCTTTGGCCCCGGAGCTCCTTGTGGTATTGAAAAAGCTAAATGATGAACCCAATTTTCAAAAGTATCAGTAACTAAAGCAGGTTCTCCAGCATCTAAAGTTTCAGTTTCATCTATAGCAATATGTTCAGTACGACCAATTTCACCAGGAAGCCCTCGTGGTCCTTCATCTCCCTTTTCACCTTTATCTCCTTTTTTCCCTTTAGGTATTTTAAAATTAAGCACAACATCTACCGGAGTTCCAGAATTTACAACTTCAGCATCACTATCAGCATCAACAGTTTCAACATTCCCAATAACAATATTTGCAGGACCAGAATCCCCTTTATCACCTTTTTCACCCTTAGGTATTAAAAAATCAAGAACTAAATCTTCATCAGTACCAGAATTTATAATATTAGCATCATCAAAGGATGAAACACTTTCAACTTTACCAATCTTAATAGTTGTAGGACCAGCTTTACCTCTAGGACCTTCAACACAACAATATTTATACTTTTTTTCCTCTTCCAAAACCCTTTTTTTTATTTCTTCAAACTTTTTACAATTCACATAAGTCTCCCCCTTATAATAATATACTTATAATTTAGTTTATGAAGGCATACAAAAATTGACATAACCACCACATCAAAAAAAGCCACAAATATCTAAATTTATGACTTTTATTAATTTATATCAATCTTTAAATCTTATTTTGACCAATCAATTGGTACAAGCCCATTTTTAGATAAAAAATCATTAGTTTTAGAAAAGGGCTTACTACCAAAGAAACCTGAATAAGCAGAAAAAGGTGAAGGATGAGGACTAGTGATAATATAATGATGCGGATTAGTAATAAGCTTTGCCTTTTCTTTAGCAAAATTACCCCATAAAATAAATACAACTGGTTCATCCTTTAAATTAAGAAGCTTTATAATATAATCAGTCATTGGTTCCCATCCCAAATTTCTATGACTAGCAGCTTTATCCTTTTCAACTGTTAATACAGAATTAAGCAAAAGAACTCCTTGTGTAGCCCAATTTGTTAAATCTCCATTATCCTTCGGAGGAATACCTAAATCATCATTTAATTCCTTATAAATATTTTGAAGTGATGGAGGTATTCTTACTCCTTTTTGAACAGAAAATGAAAGTCCATGAGCTTCCCCCTTACCATGATATGGATCTTGACCCACAATAACAACTTTAGTATTTTCATAACTAGTAAGCTTTAAAGCATTAAATATGTAGTCCTTCGGAGGATAAATTTCTTTAACATCATACTCATGCATAATTTTTTTATAAAAATTTTTAAAACCAGGACTATCCCAGATAACCTTTAATTTTTCATCCCAATCATTACCAATCATTTTAAAGCCTCCGAAGCAGCATGCATAATTTCATCGAAACTATCTGCTGCCACTAAAAATCTACTTGTATGACAAAATCTTAAATAAGGTGGAAGCTTTTGAACCCATTCTTTTGGAAAGTCTTTCTTAAGTTCATTTGTATCTGGATTAATAGTTACCCCTTGCGCAGCAAATCCTCCTCTATTAGATGGATACACAACATAAATAGCTTCTGTAAATGGCAAGTAATCTTTATAAAAAAGTGGTTCATCTAAAACAATTATTCTTTTATCTTTTGCTTCCTCATAATACTTTTTTACTTTAACTAAATCCTTTTCACATCTTTTTTGTTTATCTATCATTTTTATAAGTATTTTTTTAGCAAACTCCATTGCTTCAAAAAATTCACTATCACTATTTTTAACATCTTCAGGATTAAATGCATCAATAGCAATTGCTAATGCATTATAGCTTCCAGTATTATCTGCTAAATCCAAATCTTGAATTAATTTTCTATCAATACTTTCATAAACATAATTTCCATATATAGATGATGCAAATTCTCTCCATAACAAACCAAAAGCAGCATAAGGAATATCATTTTCACGAACTTCATTATCAGCCATATGATGATCAAATCTACCCATTCCTATATCAAAAACCAATCCCTCAAAATCATCAGGAACAATATTACTCCTTATAATTTCTATATCTGGATTTATAATCTTTAAAAAAGCAGCTCCAAATACATCATCAGCATGAAACTTTCCTGCATGTGTCAAAGCTACTTTCATATTTTTAACTCTTTCTATTTCCATAATACCTCACTTATGATACATCTCATGATTATTAATCTTACACGCCCTATAAATTTGTTCAAGTAAAATACCTCGAAACAAACCATGAGGAAAAGTCATTTTTGAAAAACTAATTAGTTCATCACAAAGACTTCTAACCTCATCATTAAGTCCCAAAGAACCTCCAATAATAAATGTAATATTACTATTTTTTGGTAAAATTTCATCTATTTTTTTAGCAAATTCTACACTTGTAAGCATATTGCCACTTAAATCAAGTCCAATATTATAATCATTTTTCTTAATATTCTTTGCTAAATTATTAATCTCTTTATCATAATCAGCAAAATCTTTAAGTTCAACTATTTCTATTTTAATATATTTACCTATTCTCTTTTTATAATCATCTATTAACTTTTCTAAATAATCTTCTTTTATTTTCCCAACACAAAGTATTTTAATCATATTTCAATTACTTCCGTCTTTTCATTTTGTCTAGCACATTCAATATTTTTAAAATCAATACCATATTCTTTAAAAGTATTATTTATAGTATCAATTGCTACACTTTCTGTATTATTAGTTTCACTCAAGTGAATAAGAATTATTTTCTTAGTTTTATCTCCGATTAATTTAGTTAAATAAAATGATGATGCTTTATTAGAAAGGTGACCTTCATCAGAAAGTACTCTTCTTTTAAGCCATTCTGGATAAGGTCCATGTGTAAGAAGTTCTATATCATGATTACTTTCAAAAAGATATACATCTAGATTCTTTAGATATTTAAAATTCTTAGTATTTACATAACCAGTATCTGTTACATAACATATTTTCTTGCCGTCTTCTTCAAAAACATAATTTCTAGAATCTGGTGCATCATGACTAGACTTAAATGAAGTAATATGTACTCCATCTAAGTCTATTTCATCTTCCAGCACAATAATATGCTTATATTCTTTTACATCCTCAATTGAATAAAATAGTTTTTCACTAACAATAAGTGCCGCTCCAGTTTTATCCAAAACAGTCTTAAGACCTACTATATGGTCTGAATGATTATGGGTAATAACCACATAATCAATTGATTTAATATCCACTCCAATATCCTTTAAATTTTCATTAATATATTTATAATTTCTTCCTGCATCTAACAAAAACTTTTTATTTTTAGTTTCTAAATAAGTTACATTACCCTTAGAACCACTTGATAACACTACAACTTTCATTAGAACCTAATATACCTCGTTGGATTTTGGAATGAATAAGAACCATGGAATGGCCAACCTATAGATACACCAAAGTGAAGGTGTGTACCAGCAATTGGATTATATTTACTTGGGGCAGGAAGAACATAACCAGAGTTACCCATTTCTCCTATTTGGTCACCTTTTCTAACAGTTTGACCTTCTTTAACAGTAGCTGCATACATATGTGCATATTGTGTATAAATATTACCTTCATGTTCAATAATTACAAAGTTACCATCTGTACTTCTGTAACCAACTTCAACTACAGTACCATCAGCAACAGCGAATATTCTTGATCTATAACCAGTACCGGAAATATCAATACCATCATGGTGTTTTCCCCATCTCCATTGGAAAGGACTTGTAACAACATAAGGATATTCTGTAGGATAACCCCAACCACTAGTTGGATAATAATATCCACCATATCTTTTACCAATTGTATATTGTTCTTCAACCATTTCTCTTATAACTTTTCTATCTTTGATTTCAACACCAGTTGAACGTTCACCATTAATAACTTGGTATGAACTATGAATTAAAGTTATACCATTAACACCTGCTCTAGTAAGTTCCTTATAACTAGGTTCTTTTGTATTATCCACAACAGGATTAGCAGTTGTATATGGAGTAATATTTTCATTAATTTCATAAACATCATAAGTAAGTGTTATAATTGGGTTAATAATAGTGATATTAACACTACTACCCACAGCAAGTAAAGAATCTTCACTTTTATACTTGGGATTCGCAATTAAAAATTCTTGTGAGTTCATTTTATTATCTTCACTAATACTTGCAATACTATCACCAGTTTTAACAGTATAAGTATCCATTTTAGCATCAGGTCCAAATAACAAATATTGACTTAAACTTTCAACATCAGTATATATTTTCTCTTTAACACTAATATAGCTTTCTTTAATAGTAATAGCTTCATCAAATGCCATATTTTCTATAACAGAACCAATATCTGTAATACTTCTATGACCATTATTATAATCATCTAACTCTTCTTCAGTTACAAACGATAAAATATACTTTTTTAAAGCTTCTTCAAATACATTTCTATCGAGTACATTTATAACAATTTTTTCCTTATCTTGAGGCTTGATAGTTATAACATAACCTTTAATTGTAAAATCATCTGCATTTTCTATTTTTTTGTAAATATCCTCTACCCCCATATAGTTTTCATCAAACGTTTTTACTTCTACTATATCAATACCATCCGGAGGATAAACATAATCAACATTATACTTATCTTTTATATTTTGTTGTTCTTTATTTATCAAACTATATAATTCATTTTCATCTTGAATAAGTCCAATCTCTTTACCATCTAAATATATTTGATAACCTTTTAAAGCTTCATCAAAACCATAATCATATTTCTCATTTAAAATATACAAAACAACAATTAATATTGATAAAATAGCAGTTATAATTTTACTTTTATTATTCATTTTCATCTCCAGCTGCCTTTAATTGACTCTTAAAACTACTCATATTAAGTTCAAATAATAGGTTAACTGTTCCAAGCCCTCCTTTTCTGTGCTTAGCAATAATTAATTCAGCAGGCACAATTTTTTGATTAAAATCTTTAGCTTTATCATAATAATCTTTACGATTTATGAAAAGTACCATGTCGGCATCTTGTTCTAGTGACCCAGATTCACGTAAGTCTGCCAGCATTGGTTGATTACTTTCTCTTTTTTCAGCACTTCTTGATAATTGCGATAATGCTATAACAGGAACACCAAGCTCTAAGGCCATAGTTTTAAGAGAACGAGATATTTCTGATACTTCCACTTGACGTGACTCAACTCTTCTAGAACCACTACTTACAAGTTGAAGATAGTCGATTACAACTAAACCTAAGCCATCTTCACTATTAGCAAGCCTTCTACATTTAGCTCTAATTTCTTGAGCAGTAACACCAGCATTATCTTCAATATATATATTTGTATCAGCCAGTTGTGATAAGGCTTCATTATATCTCTTCCAGTCTTTTTCTTGCATATTACCAGTTTGGAGTTTATAAGCATCTATTTGCCCAATTGAAGAAATCATACGATTAATAAGCATTTCTGCAGACATTTCTAAGTTAAATATAGCAACAGCCTTTTTAGTATGTGTTGCAGCATAAGCAGCCATATTTAAAGCAAGCGCAGTTTTCCCCATCCCGGGTCTAGCAGCAAGAATTATCATTTCTCCGCCTTGAAAACCTGTAGTTATTTTATCAAAATCTGGAAAACCAGTTTCAATACCAGTAATACTTCTTTTATTTTTAGCAAGTTCTTCTAACTTAGCTTGTGCTCTTCTAAGTATTTCACTAATTGGCACAAAATCTCCAACACTTCTTGCTCTTACAACATTTAATATATTTTTTTCAGCATTATCTAGTAATCTATTTACATCTTCTTCATCATATGTTGTTGTAATAATATCATTAGCTGTTTCAATTAAATTTCTTCTAACAGCATAATCTTTAATAATCTTAATATAAAAATCTAAATTAGCACTTGTTACTACACTATCAATTACTTCAGTAATGTAATCAAGCCCAACAGCATTAAACTTTTTATCTTTATCTAGTTCATTTCTAAGAGTTGTTACATCAATTGGTGTCTTACTTTCATGCAGACTTTTAATTGCATTAAATATATATCTATTTCTCTCATCAAAGAACATATCACTTGTTACTTCTTCAACAATTTTACTTACTTCATTATTATTTAAAAAAGCAACACCTAAGACACTCATCTCAGCTTCCTGATTAAAAGGCATACTTCTTGCCATAAACCCTCCTATTTAACTAATTCAACATTTAAGTCAAATTTAACTTTCTTATGAAGTTCAATTACTACTTTAGTAACCCCTAAACTACTTATAGC
>CAKORG010000007.1 GCA_934101495.1 uncultured Bacilli bacterium
ATAATTATTATTCAGATAATTATGTATATCCAGTTATAAGTAAAGTAGAAACTACAGCAACATCAAATTCTATAACATCAATAGTAACAGCAACCAAAGGAACAAATAACATATCAAAGTATTATTATTCAGTAGATGGAGGAAATACTTTTACTGAATCAACAGGTAATTCTTATACATTTAATAGCTTAACTAAGAATACTAGTTATAAAATTGTTATTAAAGTTATGGACAGTAATAATAAATATTCAAATGTATTTGTTACTAGTTCGAAGACAATTGATTCAGTAACACTAGCAAGTTATGTAAAATCACTTTACACAGGTACCCAAGGAGCAAAAAACATCTATTATCATAACTCAAGTTTAGCAAATGGAGCAGGAGACAATAGTTATAGATATGCAGGAGCAAATCCAAACAACTATGTATGTTTTGGTTCAAATGCCAGTACTTGCCCGGAGAATAACCTATATAGAATCATCGGAGTATTTGGTTATAACGTCAAACTAATTAAAGCTACAGAGGCATCAAGTGAACTATTGGGAACAGATGGGGGATACAGTTCCAGTATTCATCAGTATTCGTGGTCAAATTTGGGTTCATGCCAAAATGAAACTACTTATAGATTTAATGATGCTTTATATAAACTTGCAAATAAAAATGCAATTGCTGCTCATGTTCCAGGGCAAACAACGGATGGCTGTAATGATTGGAAATATTCCGAACTTAATTCAAAAAATTTAAATGTAAATTTTTTAAATAATCTAGGTACAACATGGTCAAATTTAATTGAGGATACTACATGGAAAGTAAGTGGACATACAACAAAAGCTGTAACACCAAAAGCAATGTATACTGCAGAAATAACAAATGCCACAAAGACATACGGGCCTAGTGATGGGGTATCGAAAATAGGCTTAATGTATGCAAGTGATTATGGATTTGCGGCAGCACCAAGTGCATGGACAGCTAATTTAAATACTTATAATGGCGAAGCCATTAAAAATGTCAATTGGATGTATATGGGATTAGATGAATGGACAATTACGCCTAATTCTTCGGGCAGCAGCACAGTGTTCAGTTTAGACAACAGCGGCAGCGTGTACTCGTACGGCGCGGTCAGTGGATTTGGTGCCCGTCCAGTCTTGTATCTAAAGTCTTCTGCTCTCTATGCTGGAGGCGCTGGTACTCAAAGTTCACCAATAACACTAAAACTTTCATGAAACTTTGTTAATTACAGAAAATAACTGGTATAGTCAATTGGCCATACCAGTTTTATCTATTAAATTTTTTGAGTATTTTTAAAGTTTAATTTTACATAGTTATTTAAAACATCTTTGCCTTTTTCATTTACTAGACTTTGAACAAACTCATCAACATTTGTCCCAGCTCCTTTAGGTATTTCTTTTCCTATTTCTTCACTCATTTTATACATTTCTCTTAAGAATATATATCTACTTATAATTGATGCACACGCTACACTTAAGCACTGTTCTTCAGCTCTTGGTGTAAATGTAATATCTGTTACTTTTTTAGGAATATCAGTTAAATATCCAAAGTAATTTCTTGGTGGTGTAAATTGGTCCACTACAATTTTATCATATGGATATTGTTTTTCTACGAGGTTTAGTAATACTTTATTATGAAGTATTGCTTTTATTTTGTTCATGTTTACTGTTTCGTGATTTAAATTATTATATTCTTTATTTGTTAGAATAAATGCAGAGTAGGGAACTTTTTCCATAATTAGTGGTGCTATTTGTTTGATGTAATCATCTGTTATTTTCTTTGAGTCAGTTACTTTTAAGTCATGTAGATATTCTACATTATCAGTTGATACAAATGTTGCACAAACTACAATTGGTCCAAAGTAATCTCCAGTTCCAACTTCATCAGAACCTATGGTAGAATATTTGTCATAATTAAACGTTTTCTTTTCTTTAGCATCTTTATTTACAGTTTTATCTTTTCCAGTTTTAACATCTATAATTCTTCCATTAAATTTCTTTTCCATATCAATCCAAATATTAGCATCTATATCTGCAGAAATTCCTTGAAACATTGCTTTGCCTGACTCATAAAGTGTTATAATTGTACCTCCTTCATCAGCTTGAAATATCGCATATGGTGGAGTTTTATCTCTTTTTAAATCCTCATAGTATTTTATCATTTTAGATTTTATATTGTCACTTACTTTAAAAACTATTGTCATATTATTTTTCCTTTCATTTATTATTTTATCATATTTTTTTACAAAATGATAATATTTGACTTTATTTTTGTACATATTTATAATATAATTAATATAAGGAGAGTAGAAAAATGAATATAATGAGTGCCGTAATAATATTAATTGTATTATTTTACGTAGTCTTGGGGTTTAAACGTGGGGTTATTAAAACTGGTGTTTCTCTAATAGGAACGATAGCAATATTAGTAGTATCTTTTGTCCTTAAGGATATTGTAGCTAACTTTTTAATGGAACATTTACCATTCTTTAATTTTGGAGGCATATTTGATGGTATAACATCAATTAATATTTTGATGTATGAAATGATTTCTTTCATAGTAGTATTTGTAATATTATATTGTATTTTAAATATATTACTTACATTATCAGGATTAATTGAAAAATTACTTAAACTTACAATAGTACTTGCTATTCCTTCTAAAATTCTTGGAGCTTTACTTGGTTTAGTTGAAGGAGTCATAGTAGCATTTTTAGTATCATTTGTATTTTTACATTTAGCACCAACAGAAAAGTATGTAATGGATAGTAAACTTGCGATTGTAGTTTTAGAAAGAACTCCATTTATTGGTAAGATGACAACTAGTACAACACTAGCTCTAGAAGATATTAATAACATTGTTAATTCATTAAAAGAAGATGATAATAGATCTGATGCTAATTACAGAGTGCTTCATCAAATGATCTATTGGAAAGTTATATCTGTTGAAGAAGCACAAAAATTAATAGATAGTAAGAAAATAGAATTTGACAATGAAGTCGAAATAAGTAGGTGATTAAATGATTAAATATTTAGAAAAAGAAGAAGATTTTAATAATCTAATTCAAAATAGAGTTTTAGTTGATTTCTATGCTGATTGGTGTGGACCCTGTAAGAGACTTGGTGCTATACTTGAAGAAATTAATGATATTGATATATTAAAGGTAAATGTTGATTTATTTCAAAATATATCTAATAAATATGGTGTAATGAGTATTCCAACCCTTATAATATTTGATAAAGGTAATGAAATAAAGAAAAGTATAGGGTTTAAAACTAAAGAAGAATTAATTGAATTTTTAAAATAATTAAAAATAAAAGACATTTGATAGAAAAAATGTCTTTTATTATGTTATAATATCTTATATCGGAGGTAGTATTATGATTAAAGGTAAACCTTTTGTTAAATGGGCTGGTGGTAAAAGACAAATAATAGATAAACTTAAAATGTATGCCCCAGAAGAATTTGATACTTATTTTGAGCCTTTTGTTGGTGGTGGAGCTTTTCTTTTTGAACTGTCACCTAAAAAGGCTGTTATAAATGATTCTAACGAAGAACTTATGAATATTTTTATGTGTATAAAAGATAGTGATAAGTTTGATAAAATGTGCAAGGAACTTAATCATCATGAAGCAAATCATAGTGAAAAGTATTATTATGAAATAAGAAATTTGGATCGAGATAAAAATAAATTTAAGAAAATAGCAGATTATAAAAGAGCTGCTAGAACTATTTATTTAAATAAGGCGTGTTTTAATGGTCTTTATAGAGTTAATAGTAAAAATGAGTTTAATGTACCATTTGGAAAGAAAAATAAAGTTAATACTTATGAAGGACAAAATTTAGGTGTTATAAGTGGTTATTTAAATTATAATGATATTGAAATATTATCTATAGACTTTGAAGAAGCTGTTAAAAATGCTAAAAAAGGAGATTTTATATATTTTGATCCTCCATATGATTCTGATACTCATACATTTAATAGTTATACTGAAGATGGGTTTAATAAAGATGAACAAAGAAGACTTGCTAGAGTATTTAAAGAATTAGATGAAAGAGGCTGTTTTGTTATGCTTTCTAATCATAATACTATTTTAGTAAGTGAACTTTATAAAGATTATAATTTTCATTTTATTGAAGCTAAAAGAAATATAAATGCTAATGGTAAAAAAAGAGGTAAAGTTGAAGAAGTAATTATTACAAATTATGAAACTAAATAGGTGTTTATGAAAATATATTTAGATGATAAAAGATATTTATTCTTTGATGAAGGAAAGTTTGATAATTGGTGTGTTTATGAAGTGTTAAATGATGGAAGAGTAAAAGCACCATTTGATGTTGAATATTTTAAAGAGTTAAAAAAATTAACAAATGTATTTAGATCTAGTATGTTATATGATGATTTTGTTAAATTATATAATAAAACTACTTCAAGATTTGATAAGAATATTGCATACGAAATAAGACTTATTACTAATCATTATGATGAATATAAAGATGAAGTATTTAGAATATTTAGTATTCTTTATATGGGAATGCTTGCTGAAGAAAATAAAGCTAATACTAGACTTGGTAAAAGAGTTAAAAGACTTGGTATGTATAATTTACTTATTAAAAATATGCTACCTGAATATTGTGCAGATTTTATGAAAGGTATGAAGTGGCAGAAAATAGATAAATTATGTAGTGAAGGTGGATTTTAAAAAAATGGAGTTAGTTAATTACACTAACTCCAGCATTTTTGTATGCTCTCATTAAAGGCCCTGCACCTAGTTTAATGCCACCAAAATATCTTACAACTACAATCATTTTATTATTTAAGTTATTTGCTTCTAGCAGATTATATAAAGGAAGTCCCGCTGTGCCAGAAGGCTCTTTATCATCAGTTTTGCCTGCAGTATTGTCAAATTTATAAGCATAAACAATATGCTTGGCTTTTTTATGTTCTTTTCTAAGTTCATCTATTATGATTTTTATATCATTGGTATCATCAAGTTCATAATAATAAGCTATAAATTTAGATTTTTTTATTTCTTCTTTATTTGTTTTAATTAATTTCATAAAATTTTCCTTTCATGTATTAATTATATCGTAAAATTGTCAAAATTTGTAGTATAATATATTTATGGAGGTTACTTATGCTAAAAGAAAAGTTAAAAACTATTCCTCATTTACCTGGATCATATCAAATGCGTAATATAAATAATATAGTTATTTATGTTGGTAAAGCTAAAGATTTGTATAAAAGAGTAAATAGTTACTTTAAAGGTAATGTTATGGGAAAGACTGCTAAAATGGTTAGTGAAGTGGTTGATTTTACTTATATTACAACATCAACTGAACAAGAAGCCTTTATTCTTGAACTTAATTTAATTAAAGAATATGATCCAAAATATAATATACTGCTTAAAGATGATAAATCATATCCATATATTGAATACATAAGCAAACCCTATCCAAAACTTAAAGTATCTAGGTATTTAAGTGTTAAAAGGAAAGATAAAAAGCTTTTATTTGGTCCTTATCCGAATGCTTATGCTGCTAGAAAGATTGTTAATTTAATAAATAGATTATATCCTTTGAAAAAATGTGAAGGAATGCCTAAGGATGTTTGTTTATATTTTCATATCGGTGAGTGTTTAGGTTATTGCTCTAAAAAGACAGATAAAGAAGCTTTATATAAAATGGAAAAAGATATTTTAGAGTTTTTACGAGGTAATGATAAAATATTAATGGATAAAATAATGGAAAAGATTAATACATTTAGTAATATGCTTAATTTTGAAGCAGCTTTAGAACTAAAAAAAGAACTTGATTATATTAAAGTAGTTCTTGATAAACAAAAGGTTGAACTTCATGATTATATAAATAGAGATGTAATATCATATTATCTTGATGAAGGTATTGTATCTGTCCAAATACTATTTGTTAGAAATGGTAAAATAGTGGGTGGAAATAATGATAAATTCTACTTAATGAGTGATATTTTAGATGAAGTTAATTCATATATTTTGAAATTTTATGAAAGACATGAAATACCTAAAGAACTTTTAGTGGAAAAAGACTTGAATACAGAAATTATAGGTAATATTTTAGGTACTAAAGTTGTAGTTCCTGAAAAGGGAAAAAAGAAAAATTTACTTAATATGGCTAAGGAAAATGCTAAAATTGCTCTAGAACAAGAAATAACTATTATTAAAAATGATGAAAAAAGAAGTGTGCTTGCTAATGATGAGTTAAGAAAACTACTTAATATGGAAGTTTTAAATAGAATAGATTCATTTGATAACTCAAATTTATTTGGTACTTATGCTGTATCTGGAATGGTTGTGTTTAAAAATGGGAAGCCTGCTAAGAAAGAGTATCGTAAATATAAAGTAAGTATAGATAAAAATGATGATTATAATACCATGAGAGAAGTTGTTTACAGAAGATATTATAGATGTATGGTTGAGCAAAGTGAAATGCCAGATTTAATACTTGTGGATGGTGGTGTAAGTCAAATAAATGCTTGCAAAACTGTTTTAGATGAACTTCATTTAAATATTAAAGTTTGTGGTCTTAGAAAAGATGATCATCATAGAACCAATGAACTTGTTGATGGTGATACATTAAATACAATTGAAATACCTAGAATGAGTGATGTTTTTCATTATTTAACTAGAATACAAGATGAAGTACATAGGTATACGATTTACTATCATAAGACTTTACGTGATAAAGGTTCTATTGGAAGCTTGCTTGATAATATTGATGGTATTGGTAGTGTTAGAAAGAAAGAACTTATTAAAAAATATGGTAGTGTTAAGAAAATGGGGGAAGCATCAGTTGAAGAGTTGTCTTTGATAATACCTGAAGCTGTGGCAATTAATTTGAAAAAGTATTTAGAAAGTAGGGATAAAAGTGATACTAACAAAGAATAAAAATATTGTACCTAATAAAAATATTACTTACTTTTTAAATCCTGATTATATATACGTTCCTGCCAAAGATATTTATGTTAAAGATGGAGAATATGTTTATAAAAATCAAATTATAGCTGATAAAACATCATCATCAGTATCTGGTAAAGTATTAGGTATAAAAAAATGTAATATCATGGGAAAACTTAAAAATACTTTAGTTATTCAAAATGATTATAGAGAATATTTTAAAGATAATAATATGAAAATGAAACTTACTATACCAAATATGCTTAGATTACTTGAAAATGATAAGATATTATTTGATAAATTTAAAAGTAGTAAAACTTTTGATAATATTGTTTTATTTGCTATTAATGATAATCCTTATGTTTATAATGAAGTATTTTTGCTTAAAGAAAATATTAATGATATATTATGGTTTTATGATAAATTATTTAATCTTTATACATGTAGTATCAATTTACTTGTTTTAAAAAATACAGATGCTTTTGTAATTGATGAATGCTTAAGTACTTTAGGTAGTTATCCTGAGATTAAATTAAGCCTAGTAAATGATGAATATTTAATGGAAAATAATGAAGTATTAGGTAAATATTTAAGGTTAAAAGGCAATACCTTATATTTAAGTGTTACAGAACTTGTTAAAATATATAATTTATTTAAAGGAAAGTTGAGTACTACGAAGTTAATTACTATATCTGGTGATGCTATAAAGGAAAATAAAGTGCTGAGGGTGAAAATAAATACTTCTTTAAAAGATGTAATTGATAAGTATATTGATATTAATGAAACTTGTGATTATATTATAAATGGGCTAATGAATGGTTTTAAAATTGATGATATAAATAATTTTATTATTACTGAAGAAGTGAAATCTATAAATATTATGAAAAAAAGAAATATTAAGGAAAGCAAATGTATTAGATGTGGTAAATGCATAAGTATATGTCCTTATGGTGTAAATCCAGTAAGCTTAAAGGATAAAGAAAAATGCATAGATTGTGGCTTATGTACATATATCTGTCCTTGTTATATAAATTTAAGAGAAAGGTTAAAGTAGTATGAATGTTTATTTACATGATAAAAATGATTTAAAAAAGAATATTATAAAATATATTATTTGTTTATTACCACTCTATTTGTATGGATTTTATAAAAATGGAATACTTCTTTATTCTAAAGATTATGTTAGTTTTTTAGAAATGTTTAAAATAGTATATTTGCTTATTTCATCTGTTGGAGCTTACTTTTTAACTAATAAAATATTAAAAAAAGAGTTTAAATTTGATTTAACTTTCTTGAGTTTGTTTCTAATTCCTTTGTTTATGCCTTTGAATATTAATTTATTTGTTTATTTTGGTATTGTATTTATCTTTCTACTTTTTAGAAAGTATTATAATGTAGCTTTAGTAATACTAGTTTTATCTTTCTTTGGTAAATTTGCAGGTCCCATGGATGATACAAGTCTTTATGCCTTTAGTACTTGGGACTATTTATGGGGAAGAAATATCGGAGGCATTGCATCAACATCAATTGTTTTAGGTGTCATTATAGCAATTGTTCTTACATTTACTAATAACTATAAATATTTAATTAGTATCTTTGGTCTTCTTATTTTTTCTGCATTAAGTATTTTGTTTAAAGATTATACATTTTTATTAAATGGTAATGCTATTTTAACTATTTTATTTATTGCAACTATACCAGATAAAAGTCCGGTTTTAAAGAAAAATATGATGATTTATGGTTTATTAATTGGGATAATTGGATTTGTTTTTATGAAAGTTTTAAATCCTTATTATGGTATGGTTTTAAGTACTGCGGTAATTTCTATAATTTATGATATTTTACTTGCAAAAAAAATAAATATATAGTATCTTAATGATAAGGATGGTGCTTATGAAAAAAAGAGTTGTGATTGTGGTTAGTGTTTTGGTGTTATTTGTAGTTTTACTTGCTTTGCTTATATGTTTTAAACCAAAAGAAATTAAGAATTTAAATTTAGCAGAAAATATTACTATGAAAATTAAAGAGGGAAGCCTTACAAATACGGGCGCAACAGTAATTATTACAAATTTATCTAGTGATGAAAATGTAAATTTAATAAATAGTGAATTTAAAATTGATTATAAGAAAAATGAAAAATGGTATAGGCTTGAGTCTAAAATTAAACATGAAGTTACCGTTATGACTGGAGAAAATGTTGTAGATAACAAAGACAATACTTATACTCAAGAAATTAATTGGGAAAGATACTATGGTAAATTAGATAAAGGCCACTATAGAATAGTTAAAGAAGTAAAAACTGATCTTTATATAGCTGCTGAATTTGATGTTTTAGAAAATCAAGGGAATATAGCTTAATTTATGGGCTATATTTTTTCTTTTTGTAAAAATATTGAAAATATGCGTGAAATTGTTTGCAATATGGCAAAAAAAGTGATATAATAGTAACGATTTTTAACAAGGGGATAAAGGGGAATGTTATGGCTTATATAAAAGATGAAGAAATAAATGAAATTAGAAGTCGTGCTAATATAGTTGATATTATTTCTAGCTACCTAAATGTTAGTCAAAAAGGAAAAAACTATGTTTGCCTTTGTCCATTTCATAATGACCATTCACCAAGTTTAATTATTTCACCAGAAAAACAAATATTTAATTGTTTTACATGTCGAACTGGAGGAAATGTTTTTACTTTTGTGATGAAGTATGAAAACGTTTCATTTTTAGAAGCAATTAAAATTGTTGCGGATAAGATTGGTTATAATCTAAATGTTAAAGATTTAAATGTTAATGTAGATAGTAAGAACAAAGAAGACTTTGAAGTTTATGATTTTGCAAGTAAGTATTATATTAACAATATAAATACAACAGATGGTATAAAAGCTCGTGAGTACTTAAGTAAAAGAGGTATTAATGATGCTATTATTAAAGAATTTAAGCTAGGGCTTGCTTTAAATGAAAAAGATACATTTTATAAAATAGCAAGTAAAAAAGGATGGAGTATAGATACTCTAGATAAACTAGGGCTTATTAATAAAGTTAATACAAATATTTATGATACGTTTATAAGTAGAATTGTTATTCCAATAGAGAATTTAAAAGGAGAAGTTGTTGGTTTTACAGGAAGAATATTTAATGGTGAGGATAATACAGCAAAGTATTTAAATACAAAGGAAACAGAGATATTTAAAAAAAGTAGTTTATTATTTAATTATCATAATGCCAAAAACTTTATTAGAGAAAAAAGATGTGTTATTGTAGTTGAAGGTAATATGGATGCCATAAAGATGAGTGCTAAAGGATTTAAAAATGTTGTGGCACTTATGGGAGTTGCTTTATCTAATGAACAAATTGATATTTTAAGAAGATTAAAGGTGCCAGTAGTTTTAATGCTTGATAATGATAATGCTGGATTGGAAGCAACTGTAAAAAATGGTGAAATTTTAATAAATAGTGGCATTGATACAAGAGTCATAAGATTAAGTGGAGCTAAAGACCCAGATGAATACATAGAAAAATATGGCATAGATGCCATGGAAAATAATATAAATAATGCTATTAAATATATAGATTTTAAAATAGAATATTTAAAGAAAAATAAAAATTTAAATAATATGGAGGATATGATTACTTATGTAAAAGAAGTAATTAATAGCTTAAATAATCAAGATGACTTGACAAAAGAGCTAATTATATCTAAAATAAGCAAGGACTACCAAATTGATGTGGATGTTTTGAAAAAGGCTACGGTAGATGTTCCTAAGAAAAAGGAAATAAAAGAAGTAATAATAAAACCTAAAATGTCTAAATATCAAAAAGCTAGTCATAAAGTACTATATTATATGCTTATGGATACTAAATACATTAGTATATATAAAAATACACTTGGGTACTTTAAAGAAAGGATAGAAAGAGTTCTAGCTAGTGAAATAGAATATTTTGCTAAAGAAAATAATGATATTGATGTAGCTGATTTTACCACGTATATGATGGATAAGGAAGATGAATACGAACTTTTACAAATAATTTTAAGTGAAAATGGGAATACTTCTATAAGTGATGATGAATTTGATTCGTGCGTAAAAGCTATATTAAATATTTATAAAAAAGAAGAAATAGAAAAGCTTAAAAGTAAAATAGCGGAAGAGCTTGATCAAAGCAAAAAAGAAAAGCTACTTGAAAAGCTTATTGATTTAAAAAGGAAGTGTGAGTAATGGAAACAATTAAAACTCTAGAAGAAAGAGAAAATACCTTAATAGAAAAAGGTAAAGAAAAAGGTTTTATAACTTATGAAGATTTAGCAGTAGAATTAAAAGGGCTAGATATTGATAACGACGCATTAGATAATTTATATAACAAATTGGTTGATAACAATATAGCAGTTGTTGCGGAAGCAGATGTTGACAGCAATACCGGAGAAGCTAGAATCAAACCCGAAGAAAAAGAAGAAATAATTCTTAGTGATGAAGATATTACAAAAGATGTTAATATTGATGATCCAGTTCGAATGTATTTAAAAGAAATAGGAAGAATTCCACTTCTTTCAACCGATGAAGAAGCTGAAATATCTAAAAGAGTAGCAGTAGATGATGAGGAAGCTAAAAGAATACTGGCAGAATCTAACTTACGTCTGGTTGTATCAATTGCCAAAAGATATGTAGGTCGTGGACTTTTGTTTCTAGACTTAATTCAAGAAGGAAATATTGGTCTTATGAAAGCCGTTGAAAAATTTGACTATGACAAAGGATATAAATTTTCAACTTATGCTACTTGGTGGATTAGACAGGCAATTACTAGAGCACTCGCCGATCAAGCAAGAACTATACGTGTTCCAGTTCATATGGTTGAAACAATTAATAAGATGAGTAGAGTTCAAAGACAACTTACACTAGAACTCAATCGTGAACCTAGTGAAGAAGAAATTGCTAAAAAAATGGGTGTTGGTGTAGATAAAGTTCGAGAAGTGTTGAAGATTAGTCAAGAACCAGTATCTTTGGAAACTCCGATTGGTGAAGAAGACGATTCTCATTTAGGTGATTTTCTAAAAGATGAATCTAGTTTATCACCAGAAGAATATACAGAAAATGAAATATTGAAAGAAGAAATTAAAGAAGTTTTAATGTCACTTCAAGCAAGAGAACAAGAAGTCTTAGAACTTAGATTTGGTTTACTTGATGGAACATGCCATACGCTTGAAGAAGTTGGTAAAAAATTTAATGTAACCCGAGAACGAATAAGACAAATTGAAGCAAAAGCTTTAAGAAAATTAAGACATCCATCTCGTGCCAAAAAATTAAAGGATTTCTTAGAAGAATGATAAGAATTAAGGCCCTAGCAAGTTTAGTTGATAAAGATAGTAAACTCATAGATATCGGTACAGATCACGCACTTTTACCAATTTATCTTTATGAAAACGAAATAACTAAAAATGTTACTGGAAGTGATATATCAAGTAATGCCTTAGAATTTGCTAAAGTTAATCTTGAAAAACATAAATTAAGTGATAAAATAAAACTTATTGTAAGTGATGGCTTTGATAATTTAGATGATGAATATGATACAGCAGTTATTTCAGGAATGGGTACAGATACAATAAAAAAAATATTAGATAGAGAAAATCTACCTAAAAAATTAATTATATCTAGTCATAAAAACGTAGATAAGCTACGACTTTTTATGAATAAAAAAGGTTATAAAATAACGAAAGAAATCATCATTAAAGATAATAATATTTACTATGATATTATAAAATATGAAAAGGGAAAAGAAATCTTAAGTAATTATGATATATTAGTTGGTAAAAGTAACGACTCAGAATACAAATTGTATGTTTTAGATAAGTATAAAAAAATATATGCAAAGTCTAAAAATAATAAATATTTGGAATATATAAATATTATTGAAAGAAAACAGGACTAGGAGAAGAATTAGTTATAACACTTGGAGTAACAGTTTTTGTTACTTCTTTTTTTGGCGTAACATCCATTGTTTTAGTATTACTGCTTTTATTAAACGCCTTAGCAATTTCTAATACTTTTTTAGCATTTGACATCATAGGTTTAATTTCTTTATAAATGGGAATAGCTTGATTTACAATACCTAAACCTTTAGAAATACCTGACAAGATTTTACCTAAACTCAATGAACTTTTTACAACATTAGTACCAAACATATATGATCACCTATATAATTATATGAAAAAAATATCAATAATTGATTGTATTATTTAGAGAAATTTGTTATACTTAAATATAGTAAAGGGTGTTGTAATATGATTACAGAAAATACTAAATCAGATAGTTATAATCCATTTAAGATTATTATGAATATAATTAAATATGCTTTTCTTGGCATAAAATATATCTTTTATGAGATGTGGGCTAATTTATATACCGGAGCAAGTTATACAGTAGATAGAACATATCAAACTACTAAACAAGCATTTATAACTGAAGAAGATAAAATATACGAAAGAACAAAAAGAAAAGTAAAAAAAGAAAAAGTTTACAAATATAGTGCAAAAACGTTAGCAAGACTTGAAGAAGAAAAAAAAGAACTACTAGTTGACTTGCAAACAGCGGGAGCTACCAGAAGTAAAGAACCACATGTTTATTATTATAAAATTAGAGATCATACAGGTAAAATAGTAACTGGAACAATGAATGGCTTAAGCAAGCTTGATATAAATGCTTATTTACTTAATGAAGGATATGATGTATATTCTATTAAAACTTCACCATTTATTGATTTTGCATTCAAAGATTCTTCATTTCTAGGCAAAAAAATGTCAACAAAAGATTTAATATTTTGGCTTACACAATTATCAACTTATATTAAAGCGGGACTTACATTAAATGAGTCTGTTAAGATACTTACAACACAAATGAAAGGGAATAAAGCAAGAACTACTGCGTTCAAAGCTATATCATATGAACTTACACTCGGAGAAAGTTTTTCCTCAGCTTTAGAAAAACAAGGTAATATGTTTCCAGCATTATTAATTAATATGATAAAAGCCGCTGAAGCAAGTGGTACTTTAATAGAAACCCTAGATGATATGGCTGCATATTACACCGAAATAGATGAAACAAAAAAGCAAATGAAAAGTGCTATGACATACCCTTTAATTGTTTCTGTCTTTTCTGTTGCTGTTATTACATTTATTATGGTTTATGTTGTCCCTCAATTTGAAGAAATTTATGCTCAACAAGGAGCACAAATTACAGGTATTACTAAATTTGTAATTAATTTAAGTGTTTTTATTAAAAATGATTGGTATCTAGTACTTATAATTATAGCTGTGATCATAATTGGTATTACACTTCTTTATAAACATGTTAAAGCATTCAGAACTAGTATGCAAATATTTTTAATGAAGTTACCAGTTATCAAAGATATAATTATTTATAATGAACTTACTATATTTAGTAAGACATTTGCTTCACTTTTACGTAACAATGTATTTATAACAGATAGTATGGATATTTTAAGCAAAATTACTAATAATGAAGTTTATAAATCTATTTTATATAAGACTATTCAAAACATAGTAAGAGGGGATAAAATAAGTGATGCATTCAAAGATCACTGGGCAATTCCAGACGTTGCCTATTACATGATAGTTACTGGAGAATCAACTGGTGAACTTGCAGAAATGATGCAAAAGGTTAGTGATTATTATCAAGGTTTACATAAAAATATGATTAATAGTTTAAAAGCATTTATTGAACCAATTATGATTGCTTTTTTAGCGGTAATTGTTGGAGGTATAATCATTGCTGTAATTATTCCAATGTTCAATTTATATGCAACAATTCAAAATAGTTAAGGAGGGTTTTTGTGAAAATATTATCATTTATATTAGGAACTATAATGGGTTCCTTTTATCTTGTTTTAGGAACTAGGCTTCCAAAAGGAGAAGATATTGTTAAATCTAGAAGTAGATGTGATAATTGTAAAATGAATCTTAAATGGTATAATCTAGTGCCCATACTTTCGTATATATTCCAAAGAGGAAAATGTACCAATTGTGGTAAAAAAATAAGCAGTGAAAATATATTTGCAGAATTTTTTACCGGCTTATTATTTTTGCTTACAAGTATTTATTTTCCCTTTGGTTACAATTACTTAGTTGGTTTAATTATTGTATCTCTTATGATTATAATATTCATATCGGATTTCAGGTATATGATTATTTTAGACTCACCGTTATTGTTTTCAACTGTTCTTATCATTATTCTAAAATTAATTTATTTTGGATTTAAAAACACAATATATAGTATTATTTCTGGTTTAATATTATTCTTTATTATGTTGTTAATCGAAAAACTTGGAACACTAATTCTAAAAAAAGATTCCTTAGGTGGAGGAGACATCAAATTTGCATTTATAATGGGGCTTGCTTTAGATTTGAAATTAGGTATTGTTGCTCTAGTTTTATCAACATTCCTTGCACTTCCATATGCTGTTGCTAGTGTATATATCATGAAGAAAAATGAATTTCCATATGGTCCCTTTTTAGCAGGAGCTTTATTTATTGTTTTCTTTCACCTAGATAAATTTACTAATTTAATAAATTATTTATTTATGGTTTAAACAACTTACAAAAGTTGTTTTATTTTGCATTTATTCTAATCATAAGACACATTTATTAGAAGTATATCAAATGTATTTGTATGATTGAGAATGCTGTGTGGAAAGTTGGAGGAAATACGTATGTAAATATAGTTGAAGTCGTACCAGCGACAGTATACAAAAATGAAAGATTAAATTTAACAGAAAGTAAAACTGAGTATACAGCAAAAGTAGGGTTAATGTATGTAAGCGATTATGGATTTGCGGCAGATCCAAGTGCATGGACAAGAAAATTGGGAGTTGATTCAGGAAATGGATATGGCAATAATATCGTAAAAGCAGTAAATTGGATGTATATGGGACTATCCGAATGGACAATTACGCGCAAGTCCGATGAAAATTATACTGTGTTTTACTTGCCTGACGGAGGTAACTTAAGTTTCGATAATACTGATGGCGTCTTTGCAATTCGTCCTACATTTTACCTTCTACCATCAGTAACATATTCCAGTGGATCCGGAACTCAATCTAATCCAATTAGACTCGAAGTTTAAACATATTTTTTTAAATATTTGAAATTAAGAAATACCACGAATAAAATATTTATTATTTCTGCTACTACTAGGCTATAAATACCTATGTGACATAAAGATAAGATTGCCATAACTAAAAGTTTTAAAATAACTCCCCATAAAGTTATGTTCATCGTAGTTTTGGCATAACCAAGTGCTTGAAGACTAGATGTAAGAACTCCTTCAAGATAAAACAAAACAAAAAATGGAGCTAAGACTTTGATATAATCTGAACCACTTGTAGTATTATACAAAGAGAAAAGTAAAGTATCTCTGAATGTAAAGATGATAAACGAGAAGAATATACCTATTAAAAGAGCAAATATTATGCTTTGGTGTATTCTTCTTTTTATCATTTTAGTATTGTTTTCACCATGAAATTTACTTATTTCAGGTAATAGTGATGTAGATATGGCAGCAATAAAGAAACCTGGCATAGTAAGTAGTGCAAGAGAGTAGGCATTATAAGCACCGTATTCACGTAATATATACGAAGACGGATAACCTGAAAATAAAAGTAAATTGGTAAGTATAATTGGTTCTAAGAAATAACCTATATTACCAATTATTCTACTTGATACTGTAGGTATAGAAATATTTAATATATCTCTAGTATGTTTTTTACTTGGAAGTAAATTAGTTTTAAAATTAATATGTTTAGGAATAAAAAACAAAAATACAATAATAGATGATATTTCCGATGCAATAGTTAAAAGTATTAAGCCTATGACAGCATGCATTACTGATTTTTTCATAAGAATGGGAAGTACTATGATAATTATGATAAGTCTAATTATTTGTTCTATAATATTACTTGTTGCATGAGGAACCATATTTTGTTTACCTGCAAAATAGCCTTTTAAAACAGAAGAAATTGATACAAAAGGTAACGTAAGAGCAAAAGCAAGTAATATCGGTGATGCAAGTGGTTCTTTTAAAAGACTGGTTGCGAGAAAATTCCTAGTTAGTAATATAATTAAAATAAGTATAAAATTAATAAATAAAATTAAAAATGCAGCTGAAGTAAGAATACGTATAGAACGCCCTTTATTTTCTGAGACTAGTTTTGATATAGAAATAGGAATAGCTAAAGTGGCAATAGTAAGTAGCAGTGAATATGTCGGAGCAGCAATAGCATATAAACTTATTCCATATTCACCAATTATACGAGTGTAAATAACTTTGATAATAAAACCCAGGATTTTAGTTAAAAAACCACTACAAATAAGTATTAAAGTTGATTTTATGAATAAGTTTTTTCTCATGATAGGTTATTTCTCCTTTATTTAAATATAAAAATGTTATATAATAAATATATGTTGGAGGGTGGTTATTTTGCCAGATACAATTAGATTTGAAGATTTAGCATCATCTCTTTCTAAAAGAGATGATTTTGAAACTATAAAAAGAGCTTATGAATATGCAAAAAAAGAACATGAGGGAATGAAAAGACTTACAGGTGATGACTTTATAACTCATCCACTTGAAGTTACCAAAATACTTATGGAACTTAATGTTGATGATACTACAATTATTGCAGCACTTTTACATGAAGTAATCAATAATGGTTCAAAAGTTTATGAAGACTTAGTAGAAGATTTCGGAGAAGATATAGCTAAAATTGTTTTAAGTGTATCCAAAATTAATAAACTAGAGCTTCCTGATAATAATGAGTCTAGCGTTATATATTTAAGAAAAATATTAGTTGGTCTTGCTGAAGATGTTAGAGTTTTATATATTAAGCTTGCTGATAGACTTCACAACATGAGAACTAACTGGGCAATTAATCCTTTAAAACAAAAACAAAAAGCTGAAGAAACAATGTCTGTTTTAGTGCCAATTGCTCATAGACTTGGTATTAATTCTATTAAAAGTGAACTAGAAAATTTATCGCTATATTACTTAAAACCAGACGTTTATAATGATATACTTGAAAAACTAAATGAAACTGTTGATGAACTAAATGATTGTCTTGAAGAAATGAAAAACAGCTTAATAGAAATTTTAACAGACGCAGGCATTAAATTTGAAATAAAGGGCCGAGTTAAAAGTGTATATAGCATATACAATAAGCTTTCTAATGGTAAAGAGTGGAATAAAATATATGATATTTTAGCTTTACGTATATTTGTTAATGAAGAATCAGAATGTTATCAAGTTATTGGTTTAATACATTCAAGATTTAGGCCTATGCCAAAGAGATTCAAAGATTACATTGCAAGCCCTAAAGAGAATATGTATCAATCTCTTCATACCACAGTTTATGGAGTTGAAGGTCATGTTTTTGAAGTTCAAGTTAGAACTTATGAAATGGATGAAATTGCTGAAAAAGGTATAGCAAGTCACTGGTCATATAAAGAAAAAGGTGCTAAAAAAATCCAAAATGTAATGGAACAAAAACTTGAAATGTTTAGAAATGTTATTGAAGCAAGCAATAATGATACCGACGCCGACTTTGAAAATATCGTTAATAGTGATATCTTTAGTGATTTGATTTATACATATACTCCGAAAGGCGATGTTGTTGAGCTTCCCATAGGTTCCACACCAATAGACTTTGCTTATAGAATACATTCCCATGTCGGTGATACCACTGTTGGGGCCATTGTAAATGATCAAATTGTGCCACTTTCTTATGAACTTAAAAATGATGATGTCGTAAACATTAAAACTAATAATAATAGTTCACCAAATAAAGATTGGCTATCATTTGTTAAAACTAGTCAAGCTAAAAATAAAATAAAAGCTTATTTTAGTAAACAAGACAAAGAAGAATACATTGCCAAAGGTAAAAATATTTTAGAAACAGAACTAAGAAAAAGAAAACTATCGTTTAATGATGTTTTAAATAGTGATGCGATAAATAAAATAACTAAAGATTTAAAAATGAAAGATTTAGATGAAATATATTTAAGTATTGGTTCTTTAAGATTTACAGCAAGCTACATAATCAATTTAACAAAAGAAGATAAACATGAAGTAGATGACGTTTTATTTGAAAGAAAAGTTAATACACCAAAGATTAATTATAAAAGTGATATATTAGTTGAAGGTATTCCTGATATTATGGTAAATATTGCCAAATGTTGTATGCCAATTAAAGGCGATGAGATAGTTGGTTACATAACTAAAGGACAAGGTATTAGTGTTCATAAAAAGGGATGCAGCAACGTACCAGATAATGATAGAGTTGTAAGTGTTTCGTGGAATGCGGATGCCAGTAATTATTATTTTACTAATATTTATGTGTATGTTACATCTGGTTTTGATTTACTTGTTAATATTATAACTGAAGTTGGAAAAATGGGATGTATAGTAAAAAGTTGTAATACTAAAGAACTTTATAATAAAACTATATATGAACTAAATATTAGAATAAAAGACAAAAAAGAATTAGAAGATGTTATGAAAAATATTAGAAAAATACATAATGTTATAGAAGTAAAGGATGAAGTATAATGAGAGTAGTTGTTCAAAGAAGTAAGAAAAGTAATGTTGTAGTTGATGGTAAACTTATAAATGAAATAGATAATGGTATGGTTTTACTCGTTTCATTTACTCAAGAGGACTCAGAGGATAATATTTTAAAAATGGTTAAAAAAATAGCTAATCTGAGAATATTTGATGATGAAAATGGAGTAATGAATAAATCCATCTTAGATGTGGGTGGAGAAATTTTATCTATTTCGCAGTTTACTTTGTATGCTGATACTACGAAAGGTAATAGACCATCATATTTTAAAGCTTTAAATGGTGAGGAAGCAATTAAGTTATATGAAAGATTTAATGAAGAAATGAATAAATTAGTTCCCACTAAACCAGGTATTTTCGGAGCTGAAATGATTTTAAACATCACCAATGATGGACCAATAACAATTTTGTTGGAGTTTTAAGTGAAAATTTTAAACAAGTATAAAACAATAATTTCATATTTAGTATCAAGTCTATTATCTTTCGGCGTAGATTTACTAGCCTTTAGTATAGTTTTATATTTTCTTAAAAATAAATTTTCTGAAAGTATACTTATTTCTTCATATATAGCTAGAACTATATCAAGTATATTTAATTATGTGATAAATAAAAAATTGGTATTTAAAAATAATGTTAAGAAAAATTTTAAAGCTTTCATAGAATATTTTATTTTAGTAATCATTAATATCACTATATCTGGAACACTAGTTACTAAAGTGTATAAACATATCCATTGGAACGCAACCATTATAAAAGCTTTAGTTGATGGATTAATATTCATTGTTAATTATTTTCTTCAAAAGTATGTTATATTTAAACAAAAGGCTATAAACTAGCCTTTTGTTTTATATTTGTAAAATAATATCATGATAAATTCATAAAGTTGCAAAAAAGAACTTAAACATAATAAGATAATTTTGCATGGCACTATTAAAAAGTTACAAAGAAAAGACCAAATTAAGCATGAACTTAACTAGGTATATAATAGGTATGAACTTTGAAGAGCAAATACAAAAAGTATTAACTATGTAATTTTTTGTGATTTTATGGATTTATCCTGACAAAAGAGGAAAAAAACTAGACAAATGTCAAAAAAAGTAGTATAGTGTATTTATAAATTTATTGGCAAGCCAGTAATTAATTGAAGTTTTAAAGAGAGCTAACATTTGGTGAAAGTTAGTAAATGAATATTAATGAAGATAATGCCTAAAAGGTAAACGGGATAGCCCGATACAGCATATAAATGAAGATGCATAGAGTTCTATGAATTAAGGTGGCACCGCGGATTATTATTCGTCCTTAAGCTATATTAATTTATAGAACTTTTTACATATAAGGAGGATATTATGAAAGGAAATATGTATAGAGATATTTATTGTGGAGAAGTAGATTCTTCATATATAGGCAAAGAACTTAAATTAGCTGGGTGGGTTAATAGTATAAGAAACTTAGGTAATTTAATATTTGTTACTTTAAGAGATGAAACTGGAATAGTACAGTTAATTAGTGAAGATGGTGAGCTATTCAAAGATGTACATAGAGAAGCAACTATTACAATTACAGGATTAGTTGAAGCTAGAACACCAGATATGGTTAATAAAAACATGAAAACTGGAGAAGTTGAAGTTAGAGTAAAAACTTTAGAAGTTCTTGGGGATTGCACTAATATACTTCCATTTGAAATTAATAAATCAAAAGAATCTAATGAAGATACAAGACTTAAATATCGTTATTTGGATTTAAGAAATAAGGAAGTACATGATACAATAGTTTTTAGAAGTAAAGTTATAGATTTTATCAGAAATTCAATGAAAGATTTAGATTTTCTAGAAATTCAAACACCAATTATAACTGCCACTAGTCCAGAAGGTGCCAGAGACTTTATTATACCATCAAGAAAATTTCCAGGTAAGTTTTATGCATTACCTCAATCACCACAAATATTTAAACAATTATTAATGGTTTCTGGTTTTAATAAATATTTTCAAATAGCACCTTGTTTCAGAGATGAAGACCCAAGAAGTGATAGATTATATGGGGAATTCTATCAATTAGACTTTGAAATGAGTTTTGCAACCGATGAAGATGTCTATAAAATTGGTGAAAAACTATATTATGACATATTTACTAAATTTAGTGATAAATATGTAAGTCCAGCTCCATTTAGAAGAATTAAGTATAAAGATGCAATACTTAAATACGGTAGTGATAAGCCAGATTTAAGAAATCCTTTAATCATCGAAGATATAACTGATATTATGGAAAAAAGTGATTTTGCACCATTTAAAAATACTACTATTAGATGTATTAAAGTAGGAAATTTAGAAAAATCTAATTCTTGGTTTAAATCTATGGAAGAATATGTAAAAGGAATACATGGAGTACTTGGCTATATCCAAGTAAAAGAAGGACTAGAATTTAAGTCATCACTTGCCAAATTTATGAATGATGATGTTAAAAAAGAACTTATAGAAAGACTTAGTTTAAAAACAGGGGATGCAATATTTATTGTAGCTGATCCTAAAAGATGTGCAAGAATAATGGGAAATCTACGTACTAAACTTGGAAATGAACTTGGTTTAATAGATAAAGATAAATATGAATTTTGTATAGTTAATGACTTTCCATTCTATGAAGAAAATGAAGAAACAGGAGCTATTGAATTCTCTCACAATCCATTTAGTATGCCAAAGGGTGGATTGGAAGCTCTAAACAATAAAAATCCATTTGAAATCGAAGCATATCAATATGACTTTGTTTGTAATGGTTTTGAAATGGCTAGTGGGGGAGTTAGAAATCACTCACCAGAAGTGCTAAAGAAAGCTTTTGAACTTGTGGGTTACAACGAAGATGTTGTAAAATCTAAATTTCCAAGTCTATATGAAGCTTTTAAATATGGAGCACCTCCTCATGCTGGAATGGCACCTGGCTTAGACAGAATCATAATGCTTCTAAGAGATGAAGAAAACATCAGAGAAATAGTACCTTTCCCAATCGGAGCTAATGGAGCTGATGCTATGATGGGCTGTCCTGGTGATGCTTTTCCAGAACAACTAAAAGAAGCTCATATAAAGTTAGATGAATAGAAAGGTTTAGAAAATGCTTAAAAGGGTTGATGAAAATAAAATAAATTTAGAACATTCATATTTTCATTTTACAAATATAAATAACATTGATAGAATTGAAAAAAATAATCTTCTTCCCAAAATCGGTGAAAATGCATCAATGATCGAGGAAACTGAAAAGATATTTTTCTCCATTGGTGCCAGTGGCATATTAAAACTTCAAGACGTTTGGCTTAAATGGATGATGAATAGAATGTTCGGAGAATACAATTTAAAGAAAAAATACGATGATGATAATTATAGCATAAAACTTCATGATTGGGTTAACGAATTTCTAACAAAAGAATATAAAAAAAATGAAGCAAAGAAAAAAGCTTTATTTACCAAATATTATCATGACATGTTAGAAAATGTTTATCTAGAACTTAATTTAACTAATGGTTATGACTATGATAAGAATGACTATGACGAAGTAAAACTAAGACTAAGTAAAGACACAACCTCAGTTGATTATTTGCTTATGAAAGAAATGTATGGCGAGTATAGCGATGTCACTAACATAAATATGGAAGACTGGAACATGCACACTATAAGAAATAGGTATGTTAAACCAAGATTTTTCAGAGTTATAACTTACAAAGATAAAGATATCACTGTAATTGAAATGTTAAAACTTATATATAAAAAGTACAAAGATACAAATTATGATCTATTAGATGACTTTATGACTTGGTTAGAAAGTAATGAAAATATGTAGCAAAAGTAATTTTCGTAAACATATTGATAAAATTTAAGGAAATAGTATTCTATTTCCTTTTGAATTGTGTTAAAATAAGTAATATTGAAAGGACAGATATAATGATGAATTTAAATAAAGATGAAGCAAGATTATATAATTTTGTAATTGAAATCATTAATCAAGTAATGGATAACTACGGCTATGATATTGTGTTAGGAAAAGAAAAGAGTAGTAAATGTTATACAAGTGATTTCGAAAATATTTATGTCTTTAATGAAAATGACACTATATATGACAAAGCTGAACTAATTAGCTTAGGTTACTATCTTTTTAAAAGACTTGGTCTTGAAGATATTGAACTATCAATTAATAAAAATGCTGAATTATGTGATTTATTAGATATTTTAGATATAGAGTATTTAACTAACTTAAATGATAATGACTTAGTTTGGAACTATGTTTTTGAAAATGTTATTATTGGTAGTGGTTCAAATAATAGTTTTAAATTGGATATTAAAAAGCTTATAAATCAGTTAATGAAAAAAATTAATATAGATGCACTACAAAGAATAATAGATGTAAATATCAAAGCAGTTAGTGAAGAAGAATTATACCATGCATTAAAAGTTGCCCAAGATTTAAGATTAAATAATATAAATGTGTTAATAAATAAAAAAAATGATAGTAAATTTGATATTTTACTAAAAGACGAAGATTTAAAAAAAGGCATAATTACTGTTAGAGATAATCATGTAAATGAAGAATTTAAAATTGATGAATCAGAAATAGTTGATTATATTTTAGGAAATATTTAGAAAGAAGGATGTTAAAATGACAGTAAAAGAATTACAAAAAGAAGAAAGTAAATATATAGGTAAAGAAATAGAGATTAGTGGATGGATTAGAAATCATAGACCTCAAAAAGAATTTGGTTTCATTGACTTTTCAGATGGAACGAGTTTTAAACACTTGCAAATTGTCTATACTAAAGAGTTGATGGATTTTGATAAAATAGTGAAGCTACATAATGGCTCAAGCATTAAGGTTTCTGGAGTTTACGTAAAGTCTGAGGGTAGTGGACAAGATTATGAACTAAAAGCAAAGACTATTGAACTTTTAGGTGATTGTCCAGAAGATTATCCACTTCAACCTAAAAAACATAGTATGGAATTTTTAAGAAGTATTGCTTATCTTAGACCTAGAGCCAATACTTTTCAAGCAGTATTTAGGGTAAGAAGTGTAGCAGCTTATGCAATTCATAAATATTTTCAAGATGGAAATTATATCTATGTGCATACACCACTTTTAACAACAGCAGATTGTGAAGGATCAGACCAAATGTTCAAAGTTACTACATTTGATCTAGATAATCTACCTAAAAAAGATGGCAAAGTTGACTATAATAAAGACTTATTTAATAAAAAGACTTTTATCACAGGTTCAGGACAACTTCACGGTGAAACATTTGCTCTTGCGTTCAGCAAAATTTATACTTTCGGACCAACTTTTAGATGTGAAAATTCAAATACAAAAACTCATGCCAATGAATTTTGGATGATTGAACCAGAAATTGCTTTTGCTGATTTAGAAGACTTAATGGATATTGAAGAAGATTTCCTAAAATATATAGTTAAGTACGTTCTAGAAAATTGTCCAGAAGAAATTGAATTCTTTGATAAATTTGTAGAAAAAGGATTAAAAGAAAAACTAGAAAAGGTTATTAATAGCAGCTTTGTTAGAATAGATCATAAAGATGTAATTGACTTACTTAAAAATAGTGGAGAAAAATGGGAATTTACTCCGGATTATGATGATGACATAGCTAAAGAACACGAAAAATGGCTTACAAATCACTTTAATGGCCCAGTATTTGTTAAAAATTGGCCAAAAGACATTAAGGCTTACTATATGAAGCTTAATCCAGATGGTAAAACAGTAGCTGGAGTTGATTTAGAAGTTCCTGGAGCTGGAGAACTAATTGGTGGTTCACAAAGAGAAGAAAAACTTGATGTTTTACTAGAACGTATGGAAGAACTAGGAGTCGATAAAGAAACGATAGATTGGTATGTTAATCTAAGAAGATATGGCGGATGTATTCATTCAGGATTTGGAATGGGATTTGAAAGACTTATTATGTACCTAACAGGTATTGAAAATATTCGAGATGTTATTCCATATCCAAGAACTCCAGGTTCATGTGAATTTTAGAGGTGTTTATGGGAAAAATTATAGCAATTGTTGGTATGTGTGGCAGTGGAAAATCCATTGCCTCTGAATATTTAGAAAATATAGGTTATAAAAAGGTATATTTTGGTGGAGTTACAATGGATAAACTAAAAGAAGAAGGTTTAGAAATTACTCCAGAAAATGAAAGTATGATGAGACAAAGGCTGAGAAAAGAACTAGGAATGGGAGCTTATGCTATAGTACTTCTTCCTAAAATCAAAGAACTTTCTAAGAATAATAACGTAGTACTAGATGGTCTATATTCATGGGATGAATTAGAAATTTTGGAAAAAGAATTTAAATTAACAAGTATTGCAATTGTTGCAGATAAAAAGGTACGTTATGATAGACTTTCAGTAAGACCTCACAGATCATACACAAACGAAGAAGCTAAAACAAGAGATATTTCTGAAATAGAAACAGCTGCCAAAGGTGGCCCAATAGCTTATGCTGATTATTTTATATTAAATAATGGTACAATTGAAGAGTTTCATGAAAGATTGGAAGAAATACTTAAAAATATAAAGGAGTGAGATACTTTTGAGTAAATTTACAAAAGAAATGGTAGATATGTATGCCGATAAATTACTTATTGGTCTTACAGAAGAAGAAAATAAAATGGTTTTAGACGAGTTTGATATCATAGAAAAGTCAATGGAATTAATTGCAAACATTCCTGGTATTGAAAGTGTTGAACCTCAGACTCATGCATTAGACGATTTTTCTTTTACTTTAAGAGAAGATATTGCCGAAGAAAGTACTCCTATAGATGAACTTTTACAAAATTGTGATGCTGTAGAAGATAATTTTGTAAGTGTACCTAAGGTGGTGGGAGAATGAAAAAAGCAGGTATTGTTAAATTACATGAAATGTTAATAAATAAAGAAATTACTAGTAAAGAATTAATAGATGAAGCAATTTTAAACTCTAAACAGCTACAAGAAATATGCAATCCATTTGTAACTATTTTAGACGATGCTAAAGAAACAGAAATAACAGAAAATTTACTTTCTGGTATTCCTTATGGAATAAAAGATAATTATTCAACCAGAGATATATTAACAACTGGTTCGAGTAATACTTTAAAAAATTATATTCCATTTTTTGATGCCACCGCAGTTAAAAATTTAAAGAAATGTGGAGCAGTAGCTGTAAATAAAACTGTATTAGATGAATTTGGTATGGGTGGAACTGGAACAACTGGACATACTGGGATTGTAAGAAATCCTTGGGATACAAAAAGAATGTGTGCTGGTTCATCAAGTGGAAGTGCGGCCGCAGTTGCAGCTGGTGTTTATCCATACGCTCTGGGCAGTGATACTGGTGACTCAATTCGTAAACCGGCAGCATTTTGTGGTATTGTGGGATACAAACCCACTTATGGTATGATTTCTAGATATGGATTATTTCCTTTTGCATCAAGCTTAGATACTTGTGGTGTTCTTGCTAGAAGTGTCGAAGATGCAGCAATAGTTGTTGACGCTATGAAAGGAATAGATGAAAATGACCAAACAAGCTGGGATTCAAGTAATATCAATTTATATCGAGATTTAAATACTGATGTAAAGAATAAAAAACTATTTTTCATAAAAGAAATATGCAATATTGAAAATTATAATAATCCTTCCCAAATGTTGAAAAAACATTTAGAAAACTTTAAGGAAACCCTTGAAATAGCACAAAAGATAGGAATGACAGTTGATGAGATCTCAATTGATAAAACATTACTAAATGCTATCCCAAGTGTCTATGTATGTTTATCATGTGCCGAAGCAACAAGTAATATGTCTAATTTAACGGGCATATCATTTGGTCCTCGAGGTAATGGAGACAAAGTCTTAGAAATGATGAAAGACTATCGTACAAAAGGCTTTTCTCCATTAATTAAAAGAAGATTTGTAATTGGATCTTATGTTCTTCAAAAAGAAAATCAAGAAAGATACTTTTTAAATGCTGCTAGAGTAAGAAGACTAATTACTAATAAATTTAAAGAACTATTTAAAAAGTATGATGGACTAATAATGCCAGTTTCTAGCGGAATAGCACCTCTTTTAGAAGAATCAAAAGAAATGGTTAGCTCAAACGAAATATCAGTTCTAGAAAACCATTTACAAATAGGTAACTTTGGTGGCTTCCCATCAATTACAATTCCAAATGGCTTTATTAATAATTTGCCTGTTGGTGTTAATATTACATGCAATTGTTATGAAGATCAAAAAGTTCTAAATATTGCTAAAGCATTGGAAGATGAAATGGACTATAAAGATATGATCGCGGAGGTACCAAATGAATAAATATAAAGCAGTTATTGGACTTGAAATGCATTGTGAAATGAAAAGTAATTCTAAAGTTTTCTCTAGTGCACGAAATGATTTTAGTGAACTTGCTAATATAAATGTTAGACCAGTTGATATGGCTTTTCCAGGGACACTTCCGGTTTTAAATAAAGAATGTGTTAGAAAGGCAATACTTGCATCTCTTATTTTAGGTTGTAAGGTTCCAGAGTACATGTACTTCGACCGTAAAAACTATTATTATCCAGATTTACCAAAAGGATATCAAATAACGCAAATGCATGATCCAGTTGGAACAAATGGTAGTGTAACTATTGATTGTGGTTCCTATGAAAAAGAAATAAAAATACATGATATACATTTAGAAGAAGATTCTGCATCTATGGATCATTTTAGTGATGTATCATTAATCAATTATAATAGAGCTGGAGTACCTCTTTTAGAACTTGTAACAGAACCATGTCTATCCAGTGCTGAAGAAGCCGTTGCATTTCTTGAAGAAATTCGTAAAATATATCAATATGCAGATATTTCTGAAGCAGATACTAAAAAAGGCCAAATAAGATGCGATGTAAACGTATCAATAATGGAAGAGGGAAGCACAGAATTAGGTACAAAAGTTGAAGTTAAAAATGTAAACTCATTTGGTAATGTATATGATACTATTAACTACGAAATTGAAAGACAAAGTAAGTTAAAAGATGAAGATAGATATGATGAAGTAGTTCAAGAAACAAGAAGATTTGATGAAGAAACAGGAACTACGATTAGAATGCGTACAAAAGCTGATGCCATCGACTATAAATACTTTGTAGAACCAAATATTCCTAAGTATAAGATTGATAAAACTTGGGTAGAAGAAATAAAAAAGAATATCCCAGAATTACCTAGAGAACGAAAGAAAAAATATATAGAAGATTATGGACTTAGTGAGTATGATGCAAATATTATCATAAAGACAAAAGATTATGCAGACTATTATGAAGAATGTATTTCTCTTGGAATAGATAAAAAACAAGCAGCTAATTACTTAATAGTAAATATAATTGCTTATTTAAATAGAGAACTTATTAGTTTAAAGGATTTTTATTTAAAACCAGAATATTTAAAACAAATATTAGATGAACTTGAAAAAGGTAATATTTCTTCAAAACAAGCTAAAGAAATATTTAATAAATCTATCGAAGAAAATAAAGAACCTAAGAACTTTATAAGTAAGGAAAATAATCAAATAAGTGATACTAATGAGCTTAACAATATTATTGATACTATTTTAAACAATAATAATTCACAAGTAGAAGCTTATAAATCAGGTAAAACAAATCTATTTGATTATTTTGTTGGTCAAGTAATGAAAGAAACAAAAGGTAAAGCAAACCCAACAATAACTAAAGAAATATTAAAAGGCAAGCTAGATAACTAATACCAGCTTGTCTTTATTTATTTCCTATTGCATCCTTTTCTTTGTTAATTGCTTCTTTAATCAAAAACTCAATTTCTTTATTAACGCTCCTTGAATGTTTATCTGCAAGTTTCTTTAATTCTTCCATTAATTCCTCATCAATCCTAAGAGGATATGGATTTATAGTTTTCAATTTATATCACTTCCTTTTCATGTTTAAATGATATCAATTTGGTCTAATTTTTACTAGTAATCAATTTGATATCAAATTGATATTTACATAACTTCTTTTTTGTAGTAAAATTAAAAAGTAAGATAGATTATACAATATATGACAATTATTTCATACAACATTTGTTATGATATTAAAAAAGGATGATTTAAATGAAAAAACATACAAAACTATTTATAATATTAGGAATATTTTTAACTTTATTTGTATCACTTATCCTAATAAAAAATAATAAAGTTAATAATATTTATGAGAAAACAAGTAATAATAGAGAGATTAAAAAGTCGTTTTCTAATGGTCTAGCCCTGATGATTGAAACGGAAGCAAAATCAGGTAATTATGAACTTACAACAGCTAGTAGTTGGCCAACAGAAGGTTATGTTTTTAATAGTAAATTATCAAAGTGTGAAAATGGTAGTGAACTTTCATGGGATGATACAAATAAAAAGGTACTCATGAGTGGAAATGTATCAGATAAGTGTTATGTGTATTTTGATATATATGTACCACCAACAATTGCAGATTTTTGTAGTAGTGGAGATACACTTGCCACTTGTGTTAAAAATTTTGGTGACCAAGGCTCTGAAATTTCAAACATATATATTCACAATTCTAGCTTAACAAATGGAGCAGGAGACAATAGTTATAGATATGCTGGAGCAAGTGAAAACGTCGATAACTTTGTATGTTTTGGTTCAAATGAAACATCATGCCCAACAGATAACTTATATAGAATAATTGGAGTATTCGGAGACCAAGTAAAACTAATTAAGTATGATTATGCAAATAGTAATTTACTAGGAACAGATGGAGGTTATAGTACGTATACATCTTCAAAAAGTAGTTCTTCATACTATAAGGGAGAATTAGCAACAATAAATGAATATCATTGGAATAACTCACCAGGAAAGAACACATGGAGTGAGTCAGAATTAAACAAAACCAATTTGAATAAAAATTATATAGCATATTTGAATAATGTAGACACGAAGTGGGCACAAAAGATAGCCACAACAACATGGAAAGTCGGAGGGAATAAATATGCGAATATTGTAGCATCAGTACCAGCAGGAGCATATCAAAATGAAGTAGTACATCCAGTAACGACAAATACAACAGATAATGCAAAAGAATATACGGCAAAAATCGGATTAATGTATGTATCTGACTATGGATTCGCGGCAGCACCAAACGCGTGGACATTGACAATGAAAAATTATAATAATACAACAGTAACAAGTACGAATTGGATTTATATGGGATTATTTGAACATACTATTTCCCGTGCTGCGGGCGATTCATTCTATGTGATCTCTATGGATGGCACTGGCAAATTTCACGAAGGCCGCGCGGAAAACAGCGGTGGGTGCCGCCCGTCCTTCAATCTTGAGTCTTCCGTAACCTATGTATCGGGGAGTGGCAGTGCCAGCGACCCGATGGTAATAAACTGATTGACGGACAGTTTTGAAAAATCATCGGTAAAGCCTGGGTAAAATGAGGTAAAAGTTCGGCCAATGTTGAACAATTTGCCCCTCTTTTTTTTGATGTATAAAGATGCTAAAATGCTATTAGAATGTTCCAAAAACCACATTTTGTGCATATTTTTGATTAGGCGCAAAATTTATTGCATGTAAAAAAGGTATTGAGTTTTACGTAAATTTGGAATAGAAATTTTAAGAAATTCACGAATTTTGTTTGTAATTTGTACTTGTGTATTGTATAATTTAGTCATGGCAACTTCTTTTTGTTTTTTGATATTATTATTTTAACATTAGAGTTGCAATTTTTGAAAAGTTTTAGAACAATTTAGTTTAACAGGATAGTTATATCAAATTTTTAATTTATAAAAACTGTCCGTAATTAAGTTTAATTGAATATTAGTGAAAGGAAAACATATGAATAAGAAAGTATTAATTGGTGTATTAATCTTAGTAGTTACTATAGCGTCTTTACTACTTGGAATGACAGCAGCTGGCTACTTTACTAAACCTAAAGCTGTTGCAGAAGGTATTGTGGTATCGAAAAAAAATAATGAAAGTAAATTACTTACAAATTATGAGGATTATACCAAGCTCATGAAGGAATATGATACTAGTGATTTTACTATTCTTACTAATAATAGTTTTGATACTAATGATTATATTGTTGACTTTATTAAATATAAAGACAGTCTAGAAATTGAAAATATTAGCTTAGAAATAAATGATGATGGTGTAAAAATAGTATATGATGTAAATAAAGAAATTAAAAATAGCAATAAATATCTAATGTATTTTATACCAATAGAAAAAGGTACATTAAGTAGCTTAAAAGTAACTAGTCAAGTATTTAATGAAAAATAAATGTGAAACAAAATTGATGAAATAAAGCAAAAATGTTTCACATTTTTACTTTATTATGATAGAATATTGTTGAAATGGAGAATTATTATGGAAAAAAATATGGAATTAATGACGCTTTTACGAAATAAAGAAGAGTTAGAACACGAATTACAAAAGTTAGTATATGGATCAATTGAGATTAGAGATAATAAGTATATATATGTTCATTATAGAGAAGCTGGTATTGTTTTAACCAATTATGTTGGAGAGTATTCAGATGAATTATATAATTTAATTTTAAACAATAATATTAAGTCTAAAATAATAAAAAAGCAAATTAAAGATATTAATAATAAATTAAAAAAGTTAAATTATATTGAAGAAGAAGTATCTGAAAGTGTTGGTAAAAATATAGATTTTGCTAAAAGGCATATAGTTGATACTATTTATAAGCAAGCTATTTTAGAAGGTATTGCCACTACTTATGCTGATACGGAAAATATTATTGAAGGTGGTAAAGTAAATGGTATGACTTCAGAAGATGTTTTAAAAATAATAAATTTAAAACATGCTTGGGAATTTATTCTTAATAAAAATACTATTTTAAGTAATACTAATTTTTCATTATTATGTCAAATTAATAAAATAGTAGAAGAAGGTTTTTATTATACTGCTGGAAAGGTTAGAAATACACCAGTTAATATTGGTGGTACTAGTTGGAAACCTGAATTACCAGTTGAAAGCGATATAAAAGAAGAGATAAATGAGATATTAAATAAACAAAATGATGTTGTGGACATAGCTATTGAACTTTTATTATATACAATGAAAAAACAAATATTTATAGATGGAAATAAAAGAACTTCTGTTATTTTTAGTAATCATTATTTAATTTCTAAAGGGAAAGGTATTATTACTATACCTGTTGAAATTATAGATGAATTTAAAAATATGCTTATAGATTATTACGAAGGTAAAGATGAAAATAATATTAAAAAATTTATAAAAGAAAAATGTTATATAGAAATATAATAATTTCTGTGATATAATTTATATATACTAAAGGGATGTGTGATATATGTTTGGTAAAATTCTTTATATTGGTGAGTCTGAAGCTCATGTAGAAAACTTAATTAAAGATGCGAGTAGTGCTGATTTAATGAATGTTAATGTTATATTTGAAGATAGTAAAGGTACTATTCTTGGTGAAGTTGAAGAATTAAATGAAAATATAATTAAAATCAGATTTTTAGGTGAGTATATAAATGGAAAGTATGTTAACGGGGTACTTAGGAAACCTTTATTAAATTCTAAAATAAGAATGATTAATAAAGATGAACTTACTGAGCTTGTTGGTACTTATAGTGCATCTAGTTTCATTTTAGGTGAAAGTGCAATATATAAAGGATTTAATATTCATCCAAGTATTAATAGTTTATTTTCTAACCATTTAGCTATATTTGGTAATAGTGGTTCAGGTAAATCATGTGGTGTTGCTAGAATTGTTCAAAATTTATTTTCTAGTATGTATCAAGTTCAATATAATGCTAATATATTTATATTTGATGCTTTCGGAGAATATAAAAATGCTTTTGGTAAATTAAACGAAATAAATAATAATTACTCATATAAATTTATTACTAGTAATCCTTTAGAAGCCAGTGATAAACCTTTGCAAATACCTGTTAGCTTACTCACTTTAGATGATATTGCACTACTTCTTCAAGCAGATAAACATGCACAACTTCCAATAGTTGAAAATACTATTAAGCTTGCTAGAATATTTGCAACAGATAGTGATGAAGCAAGAAACTATAAAAATCATTTGATTGCTAAAGCTTTACTTGCAGTACTTTTCAGTAATGAAACTATATCAAGTAAGAAAAATGAAATATTTACGATACTTGAAGTATGCAATACACCTGAATTTAATTTTGATAGTGTTATTCCTGGTCTTGGTTATACAAGAACATTAAGTGAATGTTTTGAAATTGATTCAAATGGTAATTTTGGTGAATCAGTTCTAATAACTAATTATATCTTAGGAAAAATCAATGATGAATTAGATAGTATTAAAGCACCAACCGAAGCAAGTTATGGTCTTAAAGATTTTGCTAAAGCTATGGAATTTACTTTAATTAGTGAAGGATTTCAACATAATCAAAACTTGCATGATGATGCTGTAATACTTAGAGTTAGACTTAATGCTATAATTAATAGTAAGGTTGGAACATTTTTTACAAAAGAATATATGCCAATTAATGAGTTTGTAGAAAGTTTATTAGATAATGATGGAAAGAAAGCCCAAATAATAAATATAAATCTTGAAGATGTTGATGATATATATGCTAAAGTAATTGTTAAAATATTCTCAAGAATGTTATTTGACTTTTCTAAGGCTAGTAAAAAAAGAGCATCAATGCCATTTCATCTATTCTTAGAAGAAGCTCACAGATATATTCAAAAAGATAATGATACATTCTTGCTTGGTTATAATATATTTGATAGAATTGCTAAAGAAGGTCGTAAATATGGTGTTATTCTTGATATAATAAGTCAAAGACCTGTAGAAATAAGTGATACTGTTATTGCCCAATGTAATAATTTCCTTATCTTTAAAATGACACATCCACTTGATATTAAATATATTGGAGAAATGCTTCCAAATATTAGTCAAGATATTTTGGATAAACAAAAGATACTTCAACCTGGTATGTGTGTATGTTTTGGTTCAGCCTTTAAAGTACCAATGATTGTTAAACTTGAAATGCCAAATCCAATGCCTTATAGTAGTAATTGTGATGTAAGTGGATGCTGGAAAATGGAAGATAAAAATAATGTTACTCTAGATAATAGAAGTATAACAAGCGAAGAAAAACAAGATAATACTTTTAATCCAGAAACCGGAAATTTATCTATGCAAGATGCTGAATATTTTGTTTAAAACATAAACGTTAGCCGCACTAAAATGTGGCTTTTTATATACAAAATTTGCATTTTAGAGTAATTTATGATATAATATACAGCGTACTATTTAAAAGGAGAGTATTTAAATATATGAAAGAATATGTGCAGACCAATAGAAAGAGAATATTAATTTTTATTGGGGTATTAATTGGAGTAGTAATATTACTTATGCCAACTAATACAAAAAACTTAGAAATAGAAAATAATACAAACCCGAGGGTTGCTTTAGAGAGTAAAAAAGAAATAACTGAAGAAGAAAAAGTAGAACTTTCACTAAATGAAAAAAAAGATACAATTAAGTTCTTAGCAGATACTTTTTTGATAGATGAAAACATTTTAAAAAATAAATTAGAAAATAACTATAAAGAATTAAATTACTTAGATAATATGGATAATTTTGATAAAATTGTACTTGATTATTTACTTACACTCGAAGAAAATGAGAAAGAATTATTTAATAATAAAAGAATATCTAATCAAATGGATAAAGATTATATTGTTAAAACATTAAAATATTTTAGTAGTATGTATACAAACGTTGATTTTGGCATTGCTGCAGGTATAGCTAATGTTGAATCTGGTTATACATCTAAGTATATGTTAGGTAAAAATAATATATTTGGTGGTATGTATAATGGTAATTTAATTAGTTATAAAACTATTGAATATGGTGTATTAAAATACGTTATACTTCTTAGTGAAGGATATTTTGGTAAAGGACTTATCACTGTTGAAGCAATCGGTAAAATATATAATCCGATGTTTAATGAAAGTGGTATTAAAATGGCAAAACCAGCTTGGGTTTATAACGTTACTAAATCTATGGAAATTTTTGCTGATGTACAAGATGTTGACACAAGTGAGTTAATTAATCTTAAAAATGCTAAAGATATATTGGCAAAAGAAAATTAATTTGATATAATTAAAGTACCTAAAGGGTAAATGTCTATGTCTATATAAAACCGACTAGATAGATAATAAGGGAATCTAATTGAATTATGGTGTAGAAGACTTAACCATTAAGTGAGTAAGGATCCTAAAATAGTTCATGTGATGCCCACCTCGCGGAGAGCGGGTTTTTATCAAGTGCAGGACACCTTTGGGTTTTATTTTGGAGGAATTTATGTTTGAGAGATTGGAATTATTAATTGGAAAGGACTCTTTAGAGAAAATAAGTAAAGTTAATATTTTACTTGTTGGTGTTGGTGGTGTTGGTGGTACTTGTCTTGAAGCCTTAGTTCGAAGTGGAGTACAAAACATCACTATTATAGATGGAGATAACTTTCAAATTAGTAATTTAAATAGACAGATACTAGCTACTTTGGATGATATAGACAAACCTAAAGTAGAAGTCGCAATAAAGAGAATGTTAAGGATAAATGATAAATTAAATATTACTGGTAAAAAAATATATTTAAATGAAGAAAATATAAGTTCTTTGGGCAAATTTGACTTTATAATAGATGCTTGTGATGATGTTAAAGCAAAACTTGCTTTAATGAAATATGCTGAAGAAAACAATATGCATTTAGTTAGTTCAATGGGAACTGGTAAAAGACTCAATCCAAGTAATGTAATAATAACAAGGCTTGATAGAACTAGTAATGACCCTTTGGCTAAAAAAATAAGATATGAAGCTAGAAAGCTAGGCTTAAATTTAAAAATACCTGTTGTGTGTTCAAAAGAAGATGCAATAAGTAAAGATAGAGTAGTGGCATCAAGTATATTTGTTCCATCAACTGCAGGTCTTACTATTGCTCATTATATAATAGAAAAAGTAATCAATTCCTGATTACTTTTTTGTTATTAAGAAAGATGCTAGTGTTTTAGGATCTCCTTCATTATAAACTATATTATATATTGTGGTTATTAAATCTATCGGAGTTCCACGTTTATTTAACATTTTATAAATTACTTCAAGAGTATTATAACCTTCTACAGTATTATTTACTAAATATTCATTTATTTTCTTTGGGTCTTTAGCACTTCCAATAGTGTATCCAAAACTAAAGTTACGACTTTTAGTACTTGTGCATGTAAGCATTAAATCACCAACCCCTGCAAAGGATAATATTGTTTTAGGTTTGCCACCAAATATTTTGATAATATCTTTAATATCATGAAGTGACTCATTTATTAAGAAACTTTGTGTTGAATTACTATAACCAAGACCAGATAATATGCCTGATGCTATCGCAATAACGTTTTTAGTTGCACCACACATTTGAATGCCAATCATATCCTTAGATGGTCTTAATTTAAGAGTATCATTAGCTAGAGTGGTTGATACATACTCTTTTGCTTTATTACTTTTTGAAGCAAGAGCTAATGCAACTGGTTCATTATTTATGATATCAACTGCAAAGGTAGGGCCTGATATAACTGCTATATTTTTAGTTTTTAAATTATCTTTTACTATATTTGATAAAAGTTCTTCGCGAGATTCTTCAATACCTTTAGATGCTATACATACCGGCACTTCTGGATTATAAAATTCTTTCATTTTTTCTGTTATAATATCAACATATTTGCTAGCTGTTATAATATAAATCAATTCTGCATCTTTTAAGGTATCTTCTAAAGAATTTGAAACCTTAATATTTTTAGGTAGTTCTGTATCATATACTGATGCAACTTTTTTAGTTTCTTTATATTCTTCATACTTTGCATCATTCTCAGTCCATATCACAATTTTATTATTATCCTTTTTAGCAAGCATCTTACTTATTGCTAAACTATACATTCCAAGCCCAATTACGCTTATTTTCATTTTTTATTCCTCATTTCTTTATGCAATTTATTTAAGTTTTCTTCAACTTTATTGTTTTTTGGTATATAGTATTTTTTACCTATTAAGTTTTTAGGCATATAATTTTGTTCAACCCAGTCATTTGGATAATCATGGGGGTAAAGGTAGGTAGTGCTACTAGTTTTAATATTATCAGGAACATTACCTGTATTTCCTTTATGAATATCATTTAAAGCAGCATCTAAGGCTAGGTGAGAACTATTACTTTTTGGTGATAGAGCCATTTCTACCACTATTTCCCCAAGAGGAATGCGAGCTTCGGGTAAACCTACAAGTTCTGCAGCACTTATGGCAGCCATAACTCTTGGACCAATACCAGGATTAGCAAGACCAATATCCTCATAAGCAATAACACTAAGACGACGATATATTATATCTAGATCTTCGGCTTCAATCAATCTGGCAAGATAGTGAAGTGATGCATCAACGTCACTACCACGAATAGATTTTTGTAGAGCACTTATAACATCATAATGGCCATCACCATCTTTATCATGAAAGAATACTGGTTTACTATTAATCTTTTTAACTGTTTCAATTGTTATAACTTTATCGCCAGAATAATATGATACTTCAAGCAAATTTAAGGCAAAACGCATATCGCCGGAAGATAGATTGGCGATATATTCTAATGTATCATCATCTACTTTTATATCCTCAAAGTTCTTTAATGCCTTTTTTAATCCTTCTTTTATGTCTTTACTGTCAAGTTCATGTAGTTCAAATATTTGACATCTACTTCTTATGGCTGGATTAATTTTATGATAAGGATTTGATGTAGTTAAACCTATTAAAATAATTGTGCCATTTTCAATATATGGAAGTAGTAAATCTTGCTTATCTTTATTCATGCGATGTATTTCATCAATAATAAGTACCATTTCTCCATACATTTTAGCTTCTATAATAGCAGTATCAAAATCAGCTTTATTATTAATTGTAGCATTTAAAAACTTATAATGAAGTTCAAGCTCATTTACCAAAGCATTTGCAATACTTGTTTTACCAATACCTGGTTTTCCATAAAAAATCATCGAAAAAAGTTTCTTGTTTTTAACAAGGTTAGTAAGTATTTTACCTTCACCAATAAGATGACTTTGACCAATTATATCTTCTAATTTTTTAGGTCTTAATTTATCTGCTAAAATTTCCATAATATCACAAAAATAATTATATCACATTTTGCTTAAATATGATACAATGTTTATAGAAATAAGGTGATTTTATGCGTAACATAATTGATAAGATTGAAGATAAAGATGTAATAGATTTCTTAGAATATTTGAAGTATGAAAGAAGAATGTCTGTAAATACTATAGACTCCTATGGAGAAAACTTACTTTTAATAAGCAATAATTTGAAGAAAAAACTAATAAATTTAAATGGGAATGATATAAGAAATTTTTTGTTAAATATAGATACCGTACCTCGAACTAAAGCTCATTACTTAACAGTTCTGAATTCTTTCTACAGATATCTAATTTTTATGGATAAACTAAAAGACAATCCTTGCGATGGTATTAAAAGTCCTAAGTTAGAGAAGAAGTTACCTACATATTTAACTAGTGAAGAAGTAGATAAGCTTCTTAATATGAGACTTACTAAACCAGTTGATTATAGAAATAAAGCAATGCTTGAATTAATTTATGCAACTGGAGCTAGAATAAGTGAAATAACTAATCTAGAACTGAGTCAAATAGATTATGATGAATGTATAATAAGGGTAACAGGAAAGGGAAAAAAAGATAGAATTATACCATTTGGTAATACTGCAAGTAAAGCCTTAAGAGAATATATCGAAACATATAGAGTATTCTTAATTAAAAATGATACATGTAATTATGTATTTATTAATAAAAATGGTTCTAAGATAAGTAGACAAATGATTTTTAAGATACTTAAAAGTTTAGCTAAAAAAGCTGGAATAGAAAAGGAAGTAAGCCCACATACACTTAGGCACTCATTTGCAACAAATTTACTTAATAATGGGGCAGACCTTAGAGTAATTCAAGAACTTCTTGGCCATGAAAATCTAGAGACTACTGAAATATATTCCCATTTGCAAAATAAAAAAATTGAGGAAGATTATAGTAATCATCCTCATGCGCATATCTAAAAACTATCTATAGTTTTCATTACGAGCTTCGTTACGTGCATTTGATTTTGCACTAGCTTTACTAGAACATTTAGCATTCTTTCTTGCTTTGTTTCTAGCATTTTCTTTATTTTTGCTCATTAACTTTTACCTCCCACTATTATTATGTAACAAAATAAATAATTTAATCATATAATTAAGTGGTAAAATAAGGAAGTGTTAAATTTGAAGAAAATTGGTATTAGTACTAGAATTATAACTAATGACATTGGTTTAAAACAAGACAAAGTTCCTCATTCTTTAGTAAAAAAATTAGAAGAACATAAAGCATTACCTATAATTATTCCAAATATAAGTGATATTTCATATTATTTAGATATTTGTGATGGTTTTATAGTGCCTGGTGGCATTACTTGGAACGAAGCTGATATAGAAATTATAAAATATGCGTTTAAAACTAGTAAACCTTTGCTTGGAATATGTGCAGGAATGCAAGCTTTAGCAAATATTGATACATTTATAGATAATACTATTAAAGTGGATAATCATAATGTGCCAAATGAAGAATATGTTCATGAAATAAGTATTAATGACGGCATACTTAAAAATATTTTAAATAAAGATAAAATAAAAGTTAATAGTAGACATAATTACAAAGTTGAACCAAAAAGTTATTTTAAAATTGATGCTGTTAGTTGCGATGGGGTAATTGAAGCTATAAGCTTTCCAGAGTTCAAGTTTATAGTGGGCCTAGAGTGGCATCCAGAAGATATGAATGATGATGACCAAAATAAAATATTTAAATACTTTATAAGTAAATGTTAAAAAACAAGTAAATTTTCATTACTTGCTTGTGCAGGTTTTAAGTTCTTCATTCATCAGATTATTAATATAATCTATATCGGTAAAAAAAGAAAATACTATCAAAATAATAGTATTTTCAAACATTTACGACCGGGATCATTTATAGCTCGCACCACCCAGAAGCGATTAACATTTCACGACCGGGATCATTTATAGCTCGCACCACCCGGAAGCGATTAACATTTAGTAAATGTGCAATTTCTAATGCAATATTAATATACAACATTTTTACACAAATGTCAAGTGAGATTGGTGAATTTGTTGTACACATTATTATATGTTATAAATTGAATTTTAAACATATAATTAAATGGTGATATTATGCAAAGCATTATTTTTCCTCTTACTTTATCTACAATTGCAGGTTTATCCACCTTAATCGGGGCTATATTTATATTCTTTAAAATTCAAGATAAAAATTTAAATAAATTTATTAGTTTTTGTTTAGCTTTTTCTATATCAGTTATGATTACTATAAGTATTTTAGATTTAATACCAACATCATTTTTTCAGATAGCAAATATTTATGGAGTAGGGAAGAGCATTCTAATTTTAATTATTGCCTTTATTATAAGTTATATTGTAATAACATATTTAAGTGCTAGAATAGAAAAAGAAACACATAGTGCAGACTTATATAAATTAGGTATATTGAATATGATTGTATTAATACTACATAACTTGCCAGAGGGAATTGCCACATTTTTAAGTAGTTATCATAGTACATCTTTAGGTATTAAACTATCAGTTGCCATAATGCTTCATAATATTCCTGAAGGTATATCAATTGCGGTACCAATTTATTATGCTACTAAAAACAGAAAAAAGGCTATCAAATCAACGTTGTTATCAGGTTTATCAGAACCAGTCGGAGCCTTACTTGCTTTTGTATTTTTAAAAAAATATGTATCAGATGTTATGATTAGTATAGTTTTAATTGTGGTTGCTGGTTTAATGATTACTTTATCTATTCAAGAAATGCTTCCTAAAGCTTTAAAATATAAAGAAAATAAATGTATTTATTTAGGCTTACTAATTGGAACAATTTTAGTAATAATTAATGTACTTATTAGCTAGGTAGAGAAGGGGAAGTAATAATAAAAAATATAATTTTTAGTACTTTATAATTATTAATTTAGCTACTATTTATATCAATAAAAATAAAACAATTTAAATACAATTATTTAATTAATAATGGTAAGTTTTATAAATGATTTGTTTTAATAAAATAATATATAATGCTTAATAAAAATATATTTATAAATATTTTTCAGATAATTAAGTTAACATAATATATATTATTTAAAATATATTTTAAGTTAAAATTTGGCTAAATTATGCCTTAATTTATAATTTTATTACTTCAGGCTGTTATATTATTTTGTTATGCTATGTTTGCTGAGTTGATTAATAATTTAATTCATAATTGAATTTATAAATTATAATTGATTATTAATGATTTTTTTAAATTAAAAATAATGTTTTATTATAACCTTATTTATATTTTAAATAATGATATATACGCGTGTTATAACCTTATATTTATATATAATTTATAACCTTATATTTATATATAATAAGGATATATGTGTGTGTACGTAAAAAATAAGCCCCCTACTAAAATTAATTTGATAGGGGACTTTAATTATTCTTTTTTAGATAGTGAAGTAAATATAACAGCTATAATAGCCATTAAAACTATATCTACTATTAATTTACTAAGTATTAAATTTAAATTAAGTAAATTATATAGAATATAAACAAAGAAACATGATAATATTATTCTAAATATTTTTTTTAATAAAAATAATATATTTCGAGATATTAGATTATTCTTATATACACTATTATAATTCATAATGATATGAATAACTATCCCTACTACTTCGGAAACTATTGTTGCTATGATTATACCTTCTAAATCGTTATTTGCATCTCTTAAATAAAATATTATTGCAAATAATACTAATGCTATGAAATATGGTATTATTGATTTTGTTATATATGGCATTAATGTTTTTAAGTAGGGGATAACTTTGAAGTCCTTCTTCCCTACTCTCTTTTCTTTTTTTCGCCAAATAGTTTTAATATTTTTTTCTTTAATAGGTATGTTTTCATTAATAGCAGTTATTAAATAATTATTATGGTTATTTTCATTATTTAAGCTATCTAACAATTTTTTTAATAAATCTATACTAATCGCCTTAATATCTGGTAAAACACTTTTAAAATTGGTATTAAATAAAGAATTAAATACTTTATTAATTGTTTTTTCTCCAAAACTATAATCATCATTTATCCCGAATATAATCGAATTATTGTTTTCTATGGCATCCATAGCACATTTTGCTATATCATCTCTAGTTGTATTAATTATATCATCTACAAAAACAATAGATTTAATACTTAATTTATTATCACTAATATAATCATTTAAATCAAATAAATAATCATAAGTATGACCATTTACTACTTTTTCGTTATCTATATTGATTACTTTTGTTCCTTTATTACATACTAAAACATTACTAAATACTTCCTTTATTCTATGTAATGCTTCCATTAAGTCATCCAAATCTTTATCATACCAATTAATTATTAATAATATTTCTTTGTTCATCTTTATACACCTACTTTATTTTATCACTATATTTTATTTTAGTCAAAAGAAAAAGAAGCTTTAGCTTCTAAATTTCTATATCATTACCAATATCATCTGTTACTGAATTAAATAGATTTTGAATAAAATTATATATATTAAATTTACTTGCTTTTTCCATTAAGTTGTTTATCATATTTAAAGAATCTTCATCGGACATATTATCAATATCAGTTGTATTTGTATAATTCTTTTTGGTTACTAAATTGTTTCCATATTTTGAATTTGATGTAATATCTATTGTAGCATCATATTCTTTGTAGTTTAAACTAATTTTACCACTTAAGTTTTCCTTTTTATTTTTTTCATCATTCTTAAGTGTTATATTACCATTTATTTTTAAATCTTCAGTATTAACTTTTATTTCAATATTAGGTGTATCTTTATCTTTATTATCTAAAGTTATATCCAAAAGCATATTATTTGCTGTAAATACAATCATAGTTTTATCATTTGAAACTTCTATTTTAGCTTGTGCTGGTTTATTATTTTCATCAGTTCCAGAAATAACAATTTTTTCATCAGTTACTTCTATTTCATATGTGTTTTCTCCAGATGTTACTTTATATTTGTTATTCTCTATTTTAGTACCTTCAACTTTAGTATCATCACTAGTTATAGTAAAACTTTCCACACTATTTGTTGGCACTGTTACTTCAATTACAGCCTTAACATTCTCTAGAGTTAAACTATTTTCAGTAACATATTCTGCTAATGCCTTATCATTTTTTACTAAATTCATAAATTTATCATTAATTTTTGTTTTATTATTATCATTTATTTCATAAGTGTATGTTGCTTTTAATCCATTCAATTTAGTATTAATATCTGCTTCTTTAAAAGCTTCAAATATATATTTTACTAAATTGTTTGCTGTAGAACTGATATCATTTTTAGTTAATGATTTTAACTTTTCAGTATATTCATTAACACTACCAAATATATTTTCATTACTTGTAGTTGTAAGAACTTTATCTATGATATCCTTACTATCAATATATATTTTATTATTATCAATCACTAGTATTCCATTTAGTACACCAGTATCTTGTTTTAAATTTAAATCAACATCTAAGTAATTATTTTTAATACTTTGATTTGTTTTAAAACCAATTTCTAAGTTATTTAAATCTTTTAGGTTATTAGAATCGGTTGTTAATTTAATATTTGTTTCATTAACTAAATCATATGTATCAATGTTATCTAAGTATTCTTTATTAATTTCCAATCCTTCAAAAACTTTATTTACAAATGTATTAATCTTTTTAGAACTATGATCTAAGAAACTGGATGCATTAAATGTATTTTTTATATATAGAATGCCACCGATAATGCCTAGTAGAACTATAAGGGTTACACATAGACCTATAATAAGTCCTTTTTTACTTTTCTTTTCCCGGAAATCTTCAAAATAACTATTGTCTTGTTTTGGAATTTCTGTACCAATGTTTTCAGTAAACACAATCTCCGAAGAACTTTCATGTGCTTCTGTTTCTGGGTTATTATTTATACCCATTTCATTTTCATTTTTTAATTCTTCATTCATTTTTTTCAACCTCACTACTTTTATTATATTTAAATTATAGCATTATTTGACAAAAAAATAAAGACTATTTTAGTCCTTATTTCATATATTTATTAAAGTTTTTAAATTCTGGTGAGTCTTCTAAGTCAGTTTGTGCTAAATCTTGAAGCAATGCTTTTTGTTTTCTATCAAGTTTAGTTGGAATAATTATGTTTACTACTGCATACATATTTCCTTTTGATAATGAATTTGGAAGTTTAATACCTTTACCTTTGATTTTAAGCTTTGTATAATTCTGTGTACCAGCTTTAATTTCAAGGATAATATTTCCGTAAAGTGTAGGTATTTCTTTTTTGCATCCAAGGGCAGCATCAGTAATAGTAACTGGTACTTCAAGATAAATATCTGCTCCATCTCTTTCAAATAATGGATGTTCTTTAATTTTAAATTCTAGGAACACATCACCATTTGGGCCTCCATTTAAACCAGCATTTCCTTTGCCAGAAAGCCTTAATTGATATCCTTCATCTACACCTTCTGGAATAGTAACTGTAAGAGTTTTAACTTTTTCCACAACACCTTTGCCATGACATTCATCACATGTTGTTTCATAATTTTTACCACGTCCTTTACAATCTGGACATGTTTTTTGTGTTTGCATGTAACCAAATATTGTTTGGGCTTGTTCTAATACTTTACCTGCTCCACCACAAGTACGACATGTTTTTTCGTTAAATCCACCTTTACCTTTACATCTTGAACATTCACTAGTTAAATTTAACTTAACGTCTTTTTCACAACCAAATGCTGCTTCTTCAAATGTTAGATTTAGAACTACACGAATGTCTTCACCTTTAGATGGACGAGATGATGCTCTTGATGAACCTCCGAAACCTGAGAAACCACGGAAACCTCCACCAAAAAGGTCACCAAGAATATCTTCGAGGTCAATATCTCCCATGTTGAAACCTTGGAAACCAGTACCTTCACCAGATGAGCCACCATTTTGAAATGCTGCATGACCAAACTGATCATACTGACGTCTTTTATTTGCATCAGAAAGCACGGCATATGCTTCACCAATTTCTTTAAATTTTTCTTCAGCACCAGGTTCTTTATTAATATCCGGATGATATTGTTTAGCAAGTTTTCTAAATGCTCTTTTTATTTCTTCATCTGTAGCAGTTTTACTAACTCCTAAGACTTCATAATAATCTTTTTTATTCATTTTTTACTCCTTCCCAGCGATAGTGATGTTATCTAAAAGTAGTGATGGTGTGCTTACACTTAAACTAAATTTAGATAAATCATTACCAACTTCAATTACATTTGTAAATACTTCAAAAAAATTAGTGGATAATATAATCATATTTAATCCTTTAATTATTTTACCATTTTGTACTAGCAAGCCTTCCGCTTGAACTGATATATTTCCAGTTTTTTTATCAACCCCGGCATGAAAACCATAGGCTTCATCAATTATAATGCCATTATTAAGTTCTTTAACTAGTTCATCAAATGTTTTATTTCCCTTTTCAATATATAAGTTATTAACTCCATTTGCATTACCTGTTGCATCCTTTTCTAACTTCATAGCATATTCAATATTATTTATTTCTTTAACAAATGTACCTTTATCCACTAAAACTTGTTTCTTTTTTAAAGTACCCTCACTATCAAAATTAGAATTAAGTATTCCATTCGGTGAATCTTCAATAATAGTGATTTTATCACTAAATATTTTCTTATTTAATTTATCTGATAATACAGATTCGTTTAAATATATACCTTTACTTTGAAATGATGCACTAAATGTAGATAAAATGCTAGCAACTACATTATTTGCAAGAAGAACTTTATATTTACTTGTTTCAACTGATGTGCTATATAGTTTAATTAATAGGTATTCTAATTTTTTAAGTAAATATTCTTTAAACTCATTAAAATTATATTCTTTAGTATAAAACCCAATATAAAGTACTCTGGTTTGATTGTTTTTTTCTACGGTTATAGATGCACCATAAGAATTAAGATATATTTCATCTTCCATATCACAATTATTTAATTCATTAGTTATAACCTTACCAATTTCAGCATGTGAAAATTCAGCTTCAACAGTTTTAATACAAGAATATTTAGTTTTTAATTCATTAAGTGATAATAAATCTTCTTTAACTTTAGTATAATCTATTTTTTCATAGTTTTTTATTTTATTTTGAATATTACCAGAGCATAATTTATTACTATTTTTATTGTCACTTGTATTAAATATTTCTTCTAAAGTATTAATTATTTCATCAGCATTTTTAATGTTTTCTGTAACTATTTTAACACATCTATTATTTTTTATAGCTTTAATAATATAGCTTGTTACATTAGTTATTTGAAACAGTTTCACTTTATCATTTAAGGTACTTATATCTGTAGAATTATTCTTTTCTTTAAATATTTCAATATCAATGTTATGTTTTTTACCAAGTTCAATTAATTTATTCACTTTTTTCACCTCCGACGAGTATATGACTTACCATTATACGTGGCATTCCAACATTTACTGGAACTGAACCACTGATAGAACCACACATACCTTGACCAAGTGCTAGGTTATCTCCGACCATTTCCACACTTGCAAGTATATCCTTACAATTACCAATTAAACTAGCAGATTTAACACATTCAGCAAGTTTTCCATCCCTTATCATATATGCTAAATCACAAGCAAAGTTAAAATCTCCGGTTTCTGGTGAAACACTTCCTCCGCCCATTTTCTTAGCATAAAGTCCTAGTTTAATGTCTTTAATCATGTCTTCAAATGTATCTGTTCCTTTTTCAAGATAAGTATTATTCATTCTAGAAGTCGGAGCATATATATAACTTTCTCTTCTAGAACTTCCTGTTGTTTTCATATTCATCTTACGATTGTTTATTTCATCAATTAAATATCCCTTTAAAACACCATTTTCAATAAGTACATTTCTTTTTGTTTCTCTGCCTTCATCATCAATCTTAGTTGTTCCCCATTCATCAAATAATGTTCCATCATCAATGATACTAACCTTTTCATTTGCAATTTTTTTATTTAAATCATGACTTAAAACTGATATACCATCCGCAACAGAAGTTGCTTCCATTGCATGACCACAAGCTTCATGGAATATTACTCCCCCAAAACCATTTTCAATTATAACTGGCATTTCTCCGCCTGGACATAAAGATGCATATAACTTATCTATTCCTTCTTTAATAAGTTCATTAATTACTTCATCAAATTTTATTTCATCAAGTAAATCTAGACTAGTAGTTTTACCTAAAGAATAAGAAATATTACATGTTTTATCCCCATCTTTAAAACTTATGATAATATAAAGTCTAGTTCTTTCTCTTTCTTCATTTTTAAATAAACCATTTTCTCTCGCTATTGTAACATCTTGTTTAACATTTTGAAGTGTTAAATTTACTTGATTTATTCTTTCATCTTTACTTCTTATTTTCTTATCTAAATTATTAAATAAGTTCTTGATATCATCATTTGTATAATGAGTTTTATGGTTATTTTTATATTTTTTTAATCTTTTCAAAGAAACATAATTATACACTACTTTATCTTTAATATTACTTTTTAAAGTATTTATTATAGAATTAATATTTTTCTTACTAAAATCGTTAGTGGCAGCATAATAAACATTATTATCTTTAGCAAGTCTAAGTCCAAGTCCATTTGAATAGTTTACACTATAACCATCTAGATTACCATCAATATAATTAAATACTGTAGATTTTTTATTTTCCATGAATATTTCCGCAAAGTCACCACCAGTTGATAGCATGGCTTCTAAGATGTTTTCTAATCTATCCTTTTTCATATTTCTCCTTTAAACGGGTAAAAAGAGAGTTAAGACGCTCTCTTTTATCCATTAATTTTTAATTATTTTTCTTCGTATGTGGCATCTTCAACTTTTTCATGGTCATCACTACCACTATTAGTGTTATCCTCTTTATTTGCATTATCTTTAGCTGCTTGTTCATATACTTTTTGAGCTAAATCCATTGCAACTTTATTAAGTTCTTCACTAGTATTTTTTATAGCATCGATATCTGTTCCTTCTAGAGCTTTCTTAGCAGCTTCTAGTTTTTCTTGAGCATTCTTCTTATCATCTTCAGTTATTTTATCACCTAAATCAGATAAAGCTTTTTCTGTTGCAAATACAATACTATCTGCATTGTTTCTTACTTCAGCTTCTTGTTTACGTCTTTCATCAGCTTCTTTATTAGCTTCAGCTTCTTTCATCATCTTATCAATTTCTTCATCAGATAGATTTGTTGATGATGTAATTGTAATAGATTGTTCTTTATTCGTACCTAAATCTTTTGCAGTTACATTAACAATACCATTAGCATCTATATCAAATTTAACTTCAATTTGAGGCACTCCACGTCTTGCTGGAGGTAAGTTTGTAAGTTGGAAATTTCCAAGTGTCTTGTTATCACTAGCCATTGGTCTTTCACCTTGTAAAACATGAATATCTACAGCAGGTTGATTATCTACAGCAGTTGAGAATACTTGAGATTTACTTGTTGGAATTGTTGTATTTCTTGGAATTAATACTGTCATAACATTTCCTAAAGTTTCAATACCAAGTGATAGAGGTGTAACATCAAGAAGTACGATATCATCAACTTCACCAGTTAAAACTCCACCTTGAATAGCAGCACCCATAGCAACTACTTCATCTGGGTTAACACTCTTACTTGGTTCTTGTCCAAGTTCTTTCTTAACAAGTTCTTGAATATATGGAATACGTGATGAACCACCAACTAAGATTACTTTATTAATATCTTTAGCAGTCATTCCAGCATCTTTTAATGCTTTTCTAACTGGTTCAAGTGTTGAATCAAATAAATCACGACATAAGTCTTCAAATTTAGCTTTTGTTAAAGTCAT
>CAKORG010000008.1 GCA_934101495.1 uncultured Bacilli bacterium
TAAGAAATATGAAAGTGTCTAGTATTGATAATTTAGATATTCAAGATTTAGCCGAATCTTACGAAGCATATTATACAACCTTTAAAAGAGAAAATGGTAGAGATGCAACTCTAGAAGAAAAAATGAAATTTGTAATTACATATTTAAAAAATCGTAGTTATGTAAGAAGTAATTAATAAAATGAATATAGATTTTGAAAGATTAAGAATGGATTTAATTAATTATTTTGAAGGAGCTTATTTTGCAGGTGGTATTGGGTATGCAATACTTGATGCAGATAGAGCAAGGTATGCAACAGAAGATGAATTAATTAGATTAGCTCAATTTGTGGGAATAGATTTAACAAATTATGAAAATATGGGAAAGAGTAGATAAATTAATCTATTCTTTTTTTTTTAATATAACATATATTTTTATGAGGGATAATTATGTTCTATAATAATGTACATACAAGAATAAGATATATATTTTTAGTAGTTATTTTAGTTTTAGTGATAGCTATAGCTAGAGTTTTTTATATTCAAGTATTTTCTTATAAAAAGCTAAATACTTTAGCAGAATCTTTATGGAGTAGAAAATTACCTATATCAGCAGATAGAGGTAAAATTGTTGATAGGAAAGGAAGAGTTTTAGCTGATAATATTACTACAACATCACTTATAGTTATTCCCAATCAAATTGAAAATAAAGAAGATGCTGCTAAAAAGTTAAGTGAAATACTTGGAAGTGACTATGATGATATGCTTAAGCATGTTAGTAAAAAAACATCAATTGAAAGAGTACATCCTGAAGGTAGAAGATTAAGTTATGAAATAGCGGAAAAAATAGATGCTTTAAAAATAGATGGAGTTTATTTAGTTAAAGAAAGTAAAAGATATTATCCTTATGATACTGTTTTAAGTCATGTTTTAGGTTATGTTGGTATAGATAATCAAGGACTTTCAGGATTAGAGCTTTATTACAATGATTATTTAACAGGTGAAGATGGTTCTATAAAATATTTTTCTGATGGTAAAGGACATAAGCTTGAACTTGCAGAAATATATGAGGCTCCGACATCTGGAGTAACGTTGCAACTTACTATAGATTTAGATTTGCAACTCGCGGTTGAAAATGAACTTGATAATGCGGTTGCTAAGTATGACCCAGATAGTGTAATAGCTATTGCCATGAACCCAAAGAATGGAGAAGTTCTAGCTATGGCATCAAGACCTAATTTTGATAGTAATAACTATAAAAACTATACAATGGAAGTAATAAATAGAAACTTACCTATTTGGATGACATTTGAACCAGGATCCACAATGAAAATATCAACATATACTGCAGCCATAAATGAAGGATTAATTAATATTTTTGAAGATAGATTTACGGACACAGGTGCTATAACTGTTGATGGCGCAACACTTCATTGTTGGAAACATGGGGGGCATGGTAATCAAACTTATCTGGAAGTAATTGAAAATAGTTGCAATCCAGGTTTCGTTAACTTAGGACTTATGCTTCAAAAAGAAAAATTAATGAGTTATATTAAAAAGTTTGGATTTGGTACTAAAACAGGAATTGATTTAAATGGTGAAGGTAATGGAATACTATTTAGCTTAGATAAAATGGGTAATGTAGAACTTGCAACAACAGCATTTGGTCAAGGAATAAGTGTAACTCCGATACAACAAGTTCAAGCAGTATCCGCAATAATTAATGGAGGAACCCTATATTCACCATTTCTTGTTGAAAACTTTTTAGAACCTGAAACAAACACAATTGTTAAAAGTGTTACTGCTGAAAATAAAGGAACAGTTATAAAAAAAGAAACATCGGATTTAGTAAGATATGCCTTAGAAAGTGTTGTTGCTAAAGGTTCTGGGCATAATGCATACATCGAAAACTACCGAATTGGTGGTAAAACAGGTACTGCTCAGACAGTTGAAAATGGTATTTATTCATCAAGTAAATATATTTTATCATTTATAGGATTTATGCCTGCTGATGACCCTGAAATAGTAGTATATGTTGCTGTCCAAAATGCAAAAGGAGTAGTGCAATATGGTGGTACAGTAGCGGCTCCAATAGCTAGAAATATTTTCTTAAGTGCCATAGATATTCTTGATATAGAGCCATCTAAAGAGGGAATACCAAAAGAATATACATGGCTTGACCAAAAATATGTAACTGTTCCAAATGTGGTAGGATTAAGTGTTAATGAAGCCAAGAAAACATTAAAAGGATTTAATATAGAGTATAGTGGTGAAGGAGATACAGTTATTTATATGTCACCAAAGGCAGGAATGTATGCTAAAGAAAATGGTACAGTAGTTTTAATGCTAGGTTAAGTGTAAAATGATGTAAATTTTTAAAGTAAAAGCATAAATATATTAAAAAAGTAGTGTATAATAAAATCATGAGGTGAAAATTATGTTAATTTTAGCTAAAGCTTCAATGGCAATGATGTTAGGATTTATTCTATCTTTAATTACGGGATTATTTGTTGTACCCCTATTTAGAAAATTGCATTTTGGTCAATCGGTAAGCCATTTAATTAATGAAAGACATTTAAAAAAAGAAGGAACACCAACAATGGGAGGAGTTATATTCATAATTCCCGTTATTGTGTCCTTAATTTTGTTATATATTAAAGGAAGTATTTCTATAAGTTATAATTTAATTATAGTAATATTTGTTTTCCTTGCATACGGATTACTTGGTTTCTTAGATGACTTTTTAAAAGTAAAATATCATAATAATAATGGAATAAGCTTGGTTACTAAATTTTTAATTCAAATGTGTATAGCTTTAGTATTCTTCTATTTATTTATGAAGGGTGGCGGAGAACCAGTACTTAGCGTAAGTTTCTTAAATATCTATATTGATTTAGGTTGGATGTTTGGTTTATTTATATTATTTTTACTGGTTGGAACTACCAATGCTGTAAATATTACAGACGGATTGGATGGTCTAGCTGGTGGTTTATCTGCGATTGCTTTTTTTGCTTATGGTGTTATAAGTTGGAATGCTGGTTGGCTTGAAGGATATCAAGAAATTGCAATTTTCTGCTTTTTACTTGTTGGGGCTCTTGTTGGTTTCTTAGTATTTAATACTCATCCTGCTCGTATATTTATGGGTGATTTGGGTTCCCTCGCTCTAGGTGGTGCTCTGGCTTCAGTGGCAATAGTTTCACGACATGAAATATCACTTGCACTTATCGGTGGTGTATTTGTTATTGAAACTATAAGTAGTTTGATTCAAATTATAGCAATAAGATATTTTAATAAAAAGGTTTTCTTAAAAGCTCCGCTTCATCATCATTTTGAAGAGCTAGGCTGGAGAGAAACCGATATTATTAAGCTGTTCTGGGTTGTAGGTTTTATTCTTGCTATGGCAGCTATAACATATGGAGTGTGGTTATAAAAAAAGCAAGTTTCGAAACTTGTTTTTTAATACTTTCTTTTTCTAGAGCCAGTTTTTTCATCAATTCTTGTTATGCAAATTTTTAAATTTTTATCTTCTTTTAATAATAAATCAACACTTATATTTAATGCATGTGCTTATTTTTTTATTGTTTCTAAAGAAGGAGAAAATTTTACTCTTTCTAAATCTGAAATATATTTATCAGATAAATCTACTTTTTCTGCTAAATCTTCTTACCTTAAATTTTCCTTTATTCTAAAAAACTTTAAATTATTACTAAATACCGTTCTTAAATTATTCAAAGTTATACCCTCATTTCTATTAAAATTATAAAAATGAAATCAAAAAATAAACCTAGTAAAACTTTGATTCTGCTTCTTGACAATCTAAATTAACATGTGCTATATTAAGATGGTAATTATAGTAAAATCATGACTAAGATGTGGAGTTGAAAAAATGGAAAATCAAAAAACAAAAATAATATCAATCGTAGCAATAGTTGCACTTGCACTTACAGTAGTGACAGCAACATATGCATATTTTCAGGCTCAGACAAGTGAAGGTTCACAAACAGATATTAAAATAAATGCAAATACAGTAGATACATTTACATTTGAAACAGGTTCCGCTATAAACTTATCTTTAGACCAAACATCATTTGCAAGTGGAGCAGGCAACATAACTGGAAATACATATGCAAGTGCAAAACTAACAGCAAATAATAAAACAAACAATGCTACGAATAGTTATAATTTATATTTAAATATATCAGATAATAACTTTGGTTATACAAGAAATTCTAGTTATCCAGAAATATTACTTAAGATAAAAGATGCAAGTAATAATGAAATAACAAGTATAAGTGGACTTGAATATAAAACAGTAACGGATGGCAAAGGTGTATCAATATCTGGATTCGACATAACAACTAAAACAGGATTAATAACACTTTTTAGTAATAGAGAAATAACAACAACAAGTACAAAAACAGATACATGGAATATAACAGCAACCTTTGTAAATTACAATGCAGACCAAAGTAAGAATGCAGGTAAATCATTTTCTGGACAAGTGTTAATATCAAAAGATACATTTGAAAACTACAAGCCAAACACAGTTAATACTTTATCAGCAACAAAAAATGGATCAAATCTAACAGTTAATTTAAATGTAGAACAAGGAAGTGGTGAGATAGATAAATATTATTATGGAATTAAAGAAAAATCTACGTTAGCATATAATGACAATACTTTAAAAGTAAAAAGATTAGCAAATACAAATTCAATTTCATCAATAAATTATATAGAATCTACAAGCAATTCATATACATTTACAAATATTGATAATACTAAAAATTATGAAATATCAGCATATGTAGTTGACAAAAAGAAAATAAAATCAAATACCTATGAATATAATTATTATTCAGATGGATATGTATATCCAGTAATTAATAAAGTTAAAACTACATCTACATCAAATTCAATAACTGCAACAGTAACAGCTACTAAGGGTACAAATAACATATCAAAGTATTATTATTCAATAGATGGAGGCAACACTTTTAAAGAATCAACAAGTAATAGTTATACGTTTAGTGGTGTTGCTGATCGCAATTATATGTTGATGGTAAAGGTTTTAGATGGAAATAATAAGTGGTCAAATCTATATGTTTCAAACACAAGAATACTCCAAGGGCATAGTGGCGGAAATTTTCAGTAAAATCGAATAAATTTTATTTGTTTTGGTAAATTATTGAAATATAAGAAAAAAGGTATTTAAAAAATAATTAAAAATACAATTTAAATCAGCTTTTGTCTATAATTGTTAAAAATTGACTTCCACACAGAAATTGAAGAACCAACACTTAAAAAGTAATAGAAAACTCTTTTTTTAATATAATTATATGAGGGATAAATATGCCAAAAAAAGATGATAAATGGTTACTTATAATTGTCATTATAACAGCTATATTTGGTATAGTAATGATTTATTCTGCTAGTTTTATCTGGGCAGACTATAAATTTAATGATCCTTTTAAGTTTGTTAAAGCCCAAAGTGCTTTCTTTATAATGTCACTTTTACTTGTTTTTATTTTAAGAAAAGTAAATCCTAAAATATATTATGAAAAAGCTAATTTAATACTTCTTATATGTTTTATATTACTTGTTTTAGTATTAATACCTGGTCTTGGTAAAATAAGAAATGGTAGTAGAAGCTGGTTTGGAATAGGTGGATTTGGTATTCAACCTAGTGAATTTGCTAAACTAGGTTTAATTATATATGTTTCTAAATATTTAGCTAATAATAATAGAATTATAACAGATATTAAAAAAGGAGTATTTCCAATTTTACTTGTTATCGGGGCTTTTTTCTTTCTTATAATGCTTGAACCAGATTTTGGTACAGCTATGGTTATAGTTATTACCCTTGTATCAATACTTTTTATTTCTGGAGTTAAGCTTTCTTTCTTTATTAAAATAGGCTTACTTGGTTTACTGGGAATAGTAGGGCTTATTGTAGTAGCTCCATATCGTATGCTTCGTATTGTGTCATTTTTAAATCCATGGGTTGATCCTTTAGGTAGCGGATATCAAATTATTCAAAGTTTATATGCCATTGGTCCCGGAGGATTACTTGGTCAAGGATTTTTAAAAAGCCGTCAGAAACAATTCTACTTGCCAGAACCTCAGACAGATTTCATATTTTCTATAATTTCTGAAGAATTTGGATTTTTGGGCATTTTAATAGTTACATCATTTTTTGCTTTTATATTTTATAAAATAGTAAAAATATCTTTAAATTGTGATAATTTATTTTATAAATATTTATCTTTTGGCTTAGGTTTCGGTATTATTATTCAAGCCCTTTTAAATATTTGTGTAGTTATTGGACTTATCCCAGTCACCGGAGTTACACTTCCATTTTTTTCTTATGGTGGGTCCAGTCTTCTTGTAAGTATGATAAGTATTGGTATTATATTAAGCATTTGTAATAAACAAAAATAGAAAAGTACTTGCTTGAACTTAAATTTTGTTGAAATTATTAAGGAAAGTGATTTAATGGATGCCATTAAAATAAAAAATGAATTAATTCACCCAAAAATGTAAATTTAAAGGTAATATTTATTATTTTTCTCAAATTTCTTTGCCTACAACAATTAGTAAAGATGCTAACAAGTATTTTGTAAGCATTCTTGTTGAAGTGCCATTTACTAAACCAATCATAAATCCAACATAAGTTGTGGGATTAGACCTTGGCATCAAAGATTTTATATCAAATGGAGAAAAACTAAAAAATGAAGTAAAAGTAAATGAAAAAAGATTAAAAGGCTTACAAAAAGGCTTAGTTAGATGTAAACCAGAAAGTAAGAATAGATATAAACTAAAGTTAAAAACACAAAGATTATATTTAAAAATTAGAAATGCCAGAAAACATATGATATATAAACTTGCAAATAAAATATATGAAAGAAAGTATAATATAAATAAGAATGAAATAGATAAAAATAATAGGCTGGCGATCATCCGAAGTTGGTCTGTCTTGGAAGCCTTAGGTTTCTGTGAAACAGAAAAAGTGTTACCGTAAGGTAACACAACTACTTAAATTTCGTTAGAAATTTAAGTTTTGTTCTACTAGCAAAGATTTACATCACCTTTGCTAATAATAGTATATGTAATAAAAATGTAATTATACAAAAAAACTACATAATATTTTTAAATTATGCAGCTTTTTTATTTAATGTTCTTGCTTCTCTAGCACTAATGATTACTTTTTCTCCATTAATTGTTTTCTTTTGTAAATTTGGTTTTTGTGTCATTTTAGTTGCATTTAAAGCATGTGATCTTCTATTACCTGTTAGAGGTTTTTTAGTAGTTACTTTTGTAGCCATTTTTCTCACTCCTTTTTTGTTTACTTATTAATTTTAACAATATATTTTATGTTTGTCAAATATTACTTATGTTTTTACCCTTAAATTTGGAAATTTTTTCTCAAAAGCCTTATTATTGAAGTATTTATCAATATAAGTATCAAAATCTGAGATTGTTTCAATGCCTCATTTTTGTGAATATTTTAATGCTTGTTAGACTTAAATCAAATGCTAAAAATATTGATATAATGATAATTATTATTCGTGATAGTTTAAATTTTAGTATTTTGTTATAAAATTTTAAGTAAATATCTAAATCGTATTTAATCTATAGGTAGGTGATGGCACCCCAGATGATGGAATAGGGAAGATTAATTTTACCATTTAAATTATTTTTCATATTGCTATAATTCCAAGTTCTTGTATCTGAAAGAGAGATAAGGGTACTAATTGAAGAAGGTAAAGGATGTAATTAGAAAGTGTGTAAATAAATTAGAAAATACAATTAAATCATTTTGAATTTAACACCTGAACAGGAAAATAGAATGATGAGAAAAACACGAGAAACATAATAAGAGAAAGAACTATACAAAAAGAAAAATATGATTATTTTTAGCCATAAACTAGTAATTTGTTGTGTAAAAGCTTGACAATTTGGCATATGCTAAAGTATAATTTTGTTAAGTGAATAAAGGAATGATGTTCATGAGATTAAGATTTAAGTCTGCCCTAGGTTTCATATTTCTACTTATAGCTATTTGTGCCTTTTTAGGTGTTGGCTATATGTTTTACGGCAAAATAAGTAATGATTCGGATATTGTAGTTGACGGTAAAATAACAATTAACTATCTAACTGGTAAAAAATTTGAATTAAATGGTAATGATGAAGTTTCTTTCTCAGTAACAAATAACGATATTGAAACAAAATACTATTACATACAGTTAACAGACATTTATGCTAAAGATGTTAAATACGAATTAACATCTTCAGATAACTTGAAAATAGCTAATGAACTTAAATCTGAAATAATTTCTAACCAGGTATCCATTAATGCACAAGAAACAGTTAAATATACAATAAAATTTACAACAAAAGATAATGAAGAATATTCTGGTGTTATTCAAATTGGTGAAAAAAATGATGAAAATAACACATTTGCAGATGTAATAATTGCCAATAATAAATTAAATGAAACAAGTTTAACTAAAAATGGTGAATCTGCAACATTAGATGAAGGATTTTTAAAAAGTACTGATGACTTGGGTGTAGCATATTATTTTAGGGGAGCTGTTTCAAATAATAATGTAAAATTTGCAGATAAAAATTGGAAAATAGTCAAAATTAATGGTGATGGTTCAGTTAAACTAGTACTTGATGGAACTATTGAAGAATTAAATAAATATTATGAAAGTGAATTTACATTTGAAAATAGTAAAATAAGTGAGAGTTTAAATAATTGGTACAATGTAAATTTAAAAAGTTATAGTGATTATATAGCATATTATAAATTTTGTAATGATATAGTATCTGAAGAAGAAAGTTCCAATTATATAGCTTATAGTAGAATAATTACTAATAAAATACCTATGTATGTGTGTTTAGGAAATAAAGTTAACACAAAAATCGGATTACTAACTGCGGATGAAGTATCAATGGCTGGAGCATCACGGAATGAAAATAAAGAATTTTATTTATATAATGATAATATTAAAACAGCATACTATTTAATGACTGGTGCAGAATATAGGAATAATACATATTATCCATTCTTAGTTGGAACAGATGGTGGTATCATAACTAATACAGCAGGAAATTTACTTAGAGGTATTAGACCTGTTATTAATATAATTAAGAATGCAAAAATAACTGGAAATGGTTCTTCAGAAGAACCTTATAAGATAATTGCTAATTAACTTAAGAGAAAATCTTAAGTTTTTTTTGACATTTGACATATTCGATGTTATAATAGTTGTCAATGTTTGACAGTTGATTATGTCAAATTGACATTTTATACTTTTTATAAAAAAAGATAAATAGTATAATGATATTGGTGGTAGAAATGAAAATATTTAATGATATATATAATTTTATAATGGCTCTTAGATTTGTTGATATAGTATTTTATTTTTCAATATTAATACTTATGATACTCATAGTTATACTTATTTACTTTATAAAGATAAATAAATTGGAAGAGGATGAGAAAAACAAATTGGGGGAGACTCAAGAAATGAAAATAGCAAAGGAATTAAGGGATAATATGAAGAGTAGTGATAAAATGATACAATTTACAGATTATGAAAAAGATCAAGAAGATAAGGCTATAATTAGTTATGATGAACTTTTAAATAAGGGAAATAGTAATTATGAACTTAACTATGAAACTGAAGAAATGCATGATGATCTATCTGTAAAAAAGGTTGATTTAGATAATTTAGTAAATAAAAGTAATAATACGGTATCTAATTTAGAAGTTAGGGTTATAAGTTTTCAAAAAGAAGAAGCTTTTTTAGAAGCACTAAAGAGATTACAAAAGGAATTGGGATAGGTTATGAAATTTAATATAGTTACATTTGGATGTAAAGTTAATCAATATGAATCAAATATGATGAAAGAAAAAATGCTTTCATCAAATTTTTTCTATACTGAAGAATTAAATAATGCAAACATTATTATAGTAAATACATGCTCTGTTACTAATGTTGCAGATAAGAAATGTTTAAAAATGATAAGAAGAATAAAAAGAGAATATCCAAATGCTATTTTAGTAGTTGCTGGTTGTAGTAGTCAAAATAAACAAAGTGAGTATGAAAATTTAGACATAGATATACTTATTGGTAATAAAGATAAAAGTATAATAAATGAACTTATTAAAGAATATATAGATACTAAAAAAAGATATGTTAAATTTTATAATGATAGAGATTTAGGTTTTGAAGATATGTTAATAGATGATTATAACCATGTAAGAGCTTTTATTAAAATTGAAGATGGTTGTGATAATTTCTGCTCATATTGTATTATTCCTTATGTTAGAGGTTCTGTAAGGTCTAAATCCTTTGATAAAGTATTAGAAGAAGCTAAGCATTTAGCTTACCATGGTCATAAAGAAATAGTTTTAACTGGTATTCACACTGGGCATTATGAAAATTCTGGCCATGATTTAACAGATTTAATAAATGAACTTTCTAAAATAGAAAACTTAAAACGAATTAGAATATCTAGTATTGAAATAACAGAACTTAATGATAAATTTTTAAATATGTTAGGTAAAAATGATAAAGTATGTAATCATTTACATATCCCACTTCAAGCAGGTAGTGATGAAATACTAAAAAGAATGAATCGTAAATATGATTTAAAATATTATGAAGAAAAGATAAATAAAATTAGAAGTATTAGACCAGATATATCAATAACAACAGATATAATCGTAGGTTTTCCTTATGAAACCGAAGAATTATTTCAAAGTACTTTAGATTTTTCAAAAAAAATGAATTTTAGTAAGATCCATGTATTTCCTTATTCAATTAGAAAAGGTACTGCAGCAGCATCAATGCTTAAGCAAATTGATGAAAGTATCAAAAAAGATAGAGTTAAACGATTAATGACTTTAAGTGAACAAATGGAAGAAGAATACTATAATAAATTTAAAGGAAAAAAATTAGATATTCTAGTAGAAGAAGTAAATGATAACATAAGTATTGGTCATACAAGTAATTATCTAAAAATAGAAGTAAAAGAAAAACTAAATAAAAATGAAATCTATACAGTAACATATAATGGAGGAAAATAATGGACGAATTACAAGAAAGAATAACAAATTTAACAAGTAATGAAGAAGCAAGGTATTTTTATCATTTTACAAGTGTTTCTGGTGATAAAATTCTAGAGGATGGCTTAGTTGTTGCCAATCCTTTATGGGAACAATCTTTTTTAGAATTTAGTAAAGAAGAACTTGCAAATATTGCAGCCGTATTAGAAGATAATAAAAGTACGTTAGTTAAAAATAATGCCATAATGATTATAGCAGGTGTCTATAAGGATAGTATGAGAAGCTTTATAAGAAAGTTAAGACCTGAAGAGGGAGCATTTCTAGATTTTGAAGGAGTTGGAGCTCCAGATTATATTGTAGATAGTAATAATTTATTAGGTTACATAGATTTAGAAAATTTAGAGTTAGTTATAAATGAATATGCTAGTGTTCTAAGCGGTAATCTTTATTTAGATTAATTTTTTAGAAATAAATAGCTTGATATTTTGATGTAGGAAGTTTATAATAATGTAAGTATGTTGGTAGAAAAAAATGAAGGACATTATGAATTACATTAAAGGCAAGATTAAAAAGTTAATATTTTATAGTAAAGAAAGTGGCTTTGTAGTCGCTTTGTTTCGCGTTAAGGAAAGTAATTTAAATGAACTTAATAATAAAACAGTAACTATTACTGGTTCATTTTTAGACCCAAGTATTGATGTTGCTATGACTCTTTATGGCGATTATAAGAAAAATGATAAATGGGGTATGCAATTTGTTGTAGAAAGTTATGAAGTTGATAAACCTACTACAAAAGAAGCAATTATTGACTTTTTATCTAGTCCTTTTATTGAAGGATGCGGGGAAGTAACTGCTAAAAGAATAGTGGAAACTTTCGGAGAAAAGTCTTTAGATATAATAAAAAATGATAAAGAAAAATTACTTGATATTGAAGGATTAACTGAGAAAAGAGCAGAAAAAATACATGCATCACTAATTAATTATGATAAAAGTGGTGATACAATATTAAAACTTCAAAATCTAGGTTTTTCTATTGAAGAATGTTATAGGATATATAATTATTTTAAAGATGAAATAGATGAAGTTTTAGCAAATGACTTTTATAGAATAAGTGAAGTTGTAGATTTTAGAAAAGTAGATAGTATATATGTTAATAATTTTGGTGATAAATCTGATGCTAGAGTATTTGCATGTATTTTAGAAAGTATGAGAATATTATCATTTGCTAATGGCGATACATTTTATTATGCAGATGAAATAAAAAACACTCTTTTAAAAGAATTTTATATTGAACTTACGGAAGATGTTTTTTTAGAATGTTTAGATTATTTAGAAAATAATAATGATATTGTAAGATTAGATAAAAGAATATATTTAAAAGAATATTATGAAAAAGAATGTAATATAGCTAAGTGTTTAAAGAAAATAGATAGTAAAGCACCAAAAATGTTTTATAATATTGATGAAAAGTTAAAAGATTTAGAAGAAAAATTAAAAATAGATTATAATGAAACACAAGAAAAAGCTATAAAAAGTGCTTTAAACAACAATATAACTATTATATCCGGGGGGCCAGGAACAGGTAAAACAACTATTATTAATGCTATAGTTAAGCTTTATATTGAAAAAGAAAAATTAGGACCAGCAGATATAATGGAAACTATAGCGCTTTTGGCTCCGACAGGAAGAGCTGCTAAAAAGATGAATTCATCAACAGGTATTCCAGCATATACAATTCATAGATATTTAAAATGGTATAAAGATAGTAATGAGTTTGTTTATAATGAATATAATAAAACTCATCATAAGCTCATTATAGTAGATGAAGTTAGTATGATAGATGTTGATTTATTTAATGCATTACTTAACGGTATTAGTTCGAATGTCAAACTAATATTAGTTGGGGATACATTCCAACTTCCAAGTGTTGGTCCAGGACTTGTTTTAAATGATTTAATTGATAGTGATTTTTTTAACTTTGTTCCTTTAAACCAAATTTATCGTCAAAGTGATAATTCATATATACCATTTTTAGCTAAAGAAATTAAAAATAATGATTTAAGTGAAGAATTTTTAACTAAGAAAGATGATTATAATTTTGTTCAAGTAGACTCAAGTAATATAAAAAATGCGATAAAACAAATAACTGATATCTCTCTTAAAAAAGGTTTAGATGAAAGAAATGTTCAAGTTTTAGCTCCGATGTATAAAGGTGAAGCTGGAATTGATGCTTTAAATAGTATACTTCAAGAAATATATAATCCATCAGAAAGATGTAAAGAAGAAGTTGTTTATGGTGAATATATTTATCGTGAAGGTGATAAAGTATTGCAATTAGTTAATGACTTAGATAATAATGTCTTTAATGGAGATATTGGTTTTATAGAAAGAATAAATGGTAATAAAATAATAATTAATTTTGATGGTAATAGAGTAGAATATGATAAAAAAGATTTAAAGCAAATAAAACATGCTTATGCTATATCTATTCATAAGAGCCAAGGTAGTGAATTTACTCATGTTTTAATGCCAATATCAAAAAGTTATTACAAAATGCTTTATAATAAACTTATTTATACTGGTGTAAGTAGAGCTAAGAAAAGTCTTACTTTAGTAGGGGATGCCGCAGCTTTTCAAAGGGCAGTAGGTAATAATTATTCTTCTGGAAGAAAAACAAGTTTAAAAGAACAAATTACTATGGTATATAATAATTAAATTTGGACATACTACCTATAGAGGTGGAAAAATGAAGAATATGTTTAAAGCTATGATGATAGTTGGCACAATGGCAGGTGTAGCTGGTGGCATTTATTTAATGAATGATAAAAAAGCTATGAAGAAAGCTGGTAAAAAAGTAATAAGTGCCATGGATAATGCAGAGTCAATGATAGCTAAAAAAATAAACTAAAAATTATTCTTATAAAAAAGTGACTGTAAACCTATAATAAAAAGTGAAAGTGTCGCTTTTTTTGTTTGTTTAAAATAAGTTTTCCTTTTGTTTCGGTATTATAGTATATTTTGCTTATTTTGACAATTTTTTTAAATAGTTTGTGCTATCATATAATTGGTGAAAAATAAATGAAAAAATATTTAAAGATTTTATTGTTTTCTGTTGCAATTGGTGGAGTTCTTGCTTACTTTTTCTATCGGGATATAAACAAAGAAGTCAGAGCTATTTCTAAAAAAGAGGAAGTAGTAACTATTTTTCAAACTGGGGTTTTTAAAGACTATGAAAATGCTCTTGAGTTCTCTAAAACTTTTGCATCTTCTATTATATATGAAGATAATGATTATTATAGAGTTATTATTGCTCTTACATATCATGAAGATGTTAAGACAAAACTTGAAGTAATGTACACAAATAAAGAGATAAATTATTATTTAAAAGAAATTAGAGTATCTAAAGATTTAATAGGAAAAATAAGCAAATTTGAAAGTATAATACTAAAAAGTGATAAAGAAGAGGTAATAGATAACGTAAATAACAGCATCTTAAAATTATTTTTATCATATATTAAATAATTTTAGACATACTAATAATATGATAAAGAAATATAAAGATTACATTATTTTATTAGGTGTTTTTTTACTATTTTTATTTGCAAGTGGGGTAAATAGATTTTTAATTGCTATAAATCCTAATTTAGATACTAGTAAAATAGTTATTAATTATGATAAACATTTAAAAGAAGAACTTGATAATATAAAAAAAATAAAAGATATAGAGTTTCAAGATAATTTGGATATCATAGTAAGCCGTGTTAAATATAGAGATGTTTATGAATATAGTAATACTTTAACAATATTTAAGGGAACAAAGAATAATGTAAATGTTGGTGATGCTGTTTTAACAAATAATGGTTTAGTGGGAATCATAAGTAAAACTTATGATTATTATTCAGTAGTTAGTTTAATAACTAATAAAAAAAGTAATATATCTGTTAAAATTAATGATGCTGTTGGGGTATTAAAACTAGAAAATAATAAGTTAGTGGTAACAAGCATAAATAATTATAAAAATATAAATATTGGTAATGAAATATATACATCAGGACTTGGAAATTTGCCAGATAATATTTATGTTGGAAAAGTAAAAAGTGTTAGTTTAAATGATACAGAAATAGAAAAAGTAATTGAGGTAGATATTAAAAATAGGTTAGATACTTTAGATTATCTTTTCATATGGAGGTTAAATCATGATTAAAGTATTTATTGATATTATGATTTATAATTTTACGCCCTTTAAAAGCTTTTTCTTTCTAACTAATATTAATTCCAAGAGTTTTATTTATAATTTAGCTGTTGGTTTATTTATAGATTTATTTGTAATTCATACTTTTTTACTTAATACTTTATTTATATGTGTAATTTATTTGGCACATAAATATTTAAGAATAAATTATTATAATGTAATAAATTACTATGTTTTTAATATAGGTATAGTATTTATATATTATTTAGTTTATTGTAGTATTTTTAACTTTAAAAATATATTTTTTAATATGTTTATTATAAATAGTATCTTTATTATAATAAGTTATATTAAAGATAGTAAAGACATAAAATTATATCGGTGATATAAATGGAAGAATATCTTGAAGCTTTTAAAAAAAGAAAAAATGGTCATGAGTTTAAAACAAGTTTTAAAATAAATTTAAAACCCATTATTTCTAAGCTTTTAATCGCTGTGATATTCTTTTTAGTTAGTGTAATATTTACAAATTCAAGTGATAAAAACTTACTTTTTTATAAAGAACATGTTTTAACAGAAAGCATTCCATTTACTAAAATAAAAGGATGGTATGAAGATTTATTTGGAGAAGTTCTTCCTAAAAATGATAATAATCAAATGGTTATGAATGGTCATTTAGTATATAAAAGTATTGAAAACTATAAAGATGGTGAAGTTCTTAGTCTAAGTAGTAATACTTTAATTAATAATTTAACAAGTGGAGTAGTAGTTTTTGTGGGAACCAAAGATGATTATGGAGAAACTATCATTATTCAAGGTGTTGATGGCGTAGATATTTGGTATGGAAATTTAACTAATGTATCTGTAAAACTGTATGATTATGTTGAAAAAAATAAATTAATCGGTGAAACTAAAGATGATAAATTATATTTAGTAATAAAAAAGAATAATGAATTTATAAAATATGAAGATTATCAGGCTTGATTATACATCAGTATATCTTTTATTTGTTCTATTTTTATGTGGATATATAAGAATAGGTTTAATAATAAGTCTAATTATTTTAGTTCATGAACTTGGTCATGTTTTAGTGTGCATGCTTTTTAAATATAAAGTTATAAGTGTAACTCTTTATCCTTTCGGAGGCATTACAAAAGTAGAAAAAGATATTAATACTGAAACTAATAAAGAAATAGTACTTGCTCTTGCAGGGATATTTATGCAAATATTACTTATTTTAATAGTTAAATTTATTAATATTCATGATTATAATATCTTTTTAAAATATAATTTAAGCATAATGCTTTTTAATTTACTTCCTATAATACCTTTAGATGGTTCTATTATTTTAAAAAGTATATTAAATAAATTCTTTTCATTTAAAACATCATATAAATTATATATAATTATAAGTATTATAAGTATTATTTTGTACACTTTACTTAATTATAAATATAGTTTAAATAATTATCTAATACTTGGTATATTTTTATATAAAATGTATAAGCAAGTTAAAGATTATAAATATATCTATAATAAATTTTTATTAGAAAGGTATTTAAAAAAATATAAATTTAAATATATAAGTACTAAAAATGGTAATTTAGATATTTTAAAAATAGATACTTATCAGTATTTTAGAGAAAATGAAAAAATAGTAAGTGAGGCTAAAAAATTGCAAGAAAGATTTGACAAAACTAGTATTTAATGATAAAATTAGTATGTTTTTAAGTAATTTCTTAAAAAACCGCACAGAAAAGGTTATAAACTTTTGGTACCTTAATGGCGCGACTTCGAAAAAATATAAGGAGGTATGAAATGAAAGCTATATTTGAAACTGGTGGAAAACAATATTATGTTTCTGTTGGAGATACTATTTATGTTGAAAAATTAGATGCAGAAGTAGGAACAGATGTTACATTTGACAAAGTTTTATTTGCAGATGGTAAAGCTGGTAATCCATATGTTGATATTAAGGTTGTATGTACTGTTGAAAAACATGGAAAAAACAAAAAGATTAAAGTGTTTAAATACAGACCTAAGAAAAAATATCGTAAGACTCAAGGTCATAGACAACCATACACTAAGTTAGTTGTTAAGAAAATTGGTTAATGATAAAGGTTAATATTAAAAATAATATCATTACAATGACAGGTCATGCTGAGTATGATGATTATGGCAAAGACATAGTTTGTGCATCGGCATCATCAATTGTTATTACAAGTATCAATTTGTGTTTAAGGTTTGATAAAGATAGCATTAAATATAAAAAAGAGACTGATAAACTAACAATCGAAGTATTAAGTAATGATAAAAATATAACATTTACAATTGAAAATATGATTATGATGCTTGAAGAACTTGCATCGACATACAAAAAAAATATTAAAATAATTAAGGAGGACATAAAATGAATTTCATGAAGTTAAATATCCAATTATTTGCTCACGTTAAGGCTCAAGGTTCAACTAAAAATGGTAGAGATTCAGCTGGTCGTAGACTTGGTGCTAAAGCAGCAGATGGTGAGACTGTAACTGCTGGTTCAATTCTTTATCGTCAAAGAGGAACAAAGATTTATCCAGGTACAAATGTTGGAATTGGAAAAGATGATACATTATTTGCTAAAGTTGCTGGTGTTGTAAAATACGAAAGACTTGGTAAAAATAGAAAAAAGGTAAGCGTATACGAAGCATAAAGTATATGCTTTTTATTTTAGGTATTGTAAGAATGTGCATTTTTATTTAAACTTTTAGTATATTTTACTAGAGGTGTTTTTTATTTGAACTTAATTGCACATCGTGGTATATGGAATAAAACGATTAAAGATAACTCATATAAAGCTTTATTGGATGGCTTAAATAGTGAAAAATATATAGGCATAGAATGTGATATAAGAACAACTTTAGATAAGAAGTTTATCGTTTATCATAATATTTTATATAAAGGTAATTTAGTAAAAAGTACATATTTTAAAGATATGAAAGATATTTTATTACTCGAAGACTTACTTAAAATAAATACAGATAAACTATTGCTACTTGAAATTAAAGAAAATGACATTGATAAGAAAAGATTACTTAGATTACTTAATAAATATCAAAGAAATTATTATATAATGTCCTTTGATACAAAAGTAATTGAAAGTTTAAGGGGCTTAGATAACAAATATAAATATGGTGTACTTAATTATATATTAAATAGTGATGCTGATTATAATTTAGATTTTATATGTTTACTTGATGGCGTAGCCACAAATAATATAATTAATAATTTTGAAAAAAGAGGTATTGAAGTTATAATATATGGTACAATTAAAGTAAATAAAAATGTAAAATATATAGTTGATGATATAAAAATGACAAAATAAGTGATAAAAATGAAGGAAATTAGTGTATAATTGTAGTAGGTGGTTTGTGTATGAAAATAATTGTATCAGCAGGTGGTACTGGGGGACATATTTACCCAGCCTTAGCTATTATTAAGAAGTTTAAAGAAAAAGAAAAAAATTTAGAAGTTTTATATATTGGAACACATAATAGAATGGAAAAGGATATTGTTCCTGAGATGGGAATAAAGTATGAAGCTCTAGAAATATATGGTTTTAGTAAAACTGATTTAATGAGAGATTTTAAAAATATATTTTTAATAAAAAAAGCATTAAATAAATGCATGAGCATCATGAAAGAGTTTAAACCAGACATTGTAATTGGCTGTGGTGGTTATGTAACTTATCCAGTTATTAAGGCTGCACAAAGACTTGGAATAAAAACATTTATTCATGAACAAAATAGCATACCTGGTAAATCTAATATTGCCTTATCAAAAAATGTAGATTTAGTAGGAATATCTTTTAAAAATAGTGAAAATTATTTTAAAAAATCTAAAAAGGTTGTTTATACAGGAAATCCATGTGGTGAAAGTGCTTTGGATATTCAAAGAACATCTAAGGTTAGTCTAGGGTTTAAGCCAAGTGATAAACTAATTATCATTGTGGCTGGTTCTCTGGGTAGTAATACATTTAATGAAAAATTTAAAGCATATTTAAGCATGATTGATAAAGAAAAATATAAAGTTTTATATATAACAGGTAAATCATATTATGATGATTTTATGAAAGATACAGAGTTTTCTAAAAATGTTAAAGTAGTTCCATATTACAATAATTTAGCTAGTATTATGAAAGATGCATATTTAGTTATATCTAGAGCAGGAGCATCAACTATTTCTGAGATACTTGCTTTAAAAATTCCAAGCATTTTAGTACCTAGTCCATATGTAGCTAATAATCACCAATATTATAATGCATTAGACTTAGTAAATATGAAAGTATCAGAGATTTTAGAAGAAAAAAATTTAGACCCAAGCATAATTCAAGTTATGATAAATGAACTTGTATATAATGAAAAAAAATATAATGAAATGAAAAAGAATCTCGAAAGATTAAATGTGAAAGCAGCATCCACTATTATATATGATGAAATAAAGGATTTGTTAAAATGAAATGTGTAGAAAATGCTAATTTAAAACAATATAATACATATAGAATAAATACTATGGCTAGGTTTATGTATGAACCTGAAAATGTTGAAGAACTAAAAGATTTACTTAAAAATTTAAAAGATAAAAACATAAAATATTATATTTTAGGTGGAGGTTCCAATGTTATACTTCCGGATGAAAATTTCAATGGTGCTATTATTAAATTAGCCCTGAAAGATTTAGAAATTAAAGATGATATAGCTTTTGTGGGTGCTGGATATAATTTAAATATTTTTATAAAAAAAATAATTGATGAAGGCTATACAAATTTAGCAAATCTTTATGGTATTCCTGGCACAGTAGGTGGGGCAATTCGTGGTAACGCCGGAGCAAATGGAAGTGAAATATTTGATGATTTACTATCGGTATTGGTACTTCAAGATGATGATGTAAAATTAATAAATGCCTATAATATTGAGCATAGTTATAGATATACATCATTTAAAGAAAATAATGACATAATTTTCGGCGGAGTATTTAAGCTAGAAAAAGGTGATACAAAAAAAGCATGGGAAATAATAAATGAAAACTTAGAAAAAAGAAAAAATAGTCAGCCTTTAGAATATCCATCTGCAGGTTCAGTTTTCAAAAATTCTGATGGTTTATCCGCTGGTAAATTAATTGATGAGTGTGGACTTAAAGGATATAAAGTAGGTGGGGCTCAAATAAGCAAAAAGCATGCCAACTTTATAATTAACTTGGATAATGCCACAAGTAGTGATATAATATCGTTAATAGAAATTGTTAAAGAAAAAGTAAAGAAAGAAAAAGGTATAGATTTAGAATTAGAACAAGAAATAGTAAAGTGGTGATAAACTATGGCAAAAAAAATAAAGAAAAAGTTAAATAAAAAAGGACTTCTAGTAGTCCTTCTTACATTATATTTATTTATAATGGCTTTTTATTATTGCTTTAATTTGCCAGTTAAATTAGTTGAAGTTAAAGGAAATACCTTAATTAGTGATGAAAAAGTAATAAATACTGCAAATATTACTGACAAAACAAAACTATTTGCTTTAAGTAGTAGTAAACTTAAGAAAAATCTAGAAGAATTACCAATGATAGAGAGTGTTAAAATTAGTAAACACCTAAACGGTAAAGTTGTGATAACTATTAAAGAACTTGCAGTATTATACTACAAAGTTTTGGATAAGACTTATGTTTTTGAAAATAACAAGAAAGCAACTACACTTGATACCACTTTAGGTATTCCAACACTTGTTAATTATGTCCCAAGTGATATTGAAGAAAATTTAATAAAAAAATTAAGTGGAATAAACAAAGATATTCTTTATAAAGTAAGTGAGATAGAGTACTCGCCAGATATAAAAAATGAAAAAGTTATAGATAAAAATAGATTTTTACTTAGAATGAATGATGGTAATTATGTTTATATTAATTTAGCAAATATAAATAATTTAAATAAGTATGAAGAAATTTATGCAACCCTTAATGAAAATGAAAAAGGAGTTCTTAATTTAGATAGTTCTAGTAATAATGGTATTGTATTTCAAACATTTGAACTAATCAAGAAAAAGGAAGAGATGCAAAATGAATTATCAGAATGAATTAGATAATTTAATTAAAAGTTTAGATTATAAACCATCTTTACTTCTTCATAGTTGTTGTGGACCATGTTCTACGGAAGTTTTAACTTATTTGGCACCATATTTTAATATTACAGTTTTATATTATAATCCAAATATTGAACCTTTTGAAGAATATTTAAAAAGAAAAAATGAACAAATAAGATTTATCAAAGAATTTGAACATGATAATATTAAGTTTTTAGATTGTGATTATGAAAATGAAGTATTTCATAAAAATGTAAAAGGGCTAGAAAATGAAAGAGAAGGTAAAGCTAGATGTCCAGTATGCTTTAGAGTAAGACTTGATTATACTGCTAGAAAAGCTAAAGAGTTAAACTTTGAATATTTTGGCACAACACTTACTGTAAGTCCTCATAAAAATAGTAAACAAATAAATATTTTAGGTGGCATTATTGGAGACAAATATAATGTAAAATATCTATTTAGTGATTTTAAGAAAAAGGATGGTTATAAGAAAAGTGTTGAACTTGCTAAAAAATATAATTTATATCGCCAAGATTATTGTGGCTGTTTATATGGCAAAAATAATATGGATTAACTATTGATTTATTAATTAAATTTTAGTATAATGAATACATGAAGAGAAATCTTCATATAATAAAAAAAGGAACATTCGGTATCTCGAATGTCTACCTATAATTGTATGGATGACATTTGCCTAGTGGCAGATGTCTATTTTTATCACTAATAACATTAAAACTATTAGTAATATTATAATACATAATCTGTTGAGAAATTTAATTATATAAACTCTTTTCTTCATATGCATTCCTCCCCTCAATAAGCCAAAAGCCCCTGAAAGAAGGTAGACATCCGGATACTTCATATTCCATGGTAATTACTATAACAGATATACTCATGATAATCAAGTGTTTATTGTAAATTTTTAATAAATGTTTTCTTTAAAAAAATAGCATCATTTTAACTTGACAAATAATAGCAAAAATTGTTATAATGAACGAAGAAAGATGAGATAAAATTATTAACATTATTATGATTCATATGCAGCTTAAAGAGTTTTGTTATATAAATTCTCTTCTTTATTCCTCTTATGTGAGGATAAGTTATTATTAAGTGGACACTTTAATGTCTACCTAAGCATAGTTAAGCGACATTTGCCTAATGGCAGATGTCTATTTTATAAATACAATTTATATTTTAAAAGTATTTTGTATAGTCTGTTAGTTTCTACCTAGCAAAGTGATATCATAATGGCATATATATGCCAAATTTCTTAAGGATTTTTGTGTATTTTTTCTTTAAAAAAAATTAGGCTTGTGTTATAATATTTTGACAGAGGTTTTAAGTATGAAATTAAGTGAAGTAGATAGAACAAAATTAAGTCCAATGATGGCTCAATACATGGAAATTAAAGACCAGTATAAAGAAGAACTTGTTTTTTATCGTCTTGGTGACTTTTATGAAATGTTTTTTGATGATGCCTTAATTGCATCGCGTGAACTAGAGCTTACTTTAACAGGTAGAGTAGCAGGGCTAGAAGAAAGAGTACCAATGTGTGGTGTTCCCCATAATAATGTTAAGCCATATATTGAAAAATTAGTTAATAAAGGTTATAGAGTAGCAATTTGTGAACAACTTGAAGATCCTAAAACAACTAAAGGTATGGTTAAAAGAGGAATAGTTGATGTAATTAGTAAAGGAACAATTGCTGATAATGACCTTTTAAATGATAAAGATGCATCATATATAGCAAGTATATTATTTTTTAATGATAGTATTCTTTTAACAATTCTAGATATTTCAACTGGATATCTTGCAAGTATGTCTATAGAAAATAATGAAGAAACATTAATTAATGAAATACTTGGACTTAATTTAAAAGAAGTCATATTTGTAGATAATTTAAATACTGCTTTAATTGATTTACTTAAAAATACATATAACATTGAAGTTACAATAAGTCATGAGTTCTTGTGGGATAAATATGAATATTTATTTAGCACAATTAGTGATGCTAGAGTTAAAAGTGGAGTGGCTCATTTATTTTACTATCTTGACCATCGCCAACTTAAAGATTTAAGCCATATTAATAAAATAAATTACATTAAGAAAAATGATTATCTTGAAATGGATATTCATAGTATTCGTAATCTAGAACTTGTGGAAACACTTAGACTTAAAGAAAGAACATATTCTTTGATATGGCTTTTAGATAAATGTAAAACTGCCATGGGAAGTCGTAAACTTAAAAGTTGGATGTTAAATCCTTTAAAAAATAAAGATGCTATTAATGCCAGATACGATAAAATAGAAAAGTTAAATAATGAATTTATATTAAAAGATGAACTTAAAAATCTATTATATGAAGTTTATGATATTGAAAGATTATCTGGTAAAGTAATAAATGGTTCTTTAAATGCTAGAGATTTAATACAGCTAAAAAAGAGTATTGGTGTTTTACCTGAAATAAAAAAAATAACAGAAAAACTTGGATTTGATTATGATATTGATATTCATGAAAAAATATTTGAACTTTTAGAAAAATCTTTAGTAGAAGAACCACCAATATCTATTAAAGAAGGTTACATGATAAAAACTGGATTTAATAGTGAACTTGATGAACTAAGAGAAATTCGTAGTGGGGGAAAAGACTTTGTAGCAGCTTTTGAAGCTAAAGTAAAAGAAGAAACAGGAATAAAAAGCTTAAAAGTAGGATTTAATAAAGTATTTGGTTATTTTATCGAAATACCAAATGGTAGTAAAAATTTAGTAAAAGAAGAATATCACTGGGAAAGAAGGCAAACTCTTACTAATTGTGAAAGATATATATCACCAGCTTTAAAGGAAAAAGAAAGCATGATACTTAATGCTGAAGAAAATATTATTGATTTAGAATATAAATTATTTTGTGATATAAAAGAAATTGTAAAAAAAGAAGTGCCTGCTTTAAATAAAACCGCGAATGCTTTAAGTGAAATAGATGCATTAACATCACTTTCTGCTTGTAGTGAAGAATATAGTTTAGTAAGACCTGTACTTACAAATGACCATATAATAAATATTAAAAATGGTAGACACCCAGTAGTAGAAGTTGTTAGTAAATCAGAATATGTACCAAATGATTGTGTAATGGATAATGGCATAAACGCTTTACTTATAACCGGACCAAACATGAGTGGTAAATCAACATTCATGAGGCAACTTGGTATTATAGTAATTATGGCTCAGATGGGTTCTTTTGTTCCATGTGAAGCTGCAACACTTCCAATTATTGATAAGATATTTACTCGTATTGGTGCATCAGATGATTTAGTAAGTGGTGAGTCAACATTCATGGTAGAAATGAAAGAAGCCAGAAATGCTATAGATGGAGCAACAGAAAATAGTTTAATTTTATTTGATGAATTAGGTCGTGGTACAGCAACATATGATGGAATGAGTTTAGCTCAAGCAATTCTTGAATATATAAGTGAAAACATCGGGGCTTTTACATTGTTTTCAACCCATTATCATGAATTAACTAGGCTAGATAAAAATTTTAAAAATATTAAAAATGTTCATGTAAGTGCGGTAGAAAATGGAAATCAAATAACATTTTTACATAAAGTTAAAAATGGGGCAGTTGATAAAAGTTATGGTATTCATGTTGCAAGGCTTGCTAAATTGCCTGATGAACTATTAGATAGAGCAGAAGAAATATTAAGTGAATATGAAAGTAATTCTAAAAAGAAAAATCCTGAAGAAAAAGTTCAACTTGCAATGAATTTTGAACCAACTGTTAAAAAAGATGATATAATAAAAGAGACGATAGATAAAATAGATGTTTTAAACACAACACCAATGGAAGCACTTAATGTATTATTTGATTTAAAACAAAAGATTAAAAAGGGTGAATAGTTATGAAGTTTAAGGATATGATAAGATTTTTTAAAAAGTATTTTAAAGGTGAAAAAAGACTTTTTATTAAATCTTTTTTTCTACTTTTGGCAACGGCTTTAGTAGGAACATTATATGGATATTTAATTGGTCTTGCGATAGATAAAGCAAGTAATAGCTCTTTTGATGTAGCCATGGCTGTATTATTTCTAATTTTAATTCTAAATGTTATAGATAATCTTATATTTGATAAATATGGTAAGATCTACATGGAAAAATGTGCAAATAATATGATGGAAAAAATAGGAGTAGCAGTTTATGAAAAAGTAGGAATGTTACCTGCGAGAGCTTTTGAAGAAAAATCAAGCGGAGAATTTATAAATCGCATAACAAGTGATGCATCAACGATATCTGACTCATTTAGACAAGTTTTAAGAATTGTTATATCTTTATTTACTTCTTTAATAGTTTTTATCTATATTTGTTTTAATTCATTAATTGTTGCTTTTGAAGTTATCATATATTTAGTATTATTTTATTTTTTATCTAATAAATATTTACCAAGTATAAAAGAAAGTCAAAAAGAAATAAATAAACAAAAAGATGAAGCAGTAGCAAATGTTTCAGAAAATATTCGAGGTATCAGAGAAATTAGAGCCTTAGGTATTAGAAAAAGTATGAATAATAATTTTAAAAATTTAGTAAGAAATACATATTTTAAAATAAATAAGCAAATGATTACAGAGAAAAACTATAATGCTTGGGTTTATAATCTAAATACAATTTTAGAGTTTACTATTTTTGTAACATGTATATTACTTATTGTAAATAAAACTGGTTCTTTTGCCTTTTTCATGGCCATGACTTATTACGTTTATAGGTTTATGAATACTATAGAACTTATGACAAATTTATCATCAAGCTATCAAAAAATGAAAGTTTCAATGGAAAGAATAAATGAAATTTTAGATAATAAACTATATAAAGATGAAACATTTGGAAATGTTACAAAAACAGATATTGAAGGAAATATAGAATTTAAAAATGTAACTTTTAAGTATCCTAATGAAGAAAATGAAATTTTTAAAGAATTTAATATTAAAATACCTACAGGTAAAAAGATAGCTATTGTTGGTAAAAGTGGACAAGGAAAGACTAGTATATTTAATTTGCTTTTAAGATATTTTGATGTCGATGGTGGAGTTATTTTAATTGATGATTTGCCAATCGAAGATTTTACTGAAGATGCTTTAAGACAAAATATTGCTATAATTCGTCAGGAACCATTTATATTTAATAAAACGATACTTGAAAATTTAAAAATAATTGACCCATATATGTCCTTAAAGAAAATTAGAAATGCATGTAAGCTTGCTGAAATAGATGATTATATTATGAGCCTTCCTAAGAAGTATGACACTATGATTGGTGAAGGTGGTATAAATTTATCCGGTGGTCAAAAACAAAGACTTGCTATTGCCAGAGCATTACTTAAAGATAGTAAAATAATTTTATTTGATGAAGCAACAAGTGCTTTAGATAATGAAAATCAAGCTAAGATAAAAAAAGCAATTGATAATTTAGTTAAAGACCATACAATTATAATCGTAGCTCATAGACTATCAACTATAATTGATGCTGATATTATTTATCTGATAGATGATGGCAAAGTGGTTGATGAAGGAACTCATAAATCATTACTTAGAAAAAATGAAATATATAAAACCTTATATGAAAATGAAGAATAATGTTGCTAAAATAAACACTTTATGATATATTTATCATGAGGTGTTTATTTATGGCTTTAATTGACTTTTCAAAATGTACAAGATTAAATACAAAGTTATATGGTGGTTCTAATGGTTCTAAGATAGGAATATTATATAATAATCAAAAATATTTACTTAAATTTTCATCAAAAGATTGTAAAGGACAATATACAAGCAGTGTAATAAGTGAGTATATAGCTTGCCATATTTTTAGACTATTAGGGTTTAAAACTCAAGAAACTTTACTAGGAACATATTTCAGTGAAAAAGAACATTTAGTAGTAGCTTGTAAAGATTTTACTGAGCCAAATAAAAAATTTTACGATTTTGCTTCTTTAAAAAATTCAATTATAAGTAGTAGTAAACTGGGGTTTGGAACAGATTTATCTGATGTGTTAACAGTAATTGATGAACAAACTTTATATAATAAGGCTATTTTAAAAAAGTTTTTTTGGCAAATGTTTATAGTTGACTCTTTCGTAGGAAATTTTGACCGTCATAATGGCAACTGGGGCTTTCTAATAAATAATGATACCAATGAAGTTGAAATAGCTCCAGTATTTGATTGTGCTTCTTGTTTATATCCAAAATTAGAAGATGAAAAAATAAATAACATTTTAAGTGATGAAAATGAAATAGAAAAAAGAGTATTTGTTTTTCCAAACTCTGCATTAAAAAGAAAAATTAAAATAAATCCGTACTTTTATATTAATTCTTTTGAAAGTGATGATTGTAGTAAAGCTTTATTTGATATATTTCCAAAGATAGATATGAAAAAAATTGAAAATTTAATAGATGGAATTTCCTGTATTTCAGACCTAAGAAAAAAATTTTATAAAATAATACTTAATAAAAGATATGAATTAATATTAAAACCTGCATATGAGTTAATATGCAAAAATAAATTTTTGTTTGAAATATAAGTTTATTATTTTTATTCAATTTTCAGAGTATATTATCGTCTACGAATAATATCACATGATTTATCAAATATAATTAAGTAAATTTAGCTAAAAATGTTTGCAGTCCTTACCAATGCATGTTATAATAACTGTAAAGAAAGGATAATTTTATGAAGAAAATAATTCCAAACGGAACTGAAGTTTTAATATTTTTTGATTCAAAAAATTACAGCAATAACGATGTTGAAAAAAGTTTTATTAAAGGTGTTGTAATTTCTAGTAAAATGTCTGAAGATTTATCATATCATGGCAGTCCATGGTATGAACAAATTTATACTGTAAAAGGAGAAAATGGCAACATATACGAGGCAACTTATTTAATTTCTGCATTTGAAGAATTTTATATAAGAACTATTGAAGATTACATAAATTACTTAAATTACAAAATTGAAGAAAATCACAAAAAAATAATTAATATTGAAAAAGAAAATCAAGAATTAGTAGGTATTATAGAGTCTTTTATACCAAGACTTAATGAGAGTCATGAAGTTAATGTAGCGCCATTATCAAGTGATAGCGAGTATATTGCTAAGTTAGTAGAAAGCTTTAAATTTGATCCAACGAAAACAGATGAAGTGGGAGAAAAACATGAAGATTTATTAAAAAGGACTAGACATAAAAAAGGATAGCAAAAGCTATCCAAGTGCAACATCAAATATCATCATGATTAAGAATCCAAGTATTGTAAATAGGGCCATGAGGTCTTTTTTTTCGTTTGTTTGACTTTCGGGTATTAGTTCTTGAACTACGACATATATCATAGCGCCACCCGCGAAGGCAAGTAAAATTGGAAGTAATATTTGAACTTTCATAACAAGTATTGCTCCGATTACAGCTGAAATCGGTTCAACAATTCCACTTAAAACCCCGAAGAAAAATGCTCCAGCGGTACTCATTCCTTCACGTCTTAGTGGTAGTGATACAGCAGAACCTTCTGGAAAATTTTGAATGCCAATACCAATTGCAAGCATAACAGCTGCTAAAAGTGTTGCTCCATCTAAATTGTATGCAACAGAACCAAAGGCCACCCCGATAGCCATACCTTCAGGAATATTGTGTAAGGTAATTGAGAAAATAAGCATTAAACTTCTTTTTAAACTACTTGAGTTTTCTTTTTTTGTTGTAAGTTTATCAAATATTTTATCCCCGACAAATAAAAGTAATCCTCCCAGTAGAACTCCAAAAGATACAACTAACCAAGAGATTAGTTTTAGAGAATTTGCCATTTCGATTGCTGGAGATAAAAGACTCCAAAATGTAGCAGCTAGCATAACACCTGCTGATAAAGCAAGCATCGCATCCATTGTGTTTTTATTTACCTTTTTAAAGAAAAATACAACAGCTGATCCCAGTGAAGTAATAGCCCAAGTAAACATTGTAGCAATAAGTGCCTGCCATGGATAATTTAAATTAATATACCAATTAATCATATTCGCTCCTTTTTCGTTCATTAGTATCTTATGAAATAAAAAAAATGTTGTGATTTTACTTTACAAATTTACTTTAGTTGGTTATAATAACATTTAAGTTTAGGAGGTGTTTTATGACATTTAATATTCCCGTCATCTTACTTAAGAATTTAGTGATACTTCCTAATCAAGAGATAAAACTTGAACTTAAAAATGTAATAAGTGGTAAAGCCATTAATGAATCAAGTAGTAATTTTAAAGGAGAAATTCTTGTTATAGCTCCGACAGATGTTTTAGAAGAAGAACCTACAGCTCAAGATTTACCTAAAGTTGGTGTTATTGCAAGAATAAAGAACAAACTTGATAATGATGGTGTTATCGAAGTTAAACTAAGAGGTCTACGCAGAGTAGCAGTTAGTAAATATTTTCAAGAAGTAAATAGTGACATTTTATATAGTGAAGTAATGTACATAGACTTGCCATCTTTAGTCCCTGAAGAAGAAAATGCTATATTAAAAAAATTAGTAAGTGTCTTAAAGGAATATATAAATGTATCTAAAACAGTATCTAATGATATATTAACCTTTGTATCAAGTAATAAAGACTTAAATAAAATAACAGATGCTATTACATCGTTTTTACCATTTAATATAACTAAAAAGCTTGAATATATGGAAGAAATAAATCCTATAAAAAGAGCCAAATCTTTAATTAAAGATATGTATGAAGAAATAAAAGTTGCAGAAATTGATAATGAACTTGAAGAAAAAGTTGATGAGTCTTTTCAAAATGACCAAAGAGAATATATTTTAAAAGAAAAAATGAAAGTTCTAAAAAAAGAACTCGGGGAAGAATCATGGAAGAATGAAGAGGTTTTAGAATACAAAAAAGCATTAGAAAAACTAAAAATAGATAAAAAAATAAAGATGCATATAAGTCATGAAATAGATAAATATGAAATCATGAATGAAGCAAGTCCTGAAGTAAGTGTAATGCATAATTATTTAGACTGGATTATTAATTTACCATGGAATAAATCTAAAAAAGAAACTGCTAATTTTGATCAAGTATATAAAGAACTTGATAAATCTCATTTTGGCATGGGTGAAATTAAAACTAGAATAAGTGAATATATAGCTATAAAAAATTTAAATCGTAATATTACAAGTCCAATTATATGTTTAGTAGGTCCTCCAGGAGTAGGTAAAACAACTATAGCTATGTCAATTGCCAAAGCCTTAAATAGAGATTTTTATAAAATAAGTGTCGGAGGTTTAAATGACTCAACAGAACTTATTGGTACAAGAAGAACATATTTAGCATCAGCACCAGGTAAGATAATTCAAGGACTTTATAAATGTGAAAGTAATAATCCAGTAATATTAATTGATGAAGTTGATAAAATGGTTAAAGATTATAAAGGTGACCCAGCATCAACTCTTTTAGAAATTCTAGACCCAAATCAAAATAAAATATTTACAGATAACTATATTGAAGAACCATTTGATTTAAGTAGTGTTTTATTCATATTAACAGCAAATAATGCTGAAAATATACCAACAGCCATTTTAGATAGAGTAGAAGTTATAAATTTAAGTAGTTATACAGTTTTTGAAAAGAAGGATATAGCTAAAAACTATATGCTTCCTAAAATATTGCTTGATAATATGGTATATGATAGCAAAATTAAATTTAGTGATGAACTATTATGTTTTATAATAAATAATTATACTTCTGAAGCAGGAGTTAGGGATTTAGAACGAGTTTTATCATCACTTGCTAGAAAAATAACTATCAATAATGTTAAAGTTTTAAATGAAGAAAGAGTAGTAAGATTACTTGGAAGTCCAAAATATAAAAATAGTGAAGAAGAAATAAATGAAATAGGTACAATAAATACTTTAGCTGTAACAGGTTTTGGAGGAAGTTTATCTAAACTAGAAGTTTTAACATGTAAAGGGAGTGACAAATTAACAATTACAGGCAATACAGGAAATATTCTAAAAGAAAGTATAGAGGTAGTATTAAGTATGCTTAAAAGTAAATATAAGTATAATTTTCATAATGAAGATTTGCATATTCATTTCTTAGATGCTTCTAGTAAAAAAGATGGACCATCTGCAGGACTTGCCATTGCTGTAGGTTTGTGCAGCGTAAAAGAAGGTAAGATAATACCTAGTAATTATGCTTTTACAGGTGAAGTATCCTTAAATGGAAATATTCTAAAAATAGGGGGACTCAAAGAAAAGTTAGTTGCTGCATATAATAAAAATATCAAAGTAGTGTTTATGCCTAAAAGTAATAGTGAAGATTTAAAGGATGTACCAAAAGAAATAACTGATAACATGGAAATAATTCCTGTTAGTAGTTTTAGTGAAGTATATACAAAACTATTTAAATAATGTATAATAAGAGTGTGAGGGAAGTGGAAATATGAAAACATTAGATATTTATAATGTACTTGAATATCTAAAACTTTACAATAAAATTGATTGTGAAATAGAAAAATTTACAATTGATACAAGAAAGGTAACTGCTAAAGATTGTTATATTGCTATTAAAGGTGAAAACAATGATGGAAATAAACTTTTTATGGAAGCTTTTGAAAATGGTGCTGATTTAGTTATTTTGGATAATTTTGAAATGACTGAGAAAGTAAATGATTATTTGGTCAATAATAATAAGTCAATTATAGTTGTGGAAAATACCATTAAAGCATTAGGTGATTTAGCAAGATATAAACGAAGTTTATTTTATAGCCCGGTAGTTGCTATTACAGGTTCTGCTGGTAAAACGAGTACAAAAGATATTGTTTATAGTGTTTTAAAAGAAAAATATAAAGCTCATAAAACTATTGGTAATCAAAATAATCAATTTGGTTTACCATTAACAATATTATCACTTGATACTAGTAATGAAGTATTAGTATTAGAAATGGGAATGAATCATTTCGGAGAAATATCGTATTTAACAAATATTGCTAAACCGGATATAGCAATAATTACAAATGTTGGTACTGCTCATATTGGAAATCTTGGAAGTAGAGAAAATATATTGAAAGCAAAGCTTGAAATACTTGAAGGTTTGAATCCAAATGGAACAGTAATTATTAATAATGATAATGATTTGTTACATGAGTGGTATTTAAAGAATAAAGAAAAATATAATATTAAAACAGTTGGTATTTATATTGAGTCAGATTTTAGAGCTAATATAATTGAAAAAAGTGAATGGAGTTCTACATTTTCTTGTAATAATGAAATATATAAAGTACCTGTTGGGGGAGAACATTTTATATATAATGCCTTAATTGGTGTAGCAGTAGGTAATGAGTTTAAAGTGTCTGAGGATAAAATTAAGGATGGTATTTTAAATTTTGAACTTAGTGGAAATAGAATGAATTTAATAAATACTAAAGGTTATACAATAATAAATGATTCATATAATGCCAATCTTGATTCTATGAGTTATTCTGTTAAATGTTTAGGTTCTATGCCGGGAAGAACTATTGCTGTTTTGGGTACTATGAAAGAACTTGGTGAGTACTCTAAGGAACTACATAGAAAATTAGGGGAAGTAGTAAGTAAAGAAAAAATTAATATTTTAGTTACTGTTGGTGATGATGCTGAATACATTAATGAAGGAGCTATAGCAACAGGTTTTAATAAAGAAAATAGTTATCATTTTGAAAATAATATAACTGCTATTAATTTTGTTAATACAATAAAAGAAAAAAATGATTATATATTAGTTAAAGCCAGTCTTTCTCTTAATTTTAAAGAAATCGTGGAAGGTATTAAATAAGGAGGATATGAATGAAATTAGGTGTGATATTTGGTTCTTCATCAACAGAACACGAGGTATCAGTTGTAAGTGGTTATAATGTTATATGTAATTTAAATGAAAAAAAATATGACGTTATTCCAATTTATTTAGATAAAAATAATGGTTGGTATGTTTGTGATAACTTCAAAATAGAAAAGTTTGGTGAACTTCCAAAGAAAATAAAACCTATTAAAAATGTTTTTGAGTTTTTAAAAAGTTTAGATTGTGTTATTCCAGTTATGCATGGTAAGCTAGGAGAAGATGGTAGTGTGCAAGGACTTCTTGAAATTCTTGGTGTTCCTTATGTTGGATGTAATATTTTAGCAAGCAGTGTCTGTATGGATAAAATATATACTAAGGCTATTTTGAAGAATATAGCAAATGTATCTCCGGACATTGCAATAATTAAAGAAAATAAAGATTTATATTATTTTGATAATCTAAAGCTCGTTCGTAAAGTTAGTCTTAAAGATATAGGTAGATTAATAAGTGAAAAATTAGGCTATCCAGTGTTTGTTAAACCATCGAGGTTTGGTTCTTCTGTTGGAGTTACTAAAGTAAAAGAAGAAAAAACTTTAAAAAGTGCTATACTTGAAGCCTTGAAATTTGATAATGAAATTTTAATTGAAAAAGAGATAAAAGGAAGAGAACTTGAATGTGCAGTTTTATGTGGTAAATCTCTAGAAGTTGGAGAAGTTTTATCTGCTGAAGAGTTCTATGGTTATGATGCAAAGTATATAAATGAAGAATCTAAAACAGTTATACCTGCAGATATTCCAAAAGAAATAAAAAATAATATTAAAGATATAGCAGAGCTTGCATTTAGAGCTACTAATTGTAAAGGCTTAGCTAGATTAGACTTCTTTTTAGAAAATGAAACAAATAAAATAATTATAAATGAAATAAATACAATGCCAGGTTTTACAGATATAAGTATGTATCCAAAACTTGCAGAAGCAGCAGGTATATCTTATAAAAAATTATTGGATATTTTAATAAAAGATGCTTTAAAAAATAAATAATTGGTGTTAAAATGTAGTTAAGAAATCGATGCCCCATTCGTTTTGGACGTGTTCTTTGTGGCTGACTTTTATAGTCTTGTTTCAGCAAAGTTTGGAGATAAGATTTCTTTTTTTGATTAAAAAAGCAATTTTTAAAAGCAAAATAATTGACACAAATTATAAAGTGTGGTAATATCTTGTTATAAAAGAAATCGATGCTTCATTCGCTTCGGGCGTGTCCTTTGTGGCTGGCTATTTAGCTGGATTCAGCAAAGTTTGGAGATAAGATTTCTTTTTTTTGCTTCAAAATCTTTTTTTAGCATAAATGCAGTTCTTATGTTAAAAGTTTTATGCCTATTTGAAATAATTATTAATGTAATATAAGTAATTCCATTGATTGCTTTTTTAAACCTTAGAGCATTCTTTCCTTGACATTTACAAAAAGATACAACATCAAAGTTTTTAACAACTTCAGGCGCTGTCAGAATATAATCTATGCAATCGTCAATTGTCATGCTATCTTTTTTTATGTGCCTAATATCAGATTGACTAATAGCTAATGCATAATGAATTTTAGGATTAATAACTTCATTAATTTTATTTTTTTTGATGTTTGTTAAAGTTTTGCTAATGTTTTCTATACAATATTTAGGCAGAAGCCCAATATAAAAATTGTCATTTTCATCTTTTTGATTAAAAGACCTTCTTATTATTTCTTCAAGATCAACACTATCTTTGCAAATAACATTGTTTTTCCTTTGTAATATTTCTTCTTTTCTTGAGACACTAAATTTAATTAATTTATTATTTTCTATCATACTAAAAATAACACTTTCTAAGTATTACATGTTTTAGATTATAATTATCTAGGTAATACTGTACTTGTTATTTTTTATCTGTTAAATTTATTGCCCCTAGTAGCAATGTTTGTAGTATAACATATAAATATTGTTTATACAATATAAATTTTTTTCTTTCAAAGGATAAAATTAGTAAAAAAACATATAATTTAACTAAAAGTACTTGTAAAATCCCCATATTTTTGGTAGAATTTTAATTGCTGTAAATGCAAATATTAAACATTGATATGGATTAAGCCATCGAGTGCCGAAGAGGTGTTGGGTTAAGTTGAAGTATCAAGAAGTTGAAAACGAAGGAGGGAATAATTTATGGCAGTAGTTTCTATGAGTTATTTATTAGAAGCTGGAGTTCATTTTGGACATC
>CAKORG010000009.1 GCA_934101495.1 uncultured Bacilli bacterium
GAAATCGAAGAAATGGAAAAGAATGGTACATTTGATTTACTTCCTAAAAAAGAAGTTGTTGGACTTAAAAAGGAATATGAAAAATTAAATAAAGTACTATGTGGTATCCGTGCAATGGATAAACTTCCTCAAGCATTAATTATTGTAGACCCTAAGAAAGAATACAATGCAATTAAAGAAGCTAGAAAGTTAAATATTCCAGTATTTGGTGTAGTTGATACTAACTGTGATCCTGATGATGTTGATTATGTTATTCCAGGAAATGATGATGCTGTAAGAAGTATTAAAGTTATGTTAGGAGTTTTAACAAATGCTATTTGTGAAGCAAACGAACTTCCACTAGATGATTACGTAACTGAAGATGACAAAAAAGCATCTACAAAAGAAGAAGTTAAAGAAACTAAAGCTGAAGAAGTAAAAGTTGATGAATCAGTTTTAGAAGAAATGAAAGAAATGGAAAAAGCTGATGAACTTGATGGAAAGACATTAGCAGACCTTAAAAGATTAGCTAAAGAAGCTGGTATTAAAGGTTATTCAACAATGAAAAAAGACGAATTAGTTGCAAAACTAAGTGAATAAGGAGGATATTTATGGAAGTAACTGCAAGTATGGTTAAAGATTTACGTGAAGCTACTGGAGCAGGAATGATGGATTGTAAAAAAGCTTTAGCAGAAACTAATGGAAACATGGATGAAGCTGTTAATTATCTAAGAGAAAAAGGTATAGCTAAATCTGCTAAAAAAGAATCTAGAATAGCTGCCGAAGGACTAGCAAATATTTACGTAGATGGAAATAAAGCTGTAATCCTAGAAGTAAATAGTGAAACAGACTTTGTTAGTAAAAATGAAGAATTTAAAGAAATGATTAACACAATTGGTAAAGCTCTTTTAACTAGTGATGTTAAAACAGTTGAAGAAGCTAAAGAACTTCAAACTGAAGAAGGTACAGTTGGTGAATTAATTATTAATAAAACTGCTAAAATTGGTGAAAAATTATCTTTAAGAAGATTTGAAATTTTAACTAAAGCAGATGATGAACATTTTGGTGCATATATTCACATGGGTGGAAAAATTGCTGTGTTAACAATTGTTAAAGGTGCATCTGAAGATATTGCCAAAGATGTGGCAATGCAAGCAGCTGCTATGAAACCACTTTATTTAAATATTAGTGATGTTCCTGCAGATGTTCTTGATAATGAAAAAAATGTTTTAAAAGAACAAGCTATGAATGAAGGTAAACCAGCAGAAATTGCTGAAAAAATGGTTCAAGGTAGAATTCAAAAATTCTATAAAGAAATATGTTTAGCAGAACAACCATTTATTAAAGATGGTGATGTATCAGTTGCTAAATATGTAGCTAACAATGGTGGAGAAATATTAAAAATGGTACGTTATGAAGTAGGCGAAGGAATGGAAAAAAGAAATGATAACTTTGCTGAAGAAGTAATGAACCAAGTGAAAGGTAATTAATTAAAGTGACCCTGAAAGTGGGTTGCTTTTTTTTCTTATTTGTGCTATTCTATTAAAAAGAATTGGAGATGGATTTATGGATAAGAACAAATCATTTTACTTAACATTAGTTGTAGTATTTTGCGTTGTACTTTCAGGGCTTGGTGGTTATTTTATAGGAACTCATTTTGGTGAAAAAGAAACTATTAAAAATGAAGTAAAACAAGATGAAGAAATAAATGCTAGCAATATTAAAGTAGCTGATTTAAATAGCTATGTTTATACAGCATTATATAGTTATTTAAAAAGTGGTGAAAAAAGTTTAACTAATTATTTAAATAATTTAAGTAATGATCAAAAATTATATGTAGCAGGACTTTTAAATTTTGAGGATGAAGATAACAAATACAATAATAAAAAATATAGTGATTTAAAAAATAGATTAATAGATATATTTGGAACAGATTTAAATCTTCAAGCAAAAGATTATTATACACTTGCAGATGATAAAGAGCCTTTATTTATATATAATAAAAAAACAGATGAGTTTGTTTATAATGAAAATACAATTGGAACTGATGCTTTAGTGAATTTTGAACTTAGCAATATTTATAATTATAAATTAAAAGACAAAAAAATAGAAAATAATGAACTAGTAATAACTTATTATGGATTATATGCTTACCAAGATGAAATAGGACCAACAACACTATCAAATACCAAAAATATTGAAAGAATACTAAATTATGAAGAAGAAAGTAATGGTATGACTGATGAAGAGTATTTAGAAAAAGCATTTAGTAATAATAAAGATGATTTCTTTAAATTTAGTTATATTTATAAAAAAGTAAATGATAAATATGTTTTGGTAGATTTTAAAGTAAAGTAGTATTTAAGAGTGCTTATTGAAAGTACTCTTTTTTTAAAATTAGTTAAAATAGCTTGACATTCCAGCTGATAAGTAGTAGTATATACCGAAAAAAGAGGGAATTGGTATGAGAAAAAATGGAAGCAAATTAAATGTTTTATTATTGATTGTCATGGTTATTTTGTTAGTATATATTTTAAAAAATAACAAAGATGATAAAGTTAAAAATGATTCATCATGTGATGCAGTTGTAATAGTAGTGGGTAATACTAAGTATTCACCTGAACCTAATTTTAGTAATATTTCTTCATTTGAAAAAATAATTAAAGATGTATTTTATAATACAGAAAGTGGTAAAAAAGCAAATGTTACAATAATATCAGCAACAGAAAATCCTAAAACAATAGAAATAGATGAAAAATATGATGTTTCACCTGCAGCTAATGATGTTGCTACAAAGGAAAATTTAAATCTATTTATTAAGGGAATAAACAAAGCTGTTTCATCATCACCATCTGAATCTGGGGCAGATTATTTTGAAGCTATAAGAATTGCTGCTGAAATTGTTAAAAATGCTAGTAATCCAATGATAATGATTTATGGTTCTGGTTTATCTGATAGTGGTATTTTAAACTTTGCTTTTGATAATGTACTAGAAAAGTATAATGAAAATAGTGATTATGTAAAAGATTTACTTGAAGAAAATGGTAAAATAAAAAATGGCGAATATAATAACGTTCCGACACTTTGGTACGGTGCTGGACAAGTTGTTGGAAAACAAAAAGAATTGAAAGAATGGATAAATGTTTTAAAAAATGTTTATAGGGATGCTTTAAGTTATTTAGGGCTAGATGTATCATTTGAACAAGTTAATGTTTCATCATCTACGAAAAGTGTTGAAAGTGATTACGAAGTAAACAGGACTTTTATAGACACATTAGAAAGTGGAGATGAAATAGACTTAACAGAAAGATATGCTGAGTTTTATCCTGATAAAGATACACTAAAAAATGCAGCGGAAGTTACAAACTATTTAACAGAATTTTCTAAGAAAATAATTAATGCTAATTCTAAAATAAAAGTGGTTGGATATCAAACAACATGTGCAACTACTAGAGATTTAGGTTATGCTAGAGCTAAAACTATTGCCAGTATTCTAATTTCTTTAGGAGTTTCAGAAAACAATATTGAGGTGGATGGAGTTGCTGGTCCACCGGATGATCGCGTTGAAAACCCAAAATGTGGTAGTAAAGGAATTGCTGCAGAACATAGAACAGTGAGAATTACGGTGAAGTAGTATGTATAGAAATGGACTTAAGATATATAATGCCTATGTTATTATAAATAAAATTTATAATGTTGTTTTTATCTTATTATTTTCTTTTCTATTTTTTCTTTTAAATGTATTAATTTTTGGGACAGGTAATATAAATTATGTCACAATTATTCATTTAATTTTATTAGCGGTTTTAGCAGCTTTTATATATACAGATGATCAAAGTTATTCTATAATGTATGCAATAATATTTATAATCTTTATGATAATTTTACTTGGAGTGCCAACAATAAAAAATATTAAAACGAGTAAAGATATGCTTACTATAGCACTTCTTGTATTTCCAATTCTTATGTTATCGCTTGAAGCAATCAGATATGGGGGAGTATCGGTATATTTTCTTAAAATTATAGATTTTTTGAAAAGCAAAATTGATTATTTAAAAATAAAGAAGGAATTAAAGAAACAGAAACTAAATATGTCAACATTTAAAACTAATACTTTACATTATGAAGTTTTGGAAATAAAAAGGGATGCCATACTTGATAAAATGATTAATGAGTTTAAAGATACTAATAAAAAAGCAAAAATACTAAAAGAAGAACTAATAGATGATAAGAAAGATATTGAAAGAGAAATAACTGAAATTGAAAAAAAGATAAATGTTAATATTTCAGAAAAAAATATCACAGAGTCAGCTTTTCAAAAGTATTATTTACAAGAAGAAAATAAGAAATTACATAAAAAACTAAAAGAAACTAAAGAAAGACTTCTAAAAGTAATTAGAAGAATTGATGAATTAGAAATAAAAAAAGCAGCGTTTTATAAAAACACAATATGCAGTATTGAGAAAATATGTAATGATTTTGATATAAGAAGAAATTATTATATGAGTTTTATAACTAAAGATTTATCAGAAAATTTAAAAATTAAAATAAATAAACCATTTAAAAAATATGAATATAATTTGGAAGGGGGTAATTAGTATGAACTTTGTAAATAACTGGAAAAAACCTAAAATTAGAACTAGTAAAATGAAAAAAAGATTTTTGAAAAGAATAAAAGGCAGTGCTTTAAGAGAAATTAAAAGAAAGAAACTTATGGATCCAAAAGCATTATTTTATCTCCATAAATATATAAATTCCAGATTTGAAAAGGGGAAAACTGAAATATATACTGATTACTTTAAAGAACAAAATAAAATTGATGAATTATATGCTCTTGGTATAGCTGAAACAATTAAGTTACTTGAAGAGTACAAAATTCAAATGAACAAAATGTATGAAAATGAAAAATCATATAAAAAAGCAGCAGAAAGATTAGATAGTGAATCTTTTATAGCACCATCAATTATTGAAGATGATTATAAATTATTACTTGATGAATTTACAAAACTAAATGAAATATTAGATTGGAAAAATTAATTATGAAAGAAAGAAATGAAATAGGTTTACAAATTCCTTATTTATCACTTGTATTTATTCTAATATGTATACTTAGTGAAGTTACAGATGCAATATTACTTGTTGATGTTTTAAGTAGAACATTATCGTCACTACCAACCTTTTTAGTGTGGATTGTTTCATGCATCACTGGTTCAATTTGTTTCTTTTCCATGGCATTTGAAGGTTTCTGTAAAGCTCGAAATGAAGACCATAATCCCATTATAGGTATAATTATCTGGGCGACACTTGGAGTTGTTCTTATATGGCTTAGAATTAATTCTGCATTGCTTGATTTTACTTCTTTGAAAGAATTCTTTCAAAGCCGAGATGTTACGATGGGAATACTTCAAATAGTTTTGTATTTAGGTACAGGTTTTATGACATATGCTTGTTCTAAAAAGATAACAAAAGCTGTTATTTGTGAGTATTTTTTAACTAAAATAAAGTATAAGAAAAATTATGAATATTTAGAAGATTTAAAAACAGAAATAATGCTTAATATATCATGTCTACGTAATTATAGTTTGTATACCAATAGATTAGATAATTATTATGAAAAAATGGATGGAGAAATAGAATTTTGTAAAAAAGAAGTAGAAGCTTTAGTAGAATCAAAAATGGCATGCTATGTTGAACCTGATATAATGGATAAGATGTATAAATATAGTATTCGAAAAAGTAAAAGTGAATAGTTGATAGAAAGAGTTTTAAACTTTTTCTTTTTTTGACAAAAAATTTACATATATAGGTTAAGTCCACTTTATAATAAAGCAAAATTTTGGTAAAATATAAATGGAGATGTAGTTTGATGGAAAAAATATATATTAAAAATGAAAAACTATTTAAAAATAAAACTCAAATGGTAATTTATTTAATAATTTTTTGTTTACTAATTTATGGCTTTATATATTTAGGTAAAAAAGATTATAAAGTAAAGGTAAGTGATAATGAAAGGTTTGCAAGTGAATTTAGTTTAGTATCTAAAGATAATGTTTTTAAATATGTAAATGCAACTGATGCCAGAATGGTAGCTAAAGGTGCTAAAGGTATAGTACTTTTTGGAACTAAAAATGAATGGGTTAATTATTATGCTTATATGGTAAATAAAGTAGCTAAAGAAGTTGGAGTAAAAGAAATATATTATTATGATTTTACTAAAAATAGAAAAGATAATAATGGAACTTATGAAGATATAGTTAAGACTCTAGGTAATTATGTAACATATAATGATAAAGGTGTAGCAGAAATATATGCACCGACACTTCTTGTTGTAAGTAATGATGAAGTACTTTTATTTGATAGCGAAACTTCTTTCATAACTGGAGAAATAACACCTAGTACATATTGGAATAGTGCAAAAAAAGAAACAAAAGAAAATGAAATAAGAGAAACTTTTATAAAATATTTAAATAAATAGAGGTATATATGGATAGTACAAAAAATAAAATAGGTGTTATATTTCTAGGTATTGTTCTTTTAATATTTATAGTAGGTGGTTACTTTTTTATGAAATATATGGTAAATAATCCTACGAAAGAAAAAAAGAAGGGTATCGTAGAATTAACAAATGAAGTAAGAATAAATAATAAAAAAGATTATATTTATTTTGATAATACTATAGAAATAGTAGATGATATATTTAAACAAGATGTAATACTAAATTTTAAAGGTTTAGAGAATGAAAATAGTAAACTTCATAATGAACTTGAAGAATTATCAAAAAAAGAAGTTAAAGTAACAAATGAAGAAATACCTGAAGGAGTAACTTGTGAAAATGACTTATATAGTTTTTCTTATCGAACTTATGAAGTAACAGAATTTGGTGATTATGCAAGTGTAGTTATTATAGATTATAATTATAATTGTGTAAATGGTAGTATTCCAACTAATATAAAATCATATGTAATTAGCAAAGATACAGGTAATATTATAACAAATGAAGAATTATTAAAAATATTTGAAGCCACTGATGATAAAATAATAGAAAGTGTAAATAAAAGACTAGCAGATACACAAGTACTTGATGGAGATGTCGGTGTAATTGATACAGAAAATACTATAAATGATGTTAAAACAGGTACTTTTGGAACAAATAAAGCTTTAAGTATTAGCAAAAATGGCAAATTAGTTATTAATTTTATTGTAAAATCTAATAAAATTAATTATAATGATAGTGTAGAATTAAATTAAAGGAGAAATTATGGATTCAGAGAAAAAGATGATATCAACAATTGAAAGTTTAAAAAATAAACTTACAACAATTAGAGCAGGGAGAGCTAATCCAGCAATGTTAAATGGTATAATGGTTAGTTATTATGGGGCACCAACACCAATTCAAAGTGTGGCAAATATTACAGTTCCTGAAGCTAGACAATTATTTGTTAAACCTTTTGATAGAAGTACACTTAAAGATATTGAAAGAGCAATAAATGAAGCTAATTTAGGAATAGCACCAACTAATAATGGAGAAATGATTATTTTAACTATTCCAGAACTAACTGAAGATAGAAGGAGAGAATATGTTAAACAAGCAAAAGCTATCGGAGAAGAAGCAAAAGTAGCTCTTAGAAATATTAGACAAGATGCTAATAATGAAATTAAAAAAGAAGAATATCCTGAAGATGAAGAAAAAATGTATTTAGAAGAGATTCAAGAATTAATTACTAAATATAATAAAATTGTTGATGATGAAATTAAAGTTAAAGAACAAGAATTAATGCAAGTTTAATTCTTGTTTTTTTATATTAATATAACAACCTATACTAAATTTATATAAAAAGTAAATAAGTGGCTTTTTTTTTTTTTTTTTTTTGGTTTAAAATAGGAATATAGTAAATAGAATATCTAGTGTGATATTGTTAAAAAATGAGGTAAGTTTATGGAAAGTAAAAAAACAAAAATAATAAGTATCGTAGCGCTAGTTGCATTAGCACTTACAGTAGTGACAGCAACATATGCTTATTTTCAAGCACAAACAGGAGAGGGATCACAAACAGATATTAAGATTAATGCAAATACGGTGGATACATTTACATTCGAAACTGGCAATGCAATATCAATTAGTTTAGATCAAACATCATTTGCAAGTGGAGCAGGCAACAAAGTAGGAAGTACATATGCAAGTGCAAAACTAACAGCAAATAATAAGACAAATAGTGCCACGAATAATTATAATTTGTATCTAAATATTTCAGATAATAATTTTGGTTATACGAGAAACTCAAGTTATCCAGAAATATTGCTTACTATAAAAGATGCAAGCAATAATGAAATAACAAGTATAAGTGGACTTGAATATAAAACAGTAACGGATGGTAAAGGTACATCAATATCTGGATTCGACATAACAACTAAAACAGGATTAATAACACTATTAAATAACAGAGAAATAACCACAACAAGTACAAAAACCGATACATGGAATATAACAGCAACATTTATAAATTACAATGCAGACCAAAGCAAGAATGCGGGTAAATCATTTTCTGGACAAGTATTAATATCAAAAGATTCATTTGATAATTATAAACCAAATACAATAAATACACTTAGTGCCACAAAAAGTGGAACAAATTTAACAGTTAACTTAAATGTTGAACAAGGAAGTAATGAAATAGATAAATATTATTATGCTATTGAAGAATCAAATGGCATAGCTATGTTAGATAATAATGATAATAAAGTGCAAAGATTAAGTAATAAAATAGCAGCTAATACATTAACATATGTTGAAAGCACATCAAGTTCACATACTTTTACTAATTTAAATTCATCAAAAGATTACAAAGTATCAGCATATGTAGTAGATAAAAAGAAATTAAAATCCAATACATATGAGTATAATTACTATTCAGATAGTTATGTATATCCAGTGATAAATAAAGTAGAAACAAGTACAACATCAAATTCAATAACTGCGACAGTCACGGCAACCAAAGGAACAAATAATATATCAAAGTATTATTATTCAATCAATGAAGGAAATACATTTGTTGAATCAACAAGTAATTCATATACGTTTACCAATTTAGTTAAAAATACTAGTTATAAAATCATTGTAAAAGTTATGGATAGTAATAATAAGTATTCAAATATATTTGTTGCTAGTTCGAAGACAAATGATTCAGTAACACTAGCGGATTATGTAAAATCACTATATACAGGAACACAGGGAGAAAATAGTATCTATTATCATAATTCAGGTTTGACCAATGGAGCGGGAGATAATAGCTACAGATATGCTGGAGGAGATTATGTTTTAACGGATGCAGGAAAAGCAACTGGAGCAACAATGATGATAGGATATAATGATTCAGTAACAACAGCATTAATAGATTTTTATTGTAAAGGAACAAAACAATATGTGGGTTGTGGATGTAGGACATTAAACACACATTATTATTTAATAAAGGGAGATACAACACAGTATCAAACATATAAGGAAACATTAAATAAAGCAGTAGAAAAAGGGTATTTGACAAAAGATAATGTAAAGAACTTTGTGTGTTTTGGCTCTACAACAAGTCCATGTCCAACAGAAAATCTATATAGAATAATCGGAGTATTTGAAAATAATGTAAAACTAGTCAAATGGGATTATGCAAAATCAAGCTTACTAGGAACAAATGGAGATTTTTCAGAAGAAAATTCATATTTCTTTAGTGGAGAACAAGGAGAAAGTCCAACAAGTAATTCATCATATTACTGGAATAACTCAACACAAACAAATACATGGAGTGAAAGCTTACTAAATAAAACCAATTTAAATATAAATTTTATCAATAACATAGGAAGTGAATGGACACAAAAAATAGCAACCACAACATGGAAAGTTGGAGGAAATACGATGACAAATATAGGCTCCGTAGTACCAGCAACAGCATATCAAAATGAAGTAGTACATCCAGTAATGACAAATACAACAGATAATAAAACAGAATACACATCAAAAATAGGATTAATGTATGTATCAGATTATTATTATGCGGCAAGTCCAAGTGCATGGACATTGGTTGGTTACAATTCTAGTGATGCTACAAAGGATTATAGATTTTCGAAGGGAGAAAATTGGTTGTATGGAGGAGGCTGGGATTGGACAATTTCCCGTGATGCGGGCGATTCGAACAATGCGTTCTATGTGTCTTACTCTGGCTACGCGTACGGCGACTACTTGTACGGCGGCTTTGGGGTGAGGCCGTCCTTCAGTCTTTTGTCTTCCATAACTTATGCCGGAGGTTCTGGAACACAATCTGATCCAATAATTATTGGATAAATAAAGAATATACAAAATAAGTGTAAAATAGATGTAAAGTTTATTGCATCTATTTTTGTTTGTGTTAAAATGTAATTAGAAGAAAGGAAAAATAAAATATGAAAAAATTATTAGAATGTCAAAATTTGTGTAAGAGTTTTGGAAAAAAACAAATATTAAAAGATGTTTCCTTTGAAATAGATGAAGGAGATATTTTAGCATTTATTGGACCTAATGGAAGTGGTAAAACTACCACAATTAAATTAATTTTAGGACTTCAAAAAATTGATAGAGGAAAGGTTAGTATTAATGGCTTTGATATTGAAAAAGACTTTGTTAAAGCTATTGAAAAAGTTGGTGCTATTGTTGAAAACCCAGATACCTATATGTATTTAACTGGCTGGCAAAATTTAAAAATGATAGCCAATCTATATAAAGATGTAACTGATGAAGAAATTAAGAAAATTGTTAAACTTGTTGATTTAGAAAAAAGAATAAATGATAGAGTAAGTAAATATTCTTTAGGCATGCGCCAAAGACTTGGAATAGCTAGAGCACTAATTAACAAACCAAATGTCTTAATCCTTGATGAACCTACGAATGGACTTGACCCGGAAGGTATTAAAGATTTAAGAAATTTACTTAAAAAGCTAGCAAGTGATGGAATGGGTATTCTAATATCTAGTCATAACTTAGCAGAACTAGAAAGTTTTTGTAATAAAGTATTAATTATTGATAGTGGTAAAATTATAGAAACTAGTGATGTTAAAGAATTTAAAAGTAGTGGTAATAAATATATATTTAAAGTAAGTAACACTGATAATCTTGAAGTAGAAGGCATATATCAAGTAAAAGGTAATGAATTTGCTTATGATGGAAGTAAAGAAGAAATAGCTAAATTAATAAAGACTTTAGTTAAGAAAAATGTTGATATATATGAAGTTAAAATGGAAGAACTTACTTTAGAAGAAGCCTTCTTAAAGAAGACCGGAGGAAACAAAAATGATTAATTTAATAAAAAATGAAATATATAAAATATTACATAAAAAAGGAACATTTATTGTTTTAATTATAACAGCTTTATTTATTACATTAGTATCATATTTAATTGGTCATGAAAAAGTATATAATGTATCCACAGAAATGTATTATAATGGTGATACTGAAAGTGTAGCTGAAAATAAAACAAATCAAGAAATGAATGAATTAAGAAAAAAATACAATAATAAAACATGGCAATATTATGTATTGGATGATGTTTATGCTGTTGTAGGCAATTACAATTATGCCAAAGAAGGTAATTATTTAGATGAAAATCTTGAAAATGAATATGATGCTATTAAAAAAGCTTTGGATAATAATGATTGGAAATATTTTGTTAATGTAAAAACAGATAGTTTAAAAGAAGAATTAAAAAATTATGAAGAAAGTTTAAAAAATGCAACAAGTGATAAAGCTAAAAAAGATATTGAAGCTCAGATATATGTAATTAATATTGCTATTGAAATGAATGAATATCGTTTAAAAGAAAATGTTAAATATGGTAATGATTATATAAATACTGCCATAAATGATATTACTTCTTTAGCATCATCAGTTAAAAGCTACGAAACAACCACAGATGAAGAAACTAAATCACAGCTTGAATATAATGTTAAAAATTATTATAAATCTAGGTATATTTTAGAAAATAAAGAGGATATTAATAATGAACAAGACTTAAGATTTATAATGACTAACTTTTATAGTGAATATATGTTCTTAATTCTTGTATTTGGTGTTATGATTGCTGGAGCTATAGTTAGTGAAGAATATAACAAAGGTACAATTAAATCACTTCTTATAACTCCATATAAAAGAAAGACAATATTACTTTCTAAATTCATAACAGTTATAGTCCTTACAATTATATTTATTATAATTAGTTATTTAATGCAAATTATAATAGGTGGTTTATTCCTAGGCTTTGGTTCTCTAAGTAATCATGTTGTTGAATATAACTTAGCAACTAAATCTCTTGAAATAATGAGCTTTTCTAAATATATGCTTATATATACCATTGCTAATTTGCCACAAATATTATTACTTGTTACTTTAGCATTTGCTGTTTCTACAATTGTTGGCAATACTGCTTTTGCTATTGTAATAACTTTTGCTGGCGTGATTGGTTCTTCAATTATAAATATGTTTGCATCAGCTTATAAAATAAAAATACTTAACTATTTTGTAACTACTAACTGGGACTTTAACTATTATCTATTCGGGGGTATAAGTCCTTATGGAACAAGTTTAGTTCATGCGATTATTGTTTGTATTGTATATTTCTTAATTATGGTTATAACATCATTTATAGTATTTAATAAAAAGAATATTAAAAATATATAAAAAAGGTGTGTTTAAATGAAAAAAAGAAAACTAAGACTAAGAAAAAGTGTAGTATTTCTCTTTGCCATAAGTATTTTACTCGTGGCAAGTTCTTCGTTTAAACGCTTTTCTTTTGCTTTACCTACGATTGGTAGGGAAATAAGTGTTAAAAATGATAGAATAAGTGAATATGTTAGTTCTTTAAATAATTTAGTAAGTGAAAAGAACTTTGATAATAAATTTACTAATGTAGTTAGTATGGAAGATGATAGATATATATCTAAAATATTTAACTTTAAAACTGGGGAAGAAGTAACTATTGAAGATATTTTAAAACCAGAGATGGTTGATGTTTTCTGGAAAAAAGTAAAAGAACTTTTATATTTGAAATATCCAAAATTTATTGCAAGTAAGTTAGAACTTCATGATAAAACAAATAGTTTTTATTTAAAGGAAAATGAACTAATTATATATTATTATGATTATGAAATAGAACCTATGGTAAGTGAAGAATTATCTTTACATGTCAATTATAATGAAATAAAAAATTGTATGAATATAACTATTAAACTTGATAAAAATTATGAAAATGAAGATGGAAATAAAATAGATAAAAATAAGAAAATAATTGCTTTAACGTTTGATGATGGTCCTGGTCCTTATACAAGTAATTTAGTAGATATATTAAAAGATAATAAAGCAATTGCTACATTTTTTATGCTTGGTAAAAATATAAATATTTATAAAGATACTGTTTTAAAGGTTCATGAAAGTGGAATGGAAATAGGATATCATTCATATAATCATAAGAATTTTAAAAGACAAAAATTAGAAGTAATAAAAGAAGAATTTGATAAAAGTAATGAAGCTTTAAAAAACATTACTGGAGATACTTTTTATTTAATAAGACCTCCGTATGGAGAAATAAATGATAAAATAAAAGATACTTTAGATGCTTCATTTATACTTTGGAATATTGATACCATGGATTGGCGACATAAAAATAGTGATTATTTAGTTAATTATGTCTTAGAAAAAGCAGAAGATGGTAATATCATTTTGTTTCATGATATACATAAAACTAGTGTTGATGCCATAGAAAAATTATTACCAGAGTTATATGTAAATGGTTATCAGGTAGTGACGGTATCCAAACTTGCTGAAATAACTGGTACAAAACTCGAATATCATAAATCTTATAGATATTTTAAAAAATAAGCAACAAAGTCTTGCATTAGGTAATTAAATGTGTTATTATGTAGCTAAGCAACAAGTAAACACATTTATTCCGCTCAAAAAATGGAAAACTTGTTGCTTATTTTGAATTTTGACTTGAACATAAATAAAGAATAGTGTATACTATATTAAGTAATCAGTGATGTAAGACGTTATTTAAAAGTCTTTTTAAAGAGAGTTAGCATTTGGTGGAAGCTAATAAAAGAATTAAATATGTATCACTTACGGAGATTAATCGGGTTATTCCGTTATCAAAATTAAGTTAATTAAGGGATGGTACCGTCTTTTGAAGACTCCTTTTGGTGCTATCCTTTTTATTTTGGAGGTAAGAAAATGGAAAGATTTAAAAGTTTAAGTAAAGAAAGTGCTTATGAAACTGAAAGTAAGATACTTGAAAAATGGAAAAATGAAGATATTTTAAATGAAACTATTGAAAATAGGAAAGATGCTCCATATTTTGTTTTCTATGATGGACCTGCAACAGCTAATGGCCATCCAGGACTTCACCATATGGTTGCTAAATTCTTAAAAGATACTATTTGCAAGTATAAAACCATGCAAGGATATAAAGTTCTTCGTAAAGTTGGTTGGGATACTCATGGTTTACCAGTTGAATTACAAGTAGAAAAGGAACTTGGTTTTAGTGGTAAGAAAGATATTGAAAAATATGGTATTAAAGAGTTTAATCAAAAATGTCGTGAAAGTGTTTGGAAAAATGAAGATACATTTACTGATTTAACTGAAAAAATGGGACAATTTATAGATATTAAACATCCATATGTTACATACGATAATAACTATATTGAAACAGAATGGTGGATTTTAAAGAAATTCTTTGAAGAAGGATTATTTTATGAAGGTGTAAAAATACTTCCTTATTGTCCTAGATGTGGTACTGGTCTTGCATCGCATGAAGTTGCTCAAGGATATGAAGAAATGAGTGTTGATACTGTAATTGTACCAATGAAGAAAAAGGATGAAGATGTTTACTTTTTAGTTTGGACAACAACGCCATGGACATTAATTGCCAATGTTGGTTTATGTGTAAATCCTGATTATGATTATTCTTTAGTTTTAAGCAAAGGTACTAAATTTATTCTTGCAACATCACTTGTTTCTAAAGTTTTAGGTGAAGATGTAGAGATACTTGATACTTTTAAAGGAAGTAGTCTTGAATACACTGAATACGAACAATTAATACCAGAACTTTCTGTTAATAAAAAAGGTTTCTTTGTTTGTTGTGATAAGTATGTAACTGCTGAAGATGGTACTGGAGTAGTACATTTAGCACCAGCATTCGGAGCAGATGATGCTAGTGTTGGTCGTAAATATAACTTACCATATTTAAATCCAGTTGGTGAAGATGGTAAATATACTGAAGGACCTTGGAAGGGCATGCTTGTATTTGATGCTGATAGTGAAGTAATTAAGTATTTAAAAGAAAATGATAAGTTATTTAAAAAACAAAGAATAGTTCATAACTATCCACATTGTTGGAGATGTCATACACCACTTATTTATTATTCTAAACCAAGTTATTACTTAGAAATAACTAAGATTAAAGATAAAATTGTTGCCAATAATAAAACTGTTAATTGGTATCCATCATATGTCGGAGAAAAACGTTTTGGCAACTGGCTAGAAAACTTAAATGACTGGGCAATATCTCGTTCAAGATACTGGGGAACACCACTTCCATATTGGATTTGTTCATGCGGACACACAGAAATGATTGGTTCTCGTAAAGAGTTAGTAGAAAAAGCAATTGAAAATATTGATGAAACAATTGAACTACATAGACCATATATTGATGATGTTCATCTTAAATGTCCTGAATGTGGTAAAGCTATGACTAGATGTAAAGATGTAATAGATTGTTGGTTTGACTCTGGTTCTATGCCATTTGCTCAATATCACTATCCATTTGAAAATAATGATTTGTTTGAAACTCAATTTCCAGCAGATTTCATTTGTGAAGGAATTGACCAAACTCGTGGTTGGTTCTATACACTTTTAGTTATTTCAACATTTGTAAAAGGTGTAAGTCCTTATAAAAACGTTTTAGTAAATGATTTGCTTTTAGATGCTCATGGTAAAAAAATGAGTAAATCAATGGGTAATATTGTAGAACCATTTACAACTATGAAGGAATATGGAGCAGATACTGTAAGATTTTATCTTCCATATGTTTCACCAGTCTGGGTACCTCTTAAATTTGATGTTAATGGTTTAAAAGAAGTTCATTCTAAGTTCTTTAATCCACTTAAAAATACCTATAACTTCTTCTCAATGTATGCTAATATTGATGATATTGATATAAATAAATGTAACGTTCCTTTAGAAAAAAGAGATGATATTGATAGGTGGCTAATTAGTAAGTACAATAGACTTTTAAAATATGTAACTGAATCTTATGATGAATATGATTTAAATAAAGTAGTAAAAGCTTTAACTGACTTTGTTTCTGATGATTTATCCAACTGGTATATAAGAAGAAATAGAAACAGATTCTGGGCAAGTAACTTAGATGATAGCAAAAAGTCTGTTTATATTACAACTTATGAAGTTTTAGTTGGCTTATCTAAGATGATGGCTCCGATAGTTCCATACTTTTCCGAAGAAATGTATACTAATTTAACTGGAGAAAAATCTGTTCATTTAGCTGATTTTCCAAAATATGATGAAAGTAAGTTAGAAGATTTACTTGAAGAAAAAATGGATTTAGTTCGTGAACTTATAAGTATAGGTAGAAATATTCGTGAAGAACAAAAACTAAGAGTACGTCAACCTTTAAGTGAAATTCTAATTGATGGTAAAAATAGCATGGTTATTGGTGAACTTACTGAACTAATCAAAGAAGAATTAAATGTTAAGAAGGTTACATATATTCAAGATACATCACTTTATATGAACTTCACTGTTAAACCAAACTTTAGAGTAGTAGGTAAAGTATTTGGTGCAAATCTTAAAGAATTCCAAGAAAAATTATTAGATTTAAGTTTAACTGATATAAAGAAACTTCAAAATAATGAAAGTATAAAAATGAATATCGCAGGAAATGATACTGACATTTATAGTGATATGGTTGATATAAGAATAGATGCTAAAGTAGGCTTTGATGTAGGAATGGATAATAATAACTTTGTTATTTTAAATGCAACTCTTACACCAGAGTTAATAAATGAAGGTATCGCTCGTGAAATCGTATCAAAAGTACAACAAATGAGAAAAAATAGCAACTATGAACTTACTGATAGAATAAGTATTATCTATAACGCAAATGATGATGTTAAAAATGCAATTCAAGATTTTAGTGACTATATTAAGAAAGAAACTCTTGCAACTAAGCTAGAATTTAGTGAAAATGCAAATGAAGAATTCTTTGTAGATGAAAACAGAATCCTAATTGCTATTTCTAAGAATTAATGATAAAATGTTTATGGGTCCTTGTAGCTCAGTTGGATAGAGCGAATGCCTCCGACGCATTAGGTCACAGGTTCGATTCCTGCCAAGGACACCATAATTTGAATATTATTTAAATTTTCATGGTAATAAAAAACTACTCTCAATTTAATTTGAAAGTAGTTTTATTTTGAAAATAAGTATAATTAGAAAAATAATTCTATCTAGGCATTCCATCTTTATTTGTTTTAGGGTAATAAAAATTATTATATTCTTCGCTTCCTCTAGCAAATTTAGTAGTTGGGTCCAATTCTATTTTTGTTGTTTTTTCACTAAACTCATTTATTTCTTTACTAATTTTGTCAAGAAGTGATAGACTAATTATTCCAAAACATTTAGTACAAATAATACATTCCCTTATTCCATTAGGCGTTTGAATATCTTTTAGTAATCCTACACTTTCTTCACCACAACCATAACAAAAAAATTTTTGATAATGACTATTGTTCATAGTGTTTCTCCTCCCCTTAATACACGTATTATACTATATTTATCCAAAAATGTAAAGTTTATAAAAAAAGCTATTTTACGGAAATACTTCTTGTTCTTTCTAGTCCTTTATCAATTGTTTTTTGCTTTAGTGTATTATAAAACATTTCTATTATATCTTCTTGTAATGTCTTCCTGGTTTGTAAATTTTACTCCAAAAACCACTACCAACAGGTGAGAAAGAAACAATTCTATCGTTACTAATACCAAGTTTTTCAAAAAAATATTACAATAAATGTAAAACTCTCCATTTACATATTTAATAATTAGTCTAGAAACAAAATCACATTCATTTTTATCGTCAATATTAAAACTTTGGATTATTAAAAACTGAAATGTTTTATGACCAGGAAAATTGTTATGAAACATTAGATGATTTAATAAAAGCTATTAATGACTATATTTATTATTATAATTATGATAGAATAAAAGAGAAATTAAAAGGATTGTCACCTGTTAATTACAGATTACAATCCATTAGTATTTAATTAAATAAACTGTCCAACTTTTGGGGTTCAGTTCACCTAAGACTAAATGTCTATACCATATATGAGGTAGACATTCAACATATCAAAATTGAATGTTTCCTATTTTAATTTATGCAAATTTTCTTTGCTATGTACATACTACCATAAAATATTATTTTTGTCAAATTTTAATTGCATAAAAATGCTGCTATATTATTTTGAAAATAAGTAAATTTAGAATATACATATTAGTATTTTTATGTTAAAATATTTAAAGAGAGAAGTTGATTTTGATGTTTAAAGAATTTAAAAAATTTATTGACAGAGGTAATGTACTTGACTTAGCTGTTGGTGTTATTGTTGGTGGTGCTTTTTCTTCCATTGTAACCAGTTTAGTTAATAATATTTTTACACCGATTATTGGGCTTATTATCGGTGGTGTTGATTTTTCTAACCTTTCTATTACATTTAGAGACACAAAAATAATGTATGGTGCATTTATTCAAAGTGTAATTGACTTTTTAGTTGTTGCTTTTTGTTTATTCTTAATTGTTAAAGCTATAAATAAATTAACTCATAAAAAAGAAGAAGAAAAGCCTAAGACTCCAGCTAAAAGTGCAGAACTTAAGACTTTAGAAGAAATAAGGGATTTACTAAAAAATGACGTACAAAGCAAGTAATGGAAAAGAAATTGAAGTAGTAATAGTTAGAAAAAACAATAAAAATATTTATTTCAGAATTAAAGATGATTTAAAAATATATGTAACGTGTCCAATATATTTAGGAAAAGATAATATTCTTAAAATGATTGGGGAAAATGAAGAAAGTATTTTAAAAATGTATGATAAGGCTTATGAAAGAGCACATGATAATGAATTGTTTTTATATCTTGGTAAAAAATATTTTATTGAAATAAAAGAAAATAGCGATGGAGTTAAGATTGATGGTGATAAAATATATGCTCCATCGATGAAAGCCTTAGATTTATTTTATAAAGCTGAAGTTGAAAGAGTATTTAGAAGTGAAGTTGAAATAGCTAAAAAATGTTTTTCTAATTTACCTGAGTTTACCCTTAAATTTAGAAGTATGATAACTAGGTGGGGAGTTTGTAATCCAAGTAAGAAGACAGTAACACTTAATACGGAACTTCTAAAGAAAGATATAGATTTGCTTGATTATGTTATAATTCATGAGTTATGTCATTTTTTTGAAGCAAATCATAGTAAAAATTTTTGGTATTTAGTGGGTCTTGCATATCCAAATTACAAAGAAGCTAGAAAGAGGTTAAAAGCATGAAGATAACAAGTATTCATAATGATAATGTTAAATATTGGGTTAGTTTAAAAAGTAAAAAAATAAGAGACAAAGAAAGAAAATTTATTGTGGAAGGCGACCATTTAATTGAAGAAGCTAGAAAGAATAATTTAATTGAATATATTATAAGTTGTGTAGATGAAGATGCTGACTTTTATGTAACTAAGGAAATAATGGAAAAAATAAGTGATCAAAAGTCAATAAGTTATAATGCAGCCGTTGTTAAATTTATTCCAGAGGATAGTGTAAATGGTAATGTTATTATTTTAGATAATTTGCAAGATCCGGGAAACTTAGGGACAATAATTAGAAGTAGTGTTGCATTTAATATAGATACTATTATAATAAGTGATACATCTGTTGATTTATATAATCCTAAAGTAGTTAGGGCTACCGAAGGCATGATATTTAATTTAAATATTATAAGAAGAAATTTAGAAGAAGTTATTCCTGTTCTAAAAAATTTAGGTTATGAAATTGTGGGAACAGATGTAAATGAAGGTATTGATGTAAGAAATATTTCCAAAGAAAATGTAGCAATTGTAATTGGAAATGAAGGTAGTGGCATGTCGGATAGTGTTAGAAATTTATGTGATGAATTTATAAATATTAAAATAAATAAATCATGTGAGTCCCTTAATGCTGGGGTTGCTGCAAGTATAATAATGTATGAGGTTAGTCATGAATGAAATGATTTATATTGGTAAGACAGTTAGTACGTTTGGTATAAAAGGTGAACTAAAAGTAATAAGTGATTTTGAAAAATGTGTTAAAGCTTATAAAGTAGGTAATAAAGTGCTTATAAATAATGTGGAACATGTTATAAGTGGTGTTCGTTATCATAAAAATTATATATTACTTGAAATAGATAATTTAAAAAATATAAATGATATTTTAAAATATGTTGGTTTTAATATTTATATAAAAAGATTAGATTTACATTTAGAAGAAAATGAATTTCTATATAAAGATTTAATAGATAGTGATGTAATTGATGATGATGGAAGTAATTTAGGTAAGATTATTGAAGTTAAGCAAGGAACTAATTTACTCATTAAAGTAAAGAATTCTAAAAAGTTTTATATTCCATACGTTGATGAATATATAATAAAATTTGACTTAAATAATAAAAAATTATATACTAAAAATGCTAAAGATTTGATTCTTTAAGGAGGTTTTCATGACAATAGATATACTTACTCTTTTTCCAGAAATGTTTGAAGGTTTTATAAATACTTCAATAATCAAAAGAGCGATAGAAAAAGAAATAATCCGGGTTAATCTAATTAATTTTAGAGATTATTCACCCCTTAATAATAAGCAAGTTGATGATACTCCGTATGGTGGTGGAGCAGGCATGATACTTAGATGTGAACCAATATTTGAATGTTTGGATAGTATAGATACAGAAGATGCTTACATAATACTTTTAAGTCCGGAAGGAACAAAATATAAGCAAGATGTTGCTAAAAGATTAAAAGAACATAAACACTTAATTATTATATGTGGGCATTATGAAGGTTTTGATGAAAGAATTAAAACAAGAGTAGATGAAGTTATATCAATTGGTGATTACATTTTAACTGGAGGAGAAATACCAGCGATGGCCATTACTGATTCTATTGCAAGACTTTTACCTGATGTTATAACTAAGGCATCTTTAGACGATGAATCATTTAATGACAATTTACTTGATTATCCAACATATACAAAACCTGCAGAATATCGGGGCTTAAAGGTGCCAGATGTGCTTATTTCTGGTAATCATAAATTAATTGATGAGTACAGAAAAAATATGAAAATTGAGAAAACTAAGGCTTTAAGACCAGATTTGATGGAGAATAAAAATGACTAGTTATATATTAAAAAATAATAAAAAGAGTAAAGATGTTTTGCTTTTTGAAGAAAAAGAATCGTATTCATTTACACCAAAGAAAACATATAAATGGGTAAAGAAAGTAACTATTTTAGATACAGAAATGTTAAGCAAGGTCTGGGAAAATAAAATAAATAAAGAGTATGAAAAATTACTTAAATTGATATATTCTTTAATATCAGAAGAAGATACAACTAGTGGTGATGTTTTAATAGCTTATACAGAAATAGATAGAATAAAAAAATATTTAGTATCATTAAAAGAAAAAGGATTAAAAAAAGAAATAATAGAAAAATATTTAAAAAAGTTATATATATTAGAATTAGAATTAAAAAAAGTTCATGTTATGGAACTTACTGAAGAAATAGAAATGGGAAAGGGAAGATAATAATGAAAAATAAAACAATTTTAATGCTTATTTTAGGCAGTGTAATAATGTTAGGAGTTATAATTTATTATATGAATTTTAGAACTGTAACGGTTGAATTTGCTGCAAAGATTGGAGCTGGAGTTGCACCAATAACGGTAAAGGTCGGAGAAACTATTACTGAACCTTCTGCACCAGAAAATGATGAATATAAATTCTTGGGTTGGTATTTGGATGATGAAAAATTTGATTTTAGCAAACCAATTACGAAAAATATCAAGCTTGAAGCTAAATGGGAAAAAATAGAAAAATAATTTATAATAATTCTTTAAATTTTAATAAAAAAATAATGTAAAATTTCGTAAATAAATAAAAAACTCTTAAAAAAGTAGATATTCTGTATTTACTTTTTTTTAATTGTTTGGTAACATATAGGTAAGACAGTGGTAGACTGTGGGAGAAAGTGGGGGATAATATGTTGCTGGGCGAATTTCATCATAATATTGATGATAAGGGGCGGCTTGTTATTCCAACGAAATTTAGGGAAGAACTAGGGCAAGAGTTTATTCTTACTCGAGGCATTGAAAAATGTTTATATGTTTATTCTCTATCTGAGTGGGAAAAACTAGTTGGCAAACTTAATACTCTACCTTTCACAAAAAAAGTAACCAGAACATTCACACGTTTCTTCTATTCAGGAGCTGCTGCCTGCAAGTTCGACAATTCCGGTCGAATGAGTATTACCTCTCCATTGATTAGTTACGCCGGTTTAGATAAAGAGTGCATCGTAATCGGCGTGAATGATCATTTGGAAATTTGGGATGCTAGTGCTTTCAATGAATTTATGAATGCTAATGAAGATGTCATTGAGAATATTGCAGAAAGCTTATTTGAGGGGGAAGAATAATGCATTATAGTGTACTTAAAAATGAACTAATTGAAAGTTTAAACATTAAAGATGGTGGCATTTATGTAGATGCTACGATTGGTTATGCAGGACATTCTAAAGAAATACTTAAAAAAATACCAAACGGATATTTATATGGCTTTGACCAAGATGAAAAAGCTGTAGAATATTCAACAAAAGAATTAAGCAAAATAGGTAATAATTTTAAAATATTCAGGACTAATTTTGTTAACCTAAAGAAAATGCTTGAAGAAGAAAATATTAGTTTTGTAGATGGAATTATCTTTGATTTAGGCTTTTCATCACCTCAGATTGATGATGAGACTCGAGGTTTTTCTTTTATGCATGATGGACCACTTGATATGAGAATGTCTAGTGAAGGAGTAAGTGCTAAAGATATTATTGATACCTATAGTGAAGAAAAACTAGCAAATGTTTTCTTTAGATATGGTGAAGAAAAATTAAGTAAAGTTATTGCAAAAAATATTAAAAAAAACTGCAAGGAAATAAATACAACATTAGAACTAGTTGAAGTAATAAAAAGTGCAACTGGTGCCAATTACTTTTACAAAAACCATCCTGAAAGAAAAATTTTTCAGGCACTTAGAATTGAAGTGAATGAGGAACTTACAGTTTTAGAAAAAGTTTTACCAGATGCCATTAATTTACTAAAAAAAGGTGGTAGAATTGGTGTTATTACATTCCATTCTTTGGAAGACAGAATTGTTAAAAACATATTTAGAGAAAATTCTGAAGTTGATGAGCTAGTTAAAGGTTTAGTGGAAATACCAGATGCTTATAAACCAAAGATTAAATTAATAAATAAAAAGCCTATACTTCCGAGTGAAAAGGAACTTGAAGAAAATTCAAGAAGTAGAAGCGCAAAACTTAGAATCATAGAAAGGATTTGATTATAGTGGCTAAAAAGAATAAAAAGTTAAAATTATTAAAAGGAGAAAAAGCAATGTATGTATTATTGTTATTCTTACTTTTAGCAATTCCAATGTTTAATGTTTATACTTCATCACTTTTATCTGAAACTAATAATGAAGTAGAAAAATTAAATAAAAATATTGAAAAACAAGAATTAGTTAATCAAGGTCTTTCTATGCAGATAGATGAACTAGCAAGCTTAGAAAACATTCAAAGTATTGCAGAAGAAAATGGTTTGTCGTATAATAATAGTAATATAAAATCAGTTGGAGAATAGGAGATAAAAATATGAAAAAAGGAGTAACAGTTAAAATATCAAAGTTTATTGTTTTAGCTGTTATTCTTTTATTTATGGCAATAATTGCCAAACTTTCTTATGTTGTTTTAAGTAGTAAGGTTGATGGAATTAATTTAAAAGAAAAAGCCGCTAGCATCGCAACAGTTAAGAAAACTCTATATGCTGATCGTGGTAGCATTTATGATGTAAATGGTGAAGAACTTGCAAGTACTATAAATTCTTATACTGTTATAGCTTATTTAAAATCAAATAAAACTAATGTTGAAGATAAAGTGGGAACAGCTAAAGCTTTGGCTCCAATACTTAATATGACTGAAAAAAAACTAATAGAACTTTTAAGTAAAAACTTATATCAAGTTGAACTTAGACCTGGTGGATATGGAATTAGTGAAGTAGTTAAAGCTAAAATAGAAAAACTAGAATTACCAGGTATAGATTTTATTAAAAACTCTAAAAAAAGATATTATAATAAATCAACATTTGCATCATACTTAATTGGCTATGCTAAAGGTAGTGATGATGGTAAAATAGTTGGTGAACTTGGTATTGAAGGTTACTATGATGATATTTTATCTGGTGAAAATGGTTATACTAAATATCTAAAATATACGTCAAGCAATTACAAAATACCTAATAGTACTGAAGAAACCGTTAAAGCTAAAAATGGTTCTGATATTTATCTTACTATTGATAGTAGCATTCAACTTATTACAGAAAAAGCGGTTGCTACGATGAAAGGAAAATTTAATACAGATTGGGCAGTATTTACAGTTATGGATGCAAAAACTGGTGCTATTGTTGCTAGTAGTACAAGTCCTAATTTTAACCCAAATGATACTAATACAATTAAAGAATATATGAATCCCCTTATAAGTTATCAATATGAGCCTGGATCAGTTATGAAAGTATTTTCATTTGCATCAGCTATTGAAGAAGAAAAATATGATGGTGAAGAAACATATAAATCTGGTTCTTATACATTAAAAGATGGTACAGTTATTCGAGACTCCGAAAGAAAAGGATGGGGTACAATTTCATTTGATGAAGGTTTTGCAAGGTCATCAAATGTTGCAGCCACAACCCTTGCTTTAAGACTTGGAATTGACAGTCTTTCTAGTTATTACGATTCACTTGGTTTTGGCAAAAAAACTAAAATTGAACTTTCAAATGAAGCTATCGGTGATATTGAAATGATTTATGAGTCAGAACTTGCAACAGCATCCTTTGGCCAAGGGGTGAGTGTTACAGCTATTCAAATGCTTCAAGCTTTAACTAGTATAACTAATGATGGGACCGTTATAAAACCATATTTGGTAGATAAAATAGTGGATCAAAATGGAAATGTTACTTATGAAGGCAAAAGAGAAGTAGTAAAAAAAGTTTATAGCACATCAACAATAAACAAAATGCATGAACTTATGAAAAAAATGATTGAATTAAATAAATACTGGCAAGTAGAAAATGTCAGTGTTATGGGTAAAACTGGTACAGCTCAAATTGCATCACCAAAAGGTGGCTATTTAAGTGGAACATATGATTATGTTAAGTCATTTGCTGGCATATTTCCTGCAGAAAACCCCAAATATATTGTTTATGCTGTAGGCAAAAAGCCAGAGTCTAATTTAAGTTCATGGGCTAAAGTTATTACAACAGCAATTGAAGAAATAGCAAGTTATGCAAAACTTACTGAAACTAAAAGTGATAGTGACTTAAGTAAATTAATTACAATAGATAATTACATGAGTAAATTAGTTGATACAACTATTGAAGAGATGAAAAATAAAAAAATAAATGTTATAACTTTAGGAAATGGTAAGTATATTATAAATCAATATCCATTAAAAAATAAAGTTTTACTTGCAGGTGAAAAATTATTCATTCTTACAAATGGTAATGAATTTAAAATGGAAAATCTAACTGGATGGAGTTTAAGTGAGGTTAAAACTTATGCTGAACTTTTGGGTATAAAACTAGAATATTCTGGTTATGGCTATGTAACAAGTCAGAGTATTGAAAGTGGCGCTACAATAGATAAAGAAAACATGGTTTTGAGTATTGAACTGAGTAAATAAAAATGAAAAAGTCTAATTTGCTTTTTCATTTTTTTGTTTTAATTATTATATTTTTCTGTATAACCCAATTGCTATTCCTAAAATAGTAATATTATTAAAAATAAGTGGAGCCATAGTATCATTTTCCGGTTGAAGTCTAATATGATCTTTTTCTTTATAAAAAGTTTTAAGAGTAACTTCATTCTCATCGGTCATAGCAACAACGATGTCACCATTTTTAGCATTTTGTTGTCTTTTTACAATAACATAGTCGTTATCAAATATTCCACGATTAATCATAGATTCACCACTTACATGAAGTGTAAATACTTCACCAGATTTTGGCATTAGTGCTGCAGGTAAGTCAAAAAATTCATCTGGTTGTTCAATGGCTGTGATTGGGCTACCTGCTGTTATTTTTCCAAGTAGAGGAACTTTTACAACATCATCATTTTTTTCGGCATATTCATTATCTACGAGTAGTTCAATAGTTCTAAACTTATTACTTGTTTGTTTGATGTATCCCATGTTTTCTAGGTTTTTAATGTGTACAAATACTGTGGCTGGGCTGCTTAAACCAACTCCCGTACATACTTCTCTAATTGCAGGTGGATATCCGTGTTCTGCAATGTACTTTTTAATGAAATTTAAAATTTCTTCTTGCCTAAGTGTAAGTTCTTTTTTTTCTTTCATAGCTTTCTCCTTTTCATAATTTTATTTTACACTATAATTTGTAAAAAGTCAAACAATTGTTTATTGTTTTATTGACACGAACAAATATATGTATTAAAATAATATCAGAAAGACGAGGTAATGAATATGTTAGAAGTAATGAAAAAGTATAGTGGAGTTTTATTTTTTTACTTAGCAATAGTAGGAATGATACTCTTAATCAATTTAAGGTTTAGTAAAATGGAAAGTACCTCGGGAAGTGATACTGTTATAGCAATGAGTGAATAACTTATTGCTTTTTTTAGAAAAAATAAAATTTTAAATAAAAAAGTCCAAAATATGGACTTTAATTTACTCATGGTGTCCTCGATGAGAGTCGAACTCATGCTCTAACCCTTAGGAGGGGCTTGTTTTATCCAACTAAACTACGAGGACATAATATAATGATATCACAAAAAATAAATTTGTACAACTTATATATTTTACATATTTTTCGTAAAAAAAACGTATAATAAAAGTATGAAAAAGATAGACATAAAAAAATTATTATTTTACATTTTAGTACCTCTTTTAAGTGGTGCTATTGTTGGCTTTTTAATTAGTAGTGAAACAAAGAGTTATGATGGAATTGTTCCAGGTTTCATTTTTCCAATTGTATGGAGTATTCTTTATATTATGCTTGGTATATCAAGTTATTTAGTTAAAGATGATGAAAATTTACTTACCATATACAAAGTAAATCTAGTTATTAATCTTGCTTGGTCATTTATATTCTTTACATTTAATATGAAAATACTAGCATTTTTATGGATTATTCTTTTAATAATTATCACGTTATACATGATTATCAAATACTATAAATATAACAAAGCATCAGCATATTTACTTATTCCATATCTCTTGTGGCTTATATTTGCAAGCGTTCTAAATATCATTGAAATAATAAAGTAACATTTGTGTATTTGACTAGACATTAAAATAAAATATTCATAAGATACATTAGAAAGGAATGTTTTTAATGAATTATTTTAATGAAAGTTTTAAAGAAGAAACAGAAATGAAGAAAAGTTTTGATAAAACAAAAATAGGGGGAGATGCTTCATTTGCTAGTGCTTCTTGTGATTCAGGCATGATGGCTATGCCTGGATGTGTTCAAAATCCAATCTATGAATGTCCTCAAGAAAGAGTATGCCATAGATATATTTGTCACGAAGTTCCTCACATTATGCCTTGCAATACAAGAATAATAAATCATCATGTTTATAAACATACATTTACACCAGAATATACTTGCTGTGAAGAAAACGTTTGTGAAAATGTTTATGGACCTAGATGCTGTTAATTAAGTTTGAAAAGATAGGCTGTTTAGATGTATTATTCTAAACAGTTTTTAATTTTTTATATAATTAGCACTTGTTATTGACAAGTGCTAATTTGTGAGTTATAATATAGGTGTTCAAGTTAAGAAAGGGTGATTTTATATGAACTTTGAAAATAACGATGAATTAAAAGATGTTTTAAATAAATATGGACGTGACATAACTAAGAATGTTTTGGATAATAAAGTTGATCCAGTTATAGGTAGAGATGAAGAGATAAGAAATATTATTAGAATATTATCACGTAAAAGCAAAAATAATCCGGTTTTAATTGGTGAACCTGGGGTAGGTAAAACTGCTATAGTGGAAGGACTTGCCCAAAGAATTATAAAAGGTGATGTTCCAAGTAGTTTAAAAAATAAAACAGTTTGGGAATTAGACTTGGGTTCACTTGTTGCTGGAGCTAAATATCGTGGTGAATTTGAAGAAAGATTAAAAGCTGTTTTGAAAGAAATTAAAGATTCTGATGGCAATATTATAATGTTTATTGATGAAATTCACATGATTGTTGGTGCTGGTGGAGATGGTGCAATGGATGTTTCTAATATGCTTAAACCAATGCTAGCTCGTGGAGAAATTCATGTTATAGGTGCTACGACTTTAAATGAATATCGTAAGTATATCGAAAAAGATGGAGCCTTAGAAAGAAGATTTCAAAAAGTTTTGGTAAGTGAACCAACTGTCGAAGATACTATTACTATTCTTCGTGGGTTAAAAGAAAGATTTGAAATATTTCATGGTGTAACTATTAAAGATAGTGCTTTAGTATCTGCAGCAACTTTATCAGATAGATATATTACTGATAGATTTTTGCCAGATAAAGCAATTGATTTAGTTGATGAAGCATGTGCTACGATAAAGATGCAACTTGAATCTATGCCAGTTGAACTCGATGAACTTACAAGAAAAATAATGAGTTTAGAAATTGAAAAACAAGCTCTAAAGAAAGAAAAAGATGAAATAAGTAAAAATAGAATAAGTGAACTTGATGAAAAACTAGTAGATTTAAAAGCTAAAGAAGCTGATTTACATCAAAAATGGGATGAAGAAAAAGAAGCAAAAAATGAAATAAATAAGAAAAAGGAAGAACTTGAACGTGCTCGTTTTGATTTAGCCCAAGCTGAGAATAATTATGATCTTGAAAAAAGTGCAATGTTAAGACATGGCAAAATACCAGAACTTGAACAAGAACTTAAAAAGTTACAAGAACAAAATCAAAATAATATCTTATCAGATGTTGTTGATGAAGAAAGCATTGCGGAAATTATTTCAAGATGGACACATATTCCTGTATCTAAATTAGTTTCAAGTGAAAAAGATAAATTACTTCACTTATTTGATAGATTAAAAATGCGTGTTATAGGTCAAGATAATGCTTTAAAACTTGTTAGTGATGCAATCATCAGAGCAAGAAGTGGTATTAAAGACCCTAATAGACCAATTGGTTCATTTATATTTTTAGGACCAACTGGGGTAGGTAAAACTGAAGTAGCAAAATCACTAGCTTATGAGTTATTTGATGACGAAAGACATATGATTAGAATTGACTGTTCTGAGTATATGGAATCATTTAATGTTTCTCGTTTAGTTGGGGCTCCTCCAGGATATGTTGGATATGATGAAGGCGGAGAACTTACGGAAGCTGTAAGAAGAAATCCATATAGTATTGTTTTATTTGATGAAATTGAAAAAGCTCATAAAGATGTTTTTAATATTTTACTTCAAATACTAGATGATGGAAGACTTACAGATAGCCAAGGTCGTGTAGTAGACTTTAAAAATACTATCATAATTATGACAAGTAACTTAGGTAGTGAGTATATTTTAGATGATGAAAAGAACGCAAATGAACTTGTTATGAATGAATTAAAAAATACATTTAGACCAGAATTAATAAACAGAATTGATGAAATAATTGTCTTTAATTCACTTAAGAAAGATGTTATTGGTGACATTGTTGATAAGATTATGAAGGAAGTAAATGATAGACTTAAAGCAAGTTATATTCATGTTGAAATTACAAATGAAGTTAAAGAAAAAATCATTAATGAAGCTTATGATCCTAGATATGGTGCTAGACCAATAAAGAGATATATTACTAAAAATATTGAGAACTTAATTGCTCACAAAGTAATTGATGGCAACTTAAAAGTTGGAGATACTTTAGTGGTATCACTTGATAATAATAATTATGTTATAAATATAAAATAAAATTAACTGATACTGATAGAGATATAAATTATTTCTATCAGTTTTTTTGTGTAAATACTTTACATAGCAAATGCAAGATTGATGTAAATAAATGTTAACTCATTCAAAATGGCGTGTCGAGCCATGATATGTTTTGTCGAAAGCCTTGAAAGCCTTAAAAATATATGTATAATAGCGTCTTTGAAAGGAGGTTTTCGCTCATGCAAAGATTAGAAATTAAGAAAATTAATGCCAGAGATATAATTGTTAAGAAAATATTTACTTCAACTGAAGATGGACTTAAATATTTAAGTAAAATTGTATGTAAGGTTTTAGATATTCCTGAAGAAGATGTAACATTTACTTTGCTTCATCCAGATTTAAGTGTAAATGAAAATACTGTAAATAGTGAAGTTGATATAGCACTAGAAAGTAATGAAATGCTTGTTAATGTTGAAATAAATAGTGTAAGAAGTAGAAAAAATGAAAGAAAGAATAATATGTATATTTGTCATTTGGTTTTAAGACAGACTAGAAATGCTGAAGATTATAGCAAGAGGTTTAAAAAGGTATGCCAAATAAATCTCAATACCTATAGTGTTACAAATGATGATAGGTTCGTAGTTAGAAGTAGACTTTTAGATGATAAAACATATGAAGAAATACATTCATTTTTTGAAATCTATGACATAAATCTTGCAAAAATTCTTGATATGGATTATACTAAACTTATGAAAGACAATGAGTCTTTAGAGAAATTATTATATCTTTTGGTCAGTGATGATGAAAGATTAATAAAAAAAGTATATGATGGTGATGATTTTATGGCAAAAATAATACGTGAAGTAAAGAATAATTCAGATGACTTTGACAATCTACTTAGATATAACAGAGATGTTATATTTGATGGCAATGAAAAAGAAGAAGCATTTGAAGATGGCGTAGAACGTGGAGTAAAAAAAGGATATAAGCTTGGCGTTGAACAAAAGGCTATTGAGGATGCCAAAGCTATGCTTCAAGAAACTTGCAATGTAGATTTGATTTGTAGAGTTACCAAATTATCACTGGATGAAGTTGAAAAACTAAAAGAAGAATTGAAATAGTTCTTCTTTTAATTTACTTTTAATTATTTATCTGATACAATTAGATTAAGTTGAATTGAGGAAGTAAATATGAGTACATTAAATATTATAAGTTTTATCGGAGATAATTATCTTAGTTGGAAGACTGTATATTATGCTATAAGTAGTGTTTTATCAGCAATGCTTGCGTATAAAACTTTATATAAGATTATAGGTTTTTTCTTTACTAGAAAATTTAAACCAGCCAAAAATAAACACAAATATGCTATTTTAATAGCAGCAAGAAATGAAAAGTATGTAATAGGAAATTTACTAGATAGTATAAATAAACAAGATTATCCAAAAGATTTAATTACAACTTTCGTAGTAGCGGATAATTGTACTGATAATACTGCAGAAATAGCAAGAAAGCATGGAGCAATATGTTATGAGCGATTTGATGATAAACATCGAACTAAAGGCTTTGCACTAGAATTCTTACTTGATAGAATTGAAGAAGATTTTGGCAGAATGAGTTTTGAAGGTTATTTCATATTTGATGCTGATAACTTATTAAAAAAGGATTATATAACTAAAATGAATGATGCTTTTGATTCTGGAGAAAAAATTATAACCTCTTATAGAAATACTAAAAATTTTGATGAAAACTGGATTGCATCAACTTATGCACTTCACTGGATTAGATCAATTAGATATAACCATAGAGCGAGAAGTGTCCTTAGACTTGCAACAAATATTCAAGGTACAGGCTTTTTATTTACAAATGAAATAGTTAAAAATGGTTGGCATTATACATCACTTACTGAAGACAGAGCTTTAACTGCAGATGCTGTTGCTCAAGGGTATCAAATTACTTATCAAAATGATGCTATGTTTTATGATGAACAACCAACTAGTTTAAAAGTTGCTTTAAGACAAAGAACAAGATGGGCAAAAGGCCACTTACAAGCTTTTGTTGAATCTGGTCCATTTTTATTTATTAATATTTTCTTAGGTAAATGGTTTGTTAGAACAAAATGGGGTGAAAACTCCGTAAATAAAAAGAAAAAATCTAAGACATTTAAAGAATTTATACTTAATATTATAGAAAATATTAGACATAGATTTGCTTCATTTGATACATTGATGCAACTTACACCATTTTCAGTATTTAATCTTGCTAGATGGTTAATTGTTATCGTAGTTATGTATGGTTGCTATTGTTATAATATGGGTATTGATGGAGCTAATTTCTTCGGTGGTAGTACTTATCTTGCAATATTGCTTAGACATCTTTTTGAAGTAAGAGTTTTTGCATCACCTGGAGTTAATGCTTTATTTATTGGTATGCTTACATCTATATGGCTTAGAATACTATTTAGAATAGGTATGTATATTGAAAACATGTGTGTAGCAATTTATCTATTTATTGTGGAACATAAAAATATTAAAAAAATGTCTATATGGAAAAAAATGCTTTATACATTTACATGGCCAACATTTGATATCATAGGTAGATATGCAACATATGTAGCGCTCTTTATGAAGGTTGAGTGGAAACCAATACCGCATGAAAGTAAAGTCACTATTGATGATTTAAACAAAAGCTAAATAGTGGCTTTTTTTATTTTTTTTTTAGGTTAAAATGATAATATAAAGTAAAAATATCGTGAGTGATGTTGTTAGGAAATGGAGTAGTTTAATATGGAAAATCAAAAAACTAAAATAATAAGTATTGTGGCATTAGTAGCTTTAGCATTTACAGTGGTAACAGCAACTTATGCTTATTTTCAAGCACAAACTGGAGAAGGCTCACAAACAGATATTAAAATAAATGCAAATACCATAGATACTTTTACATTTGAAACTGGTAATGCAATATCAATTGGTTTAGATCAAACATCATTTGCAAGTGGAAAAGGAAACATAACTGGAAGTACATATGCAAGTGCAAAATTAACAGCAAATAATAAGACAAATAATGCCACGAATAATTATAATTTGTACCTAAATATTTCAGATAATAATTTTGGTTATACGAGAAACTCAAGCTATCCAGAAATATTGCTTACTATAAAAGATGCAAGTAATAATGAAATAACAAGGATAAGTGGACTTGAATATAAAACAGTAACGGATGGAAAAGGTGCATCAATATCTGGTTTTGATATTACAACTAAAACAGGATTAAT
>CAKORG010000010.1 GCA_934101495.1 uncultured Bacilli bacterium
AATATTTCTGGATAACTTGTACTTTGTGTATAGCTGAAATTATTATCTGATATATTTAGATACAAATTATAATTATTAGTGGCACTATTTGTTTTATTATTTGCAGTTAGTTTTGCACTTGCATATGTATTTCCAGTTATGTTTCCTTTTCCACTTGCAAATGATGTTTGGTCTAAAGAAAAGTTTATAGCTGAACCTGTTTCAAATGTAAAAGTATCTATGGTATTTGCATTTATTTTAATATCTGTTTGTGAGCCCTCACCTATTTGGGCTTGAAAGTAAGCATATGTTGCTGTCACTACAGTTAGTGCAAGTGCAACTAGTGCTACAATACTTATTATTTTTGTTTTTTGTTGTTCCATAATCATCCTCCTTATATAAATACAACCAAAAATAAATACACCGCTAATTATTAATTGAAATTAACGTAAGTTTAACACTCGTAAGTTGCACAACTTATTTCAACTTTAATAATTACATCTACTATTAATAGATTGTAACAAATATGTTTGTGTAAGTCAATACACAAACGAAAATATAATAAATTTATTTTGCTATAATTTTTTTGGTGATTAAAGTGGAAATCAAAGCCCATAAATACAAAGGAAAAGACATATTAAAATTTATTCGTGAAAATACGAACCTTACTCAAAAAGAATTTGCAGAAAGTATTAATAAAACTAGAGATTGGCAAGCATCAAATGAAATAGGAAGATGCCACTACTCAGTAGATGACCTAATAAAAATCGCCAACAAATATAATTTAGAAATAATCATTAAAGATAAAAAATAGCATAAAAAAATCGTTCAACTTTAAGAACGATTTTTAATTTACTTATTTATTATTAAATTTAGCAACTAATGCATCAAACATGTTTTCACAAGCCTTTAAGAAAGCTTCCTTATCAGCAGTAAAATCAACTGGTGTATCATTCACAGGTTCTGGAATTGGTTCAACACTAGGCATTGGTGTTACTTCAACTTCAGGCATAACCGGAGCTACAACTTGACTTTCTACTGGAGCACTTGGCATAACAGGTGCACTTGGGGCAGGATTAACATTTTGCATTTCCACTGGATTTACTACTTCACTTTGTGTCGGAGTAACTTCTGGTATTACAGGTCCAGCCATAGGTGTTACTTCTGGTGCACTCATAATTTCTTGATGAGCCGGAGCAACTTGAACTCCTGGTTCTACTGAAACATTTCCTAAAACAACTGGTTTATAATTATTTTTTAATGCTTCAAAAGATGCAACAGGAAGTGTAAGTTGTTTAAAGAACATATCTTCAGCATTAATTGCTTCAGGTACACTAATATAATCAACTTGATTTCCAGAAATAATTAATCTTAAAGCTTCTTTAACACTATTCCATTCTGCATCAGGAATTAAACTAAGTGCATTATTAACAAGCTTAGATACCAAAATTATTGGAAGTCCCATTGTTCCATTCATTTCGTTATCAACAACAACATATTCTCCAATACCACTTTTAAAAGCAGTAACAAGTGGTTTTTCTAATACTCCACCAGACATAGTATTTATTTTCAATTTTTCCATATTATTCTATCCCTTCCTTATTCTCTTTAAATTATACCAAATTATTTTTTAATTTTCAATATAAAATATTTACAACCATAAGCACAATACTTTTCAATATAATCTTCAACCTTTTGAATATCATTTACTGGTTTAAAATATTTATTAGTTTTATCATTAAAGCCCTTAAGCCTTACTTTACCATATGCATAATCCCCTAAAATATAATCAAAATTATCATAATAATCAGTTATTTTGCCTTCCAAATCACTTATATCCAAGGCATCCTTTTCATTTTTAATAACTTCATATTTTTTATTATCAATAACAACTTCCATAAAACCTCCCTATATAACCATAAACACCACAATACCAAGTATCATTAAAGCTGTACAAATAACACTAATAACTAAAAGTATATCAACATAACCATTCCCACTAGTAACTTTATTATTTTCTCTTTCTATAGCTTCAATAGCTTTATCAAGTAAATATTCTTTATTAATAGCATTTTCTCTAATTTTAAAATAATCATAAACTTGTGAATTGACTTTATCAACATCACTACTATCCATATTTTTAATATCATCAAAACTATAATTAAGTAGTTCATAAGCTTTTACATTCAAATAATGTTTTTCTTTAGGCAAAATAACTTTTACGTTTTCTTTCATTTGAATTTTAAAATATCTATCAACTTCTAAAACATCACTAGCTTGTAAGAAGTTATATGATACTCTTAAAGGATTTTTAGAATATGGTGTATAAAGTAAATCATAAAATTCAATTACTTCAGCTTCAGTTAAATAAAAATTTAATTTCTTTTTTATCAACATATCCACAAGTTCTTTTTGAATAATTATAAAGTATGGATTTTTATTTTTAACACTTCTCTTTTCATTTTCTTTTTCAAAATCTAAAAATAATTGTAAATTTGATAAGAATACTTCAACATCAGTTTTACTATAACCAAATTTACTTAAATTATCTTTTAAAAGTTCGGTATCATCCATAACTTTTGGGTTAACGATATCTAGTTCACTATAAATGGATACAAGGCTTCTTAAAACCACAACTAAGAAAGAGTTATATGTAACCCCTTGGATATTATCACTACTCTTTAAATAGTCATTAATTGCCTTAGTAAATGCTTCATTAATAAACACTTTATCCACTATATCTTCACCCTATAATAGATTATAACACATATTTTATTCAATTGGAATAGAAAAATTGTTGCTTTTACTCTGAATTAATCCACCATAAAATTCAGGTACTCTTCCATTAATAACAGTTGATGCTATTAATACATCATAATCAATTTTATTTGTTTTCTCACTTACTGGACTTATCAAATCAGTTTTAAGCTCAACAGTAACATAAATTTCCACTAAAGCATTATTAATACCATAATCAGTAATTTTAGTTTTAATATTTGTAAGAATAGAACCAACAAAATTAACTGGAACATATACACTTGGCCCCAAATTAGAAAGAAACATACTAAAGCTTCCTGTAAAAAATGGCATTTTAAGAGCAATCCCTTTACCACCAGAAATAATATTTCTCGACTTTACACTTTTATTACCAAATTCTAAATCACTAATTGCTGTTTCCAGTTCTTGCGTCACAACATCAAGTGCATAATAAGCATGGTCCATATCATAAGAAACATAAAGTATTTCCCCATCTTTATTTTTATTAATCACAATAATATCTTTCATAACATCATCTTTTAATAAATCAAAATTAATATTATTACTTAAAAAGCCTTCCATAAACTCATTTAACTTTATAAATGCTACATCTAATAGCTTATCACTTGTAATTTTACTATATAAATTAAAAAGAATATATGTAAAAAAAAATATCAAAGCTACAACTACATATATAACTTTAGATATTTTTAAATTTTTTCTTTTCTTAAATCTTTTCATATTAAATAATATGATTACATAAATGATTTTATAAACAAAAATAAACCAACTAAAAATACAATTATTACTAGAGCAATTAATATTTTAATGCCCACACCAACTTTATCATCTTCCACAAAATCATTTTCATCTTCAAAATCTTTTTTCTTAAACAAATCACTTGTATAAAATGAATTATCTAATGTTTCTTTTTTATTATTCTCTTTATTTAAATTTTCTTTTTCCTTCTCTTTTTCTTTTATTTCAGTAATTGTTGTAACACTAGTTTCCATACTTTCATAAACTTGTGTATCATCATCACCCTTTAAATCAGTTAAAATATCTAAAGGATCAACAGCTTTTTCTTCTTTTTTCTTTGCCTCATTAATAGTAATTGTATTAATCAAATTCATTAAATTTTCTTCTGGATTTAAACTTTTTTCTTCCTTTTCTTCAGGTTCTTCAATATTCAAATTATTTAAAATATCATACTGAGTATTTCTAAGTTTCTTAGCCCTAACTTCTTCATAAGTTTCTACTTTTTCATCTTTAGCTTTTTCTAATACTTTAGTCAAATCATATTCTTTAGTATCTTCCTTATCAAGTCTACTTACTTCTTCGCTAGGTTCAACCCTTATACTTCTTCTCTGAGGTCTATCGTTATATCTTTTATCAAGAATTTTCTTTATTTGTTCAACATCAATTTCTCTTTCTTGATTACCAATCACTGTAGCATTACTATGCACATTAAAATTATCAAGTTCACTATCATTAATTTGTTTATATAACTCACTATTTTTAGATACCCTTGACATTTTATCACTTTCATTATATTTATTAATTCTTGTGTCCATATGCACTACCTCTATAATCATGATATCATATTTAAATATTTTTTTAAAGGCTAATAATTGATTTTTTTTAAACTTTTTATTATAATTAGAAAAGGAGGATACATGGAAAAGTTAAACGTAAATGAAAATTGCATCGGCTGTGGAATGTGTGTTGCTATTGACCCAGAACACTTTGAAATAGTTGATGGCCTATCAAAAGCTACAAATAGTGATAATTTAGATAGCAAAGACTTAGAAAATGCTATAGCATCTTGCCCAGTTGCTGCGATTGAAAAAACTGAAGAAAATTAAAAAATGCTAAGTAATCAAACTTAACATTTTTTTAATTATCACTTATAACAACTTCTGGCACATCTTCCCATATATTATCTTTATGATTTTTATGAAAATAATTAACTTTTACTTCATCTTCATTATCTCTTTCATCTCCGATTTCTTGAGGCACAACCACTTCAAATACAGAGCCTTCTTTTTCTTTACTAGTAACTTTAATTTTACCTTTCATCATATCTACCAAAGCCTTTGTAATCGCAAGCCCAAGTCCAGTACCTGCAACATCAGAATTAACAATAGTATCTAGCCTTTCAAATTTAGTAAATAGCTTATTAATATTTTCTTCACTTATACCTTTGCCAGTATCACTAACTTTAATAATTAAATCACATTTATCATCCATTTTGTTTTTAACATCAACATATAAACTAACACTTCCATTATCAGTATATTTAAAAGCATTAGACAAAAGATTATTAATAATTTCTTTTATACGTACTTTATCACCAATTAAAATATATGGAACATTTTTATCAATTTTCAAATCAAATACAATTTCTTTATTCTTAATTTTTGAATTTGTTACTTTTATAACTTTATCAACTTCTTCTCTAATATTATAAGGTACACATTCTAATTCAATTTTTTCACTTTCAATAGCATTAATATCTAAAACATTTCCTACTATTTCATTTAAAGTTTGTGAAGCTACTTCAATATCTTGAATATCTAAAGCTACTTCAGCTGGCAACTTTTCTTTATACATCATCATGTCCTCAGACAAACCAACAATAGCATTTAAAGGAGTTCTTACCTCATGAGACATACTCGATAAAAATTCACTTTTTATTCTATTAGCCCTTTCAGCTTGTTCTTTTGCTAAAATAACTGTATTTAGCATTTTAGCATCTGGGTTTTCAATTGTAAAATACATAACAACACATATAAAGGTTTCAACATAAGTAAGTAATAAAACTTGCGGAAACTTTAGCTGCATAATAATAGCAATTGTACCAATAATAAGTAAAATCCAAACTGGCAAATATTTCTTATTTAAAACGTTTTTATAATTTTTGCATAATATTAAAATAATCATAAAAATTATAATTCCACATATTAAATAAGCAAAATTTACACTAGCTCCAGTTGTATATCTTGTTTGAAAATCATTTTCAACAACTAATTTAATTGGTAAAATATAAGTTACTAAAATAACTAAAATACTAATAATAATCAATACCTTATCCCATAACCTATATCTTTTAATTCTTTTTTTCTCTGAAATTCTATAAACATAATACATAAATAGAGCAGTCCATGTTAACAGATATACCAAATATGTCTTAAAGAAAAAATCAGCCACAAATTTATAATCATTATAAATAAACGCTCCCACTGTACAAAGTAATTCTAAAATTAAGCCAATAAAATTAAGATCTATTAAAATGCTATAAATTCTAGTTTCATAATTATCAATATGTCCTTTTTTATAAAATAACACAATTATTAAAATTGAAAAAGGAATAGCACAAATTGGAAAAAATAATCCACTATTCACATCAGTCACCACCTATTTTATTCTTTTACTTTTTTCTTATTAGTTTTATATTTCTATTTTGTTCTAATTTTTCTTTTGCATCTTTTTCTAAAATCTTATAATCAATTTTTTCAGAACTTTTTATTCTTGGAAGTTCACTAACAAATTCAATATATGTAGGTACTTCATAAGATTTCAATTGTGTTGTTCTATCATTTGCAACAACAGTTGGCAAATAACAAAGCTCACTTATTTGTTTTATCATTTCATCACTAGGTTCATAACCATCATTTAATACGATATATGCCTTATTAACATACAATTCATTTTCATCACTAACTTTTACAACAGCACAATCTTTTACACATTTAAATGACGATATTATATTCTGAACATTATCACAATAAACCTTATTTAAAGATGACATAATGTAAAACCTTGATGTTCTACCAGTCGGTGTAAAATAGCCATCTTCATCTATATATCCCATTGTTCCTGTATTATAATATTCTGTGCCATTTATATTTATTTTAACTTCATTAGTTAGTTCTTCATTTTTATAATATTCTTTAAAAACGTGTTTACCAGATACTAAAAGCAAACCTTCTTCGTTATACTTTCTTTCTTCAAAAGTTTCTGGATTAACTACCATTACTCTAGTTCCCACCAATAATTTACCAGCAGTCTCCGGTTTAGATGGAACTCCAATTGGAGTTGAGCCAATACTTACAGTTTCAGCATTACCAAATCCATTTCCAAGTTCTACATTTGCTCCATGAGATTTAAAAAATTCTATTCCTCTTTTATAATGCTGAGGTGTTAAAAAATCTCCCCCAGAAATAAAATGTGTAACAGATGATAAATCTAGATTTTCATCAACATTTTTCATAGTTAAATCAAGAAGTGCTGGACTTCCAAAAACTATACTAGGATTTTTTCTATAATAATAGTTTATAGTATCTTTACTAATATCTGGAGCAAGTATAGCTTCTTTTCCCCAAAGTAAAGTTGTAAGTGCTGAAGTTACCAAACCATAGGGATACGAAAATGGTACACAAGTAAGTGTCTTAGGGCCAGTAATATTTTCCGTATGACTAGTATTTTTAGCATAAATTTCTGCAGCTAAAATATTTTCATTAGTTAATACTACAGACTTAGGTTTACCAGTTGAACCACTTGTAAACAAAATTACTGCATCTTCTTTTCCAGCATGTAGCTTTTCAAATTTTATTTTTCTAAATTTTGCAATGCTACCAAGTGAACTAAAATCCAATTTTTCTTCATATGTTGTTATTTTAAAATTACCAGATAAATCTAAACTATTAACTTTACTTTTATCTAAAGTTATAATATATTTCACTTTTGTATTTTCTTTTATTTTTTTATTTTCTAACAAAGTGCTATCAAAATTAACAAAAATTGGAGTTTCAAATTCATTTAAATAATAACAAATATCTTCAACACTAGCTTTTGCATCTATAAAAGTCGTAATAGCACCAATTCTATTACAAGCCAAAAACACTACAAGTGCTTGATAAAAATTTGGCATACAAACCGAAATAATTTCCCCTTTTTTAACTCCAAGTTCTTTTAATGCTAATGAAACTGTAACGGCATCATCAAGTATTTTGCCATAACTTGCATTCAAATCAAAACAATTAACAGCACATTTGTCCATATAAAATGCACTTAATAATTTTATTGTTGTATAAATATTAGCATTTGGTATTAATGGATTTTTCTCAAAAAATGTTGAATCCATACTTTGTGGCAAATCAATTGATGCATATCCAGTTTTATTTTGTCTCATAGTTTCTTCATCTCCTAAGACATATTTTAACACACAGAATTAATTTGCACAAGCAAAATTACAGCTAATACTAAAAAAAATCAAGTAAATTAACCTAATTTTTCTTTAATGCATATAATTTTTTTATTTCCTTTATACTAAGTTGTCTATATTCTCCAGATTTAAGTCCTTCTAAAGTTAAAAAAGCATAACCTACTCTAGATAATTTCATTACATCAATATGCATACTTTCAAATATTTTTTTTACTATATGATTTCTACCTTCCACAATAGTAAGTTCTATTATTGATGTATTCTTTTCATTATCTTTTTTTCTTACTTTAAATCTTTTTATTTCAACTTTTCTATTATCAATAACAATACCTTTTTTTAACTTATTTATATCATCTTTATCAAGTATTTTATTAAGTTTAGCAACATATGTTTTTTCTATTTCATAACTTGGATGCATTAACATATTAGCAAAATCCCCATCATTAGTTAAAATAATTAATCCTGTAGTATCATAATCAAGTCTACCTACTGGATATATTCTAGCATCAGTATTAATTAAATCAGTAACAGTTATTCTGCCTTCCTTATCTGTAACACTACTTATTACTTGTCTAGGTTTATTAAGTAAGTAATATTCATGCTTTACATCTTTATTAATTATTACTCCATCTATGCTTATTATATCATTTGCTTCAACTTTAGTACCAAGTTCAGTTATTACTTTACCATTTACTAAAACTTTACCATGTCTAATTAAATCTTCTGCTTTTCTTCTAGATGCATATCCATAAGATGCTATAACTTTTTGTAATCTTTCCATATTGGTCTCCTTCAAATAGAATTATACCATTTTTTTACTTAAAATAAAAGAAAAATGTAGCTTTACTCATTAAAAGAAAACTACTTAAATACTACATTAGGTCTGGACTGTGCTTTGAGGGCAACCTGTGTCGGTTTACTGGATATTAATGTCCAACAGCCTGGATTAATCAAGGCCTCTAGCACTAACAGCATTACCTGTCAATATAAATGTACCACAAGTTCACACAGTTATCAATAACTCTAGCAATATTTTTTAACATTTTTTTAAAAGAACATAGCTGTCAAAATAAAGGCCACTACAATACCAATTAAGTCAGCAATAAGACCAACAGACAAAGAATATCTTATCTTTTTAACACCTATTGAACCAAAATATAAAGCTAGAACATAAATAGTTGTATCCGTACACCCTTGAAGTACACTAGCAAGTCTTCCAGCATAAGAGTCGGGACCAAAAGTTTTAAATATATCATTCATAATGGCAAGTGTAGCAGTTCCCGAAATAGGTCTTAAAATAGCCATAGGTAAAATATCAAGTGGTATTCCAAACTTCATTAAAAGTCCCTCAAAAACACTTAATATTTCATAAACAAAATTACTATCTAAAAAAATATTAATAGCAAAAACCATAGCAATAATATTAGGAAAAATATTAAAAGATATTTGCAAACCTTCCTTAGCACCATCCAAAAAGGCATCATAAATATTAACTTTTTTTGTAAAACCATAAAATACAACAAAAACAACAAAAAGAGGTATAACTATTTTAGATAAAATATTCAATTTTTCCCTCTCTTTCTAATAAAATAATCAATTGTAACAGCACCAATGCAAGAGCAAAATGTTGCAATAGCTCCTGGCAAGATTATTTCTGATGGATTTGCTGAGTCATGAGCAATTCTAAGAGCTAAAACTGTCGTAGGAACAATTGTAACCCCCGCAGTATTTAAAACTAAAAAAGTAATCATTGGTACACTAGCAGTATCTTTTTTATCATTTATTTTTTGCAGTTCTGTCATAGCCTTAAGTCCAAAAGGTGTTGCAGCACTACCCAGACCCATCATATTAGCAGCTATATTGGAAGCAATGAAACCTAAAGCAGGATTATCCTTTGGAACACTTGGAAAAAGCTTAGATAAAATAGGCTCCAATATTTTAGCAAACTTTTTAAGCATTCCCGCTTCTTCAGCAATTTTCATAATGCCACTCCACAAGACAATAACAGGAAATATAGATAACATTAACTCTAAAGCATCTGCTCCATTAGTTAAAATACTTTCATTTATAACAGAAATATTACCAGTTAAAAATGAATAAACTATACCAACAACAATTAAGAAAAACCAAATATAACTTACCACCCTAACCACCTCTTCAGTTTATCCCAAAAACTTAAATGCTCTTCTTGTTTTTTAACTTCAACATATATTTTTTCTTTTCTAACCAATTTTCCATTTAATTTAACATTAACGAAACCTGCAACATCACCAGAAGAATACTTTTTTTCATCATAAAGCTCATAACTAACATCTATCTTATCATTTTTATTTTTAACACTTACATAAATATCCTCATCTAAATACAATGTATCATCTTTATAAACTTTTTCATTCTTTATTTTTATATTATTTTTATCTAAAACTTTAATAGCTTCATAATTTCTAAATATTTCTTCATACATACTGCGATGATCACCAAAATCATTTCCATCATTTAAAGTAACAACCACTACATTTGTATTATTTCTAGAACCTGTAGTAACAAGTGTCCTTCTAGCTTTTTCCGTAAACCCAGTTTTACCACCTGTTATATAATCTTCACTATGCAAAAGTTTATTTTTATTAGTCCAACTATAAGTTTTTTGACTTGATTTAGCAACATGTTTTTTAGTACTAAATATTTCTCTAAAAGTAGCATTATTCATAGCATATTTAGTTAAAATTGCCATATCTCTAGCAGTTGACTCGTTAGCACTTCCATCATTTTCTTCCAGGCCATGACTATTAACAAAATGACTATTATTCATACCTATTTTACTTGCCATTTCATTCATAAAGTTAGCAAATCCTTCCATAGAACCAGCAACATTCTTAGCAAGCACTACCGCAGCATCATTACCACTTCTCATGATTAGACCATAAAGCAAATCTTTAATAGTTATTTTCTCCCCAACATTAATATATATAGCACTTCCATAAGCTTTCAAAACCTCTTCACCAACAGTTACTTCTTTATTAATATCAACATTTTCTATAGTAACAATTGCTGTCATAATTTTTGTAATACTAGCAATAAGTCTTCGATCATCAGCATTATACTCATAATATACAACATCATTATCTAAATCCATTGCTATCATACTAGATGCACTCATCCCAAGTACTTTAAAAGGCACAAGGAGTAACACTAAAAACACTACCTTTTTCATAAATATCCCTCTATAAAGAATATGAACAAATACATTAAAATACCACAATTTTTATTGTAAATAAAATATATCCATGATAAAATAGGCTTATCAAAGGTTCAGGTGGTTTTATGCAAATAATTTATGTTCATTATTTAGAAAAACTTAAAAAAACCATTTTAGAAAACACAGACAAACAAGCAAATTTAGACCCAATATTAATTACAGAATTTAAAAAGGCGATCAAAAGGATAACCCCAGAATATTGGGCACAAATAAAAGACCTATTTATACAAAATATCACATACACATATTCTTATGATGAACAAATGGCATTTACTATACTTGCATCTTATTTAGGACTTGAATTTTTAAATAAAGAACCAGAATTTTGTGGAGAACTTGCAAGCATACTTCCCCTAATGCAAAAATCACCTTTAAATTATTGCAATTACGCCAAAATTTTTTTATCGAATCCACTTTACAACCTTATTACATCAATAGTTCATAATATCCCTACGATAGGTTACTTTGATTTATTGCCATCAATTTTAATGAAAATAACAAACCTTCAACTTACAACAGAAGATTACAACCAAATATTAAGAATTTTATATAAATTACAAGGAGAAACATACACAATATTAATAGATAATGATGATACTTTAGAAATCATTTATCATAAAATACTTACAAGAATGATAGAAAGAAATAAAAAAAGTTTACTATATGATTACAACTCATTCAAAAAACTAACAATATTAGTTAACATTATCCAAGAAAACGATAGAGAAAAATGTAATGAATTAAAACAAAGAATACTTGTTATAGAAAGTGAAAATTATACAATAGATACAATAATTTGGAAAATATTAGAAGAATTAGAAAATTTCAAAAAAGTAATAACATTTACAAGGAGGAATCAAAATGGCCTACATTAAGAATTTTTCAGCTTTCAGTAGTAATATAGCAAAACTAAGGAATTATGTTAATAAAAACTATTACTTTGATGCAGATACAGAACTATTGTTGATTATGTTTAACTCTATTATAAGTTCATATCCCAATGATTTATGGTTTGAAATAGAAAGCGATTTTTTTCAAAAAATGCCCAAAAGTAGTATAGATGATACTATAGTGTATACAATTTTATCATACAAACTAGGAAAAAACTTTACAGATTTGCCAGAAATTATTCAAAATGATTTAATTGATGCACTCATTATAAATGAGATAAGTGCTTACAAATTATCTAAACATGCTTCTATTTTAATTAATAATAAACTTTTAAAGTTAACTCTATATGGATATGAACATCATTTAATTAAACCAAGACATATTTATAAAATAATATATGATAACTTCGATTTAACTAACCTAGATGCTAATAAACTAGAAGATATCCTGTTAATGATTAATAAATTTATTAAAGAACATGAAATAAAAATATTTAATGGTAACTACTATTTCTTTAATATATATAAATGTTTAAGAAAATTAATTACTTTAGAATTTTACCCAGAAGATACATCAGTTATTGAACTAATACCTTTATTTAATACAATACCAGATGAAGAATTAAGGCAAAGAATTCAAAAAGATTTTGAAAATATTGAAAAAAGTGACAAACCATTAATTGAAAAAATTGAAGATGCTATAATTGTTGCACATCATTACAGTTATGATTTACCACTTGCCCAAAAGAAAAGAGACAAATAGTCTCTAGTCATTATCATAGTTATAAACACCATGTATTTTTTCCAAATCAGAATTACTTAAATCATTTACTTTATAGTTACCTTTATCATCTTTAGTTACATTAAAAGTGATATTGTATTCTACTGTATCAGTAACTTTTTTCATTTTATCAAGTTTGTAATTCATAAATAAATCATTACTATATACGCCATTTTCTTTGAATTCATCACCACTATTAGTTAAGTAATTATTAGCATCTTTTTGAGCTTTATATAAATCATACACAGTTATTTTAACATCAACAGTGGCATTATCTCCATCATATTTTTCATTTACAATTTCATATTTTAAATCTTGATATTGTCTTTTAAGTATATCTCTATACTTTTCTTTTTGACTATCTGTTAAATTTTCGTCATTAACAACATCATCCATACTACTTATAACATTGCTACTTAAATTCTTATATTGATTTAGATAATCTTGAACTGCTCCTTTCGCAGTTTTTTTCATACAACCACATCCAGCTAAAACTAAACAAATACCTACTACTAATAATAATTTATAAACTTTTTTCATGAAGCCTCCTCCTTCTACAATTATTATTACCATTAATTTCTAATTTATACTTTATTATAACTAAGTTTTATTAAATCATATATTCTTTTTTCTTTTATTCCAATTTCATCACTTAATTTTTCATTCATCACTTTATACATATTTTCATTATCACTTGGCTCTTTATTAAACCATTCCATATATAAATATTTAAGTTTAGTATATTCTTTATTTTTCTCTAAAGTTTCTAGTTCAGTTCTTATAATAAGTTTTATTTTATTTTCATCTCTTAGACTTCTATTATAATCTACTATTTTTATTACTTCATAATCTAATTTAATTATATCCACTGTATATAAAACTTCTGCAATATTTAAATCATCCCCTACTTCTAAGAAACTTCTTGAAATAGAATTACCATCTTTATCAAATTCTAAAGCAATACTTCCATTTCTATCTGCAAATATTGCAACATATGTAGGACATTCCCCCTTTTTCTTAGCTTTGTTTTCAATTAACTCTAAAAATTCTTTTTCTACTTTTACATCATTATTAATAAAATCGTTTAATGTCTTACTATCAACACCCACTAAAGGTATTCTTTTATAATACTCTAAATTATCTAAACTATCCCACTCATAAAACTGGACATTCCCATCTAAAAAATTAAGTAAAACATCATAATAATAGTTCATATTTTTCTCCCCATTCCTTTATAAATTAAAAAAATACCTCCTAAAAAAAACAATATAATTCCTCTTCTAATAATAAAATAAACAAAATCTAAAAAACTATACCCAATATAAAACAAATTTAAATAAATTATTATCCAAAATAAACCAATACTTACAAGTAAACTACCAATTACTATTTTAAATATATTCATATCTAATTATATGTTTTACTTGTTTTATTATTTATAAAATGATAAAATTAACATGGTGATAAAATGAAAAAAATAATAATAATTTTAGTAAGTATCTTATGTTTAACAGGTTGTGGTAAAAAAGAATATGATAATCCAATAGTTACCATGAATATTAAAGATTATGGCACAATAAAAATTGAATTATATCCAAAATATGCTCCGAATACAGTTGCAAATTTTGTAAATTTAGTAGAAGAAGGCTTTTATAATGGTAATACATTCCATCGTTTAGTACCAGGTTTTGTACTCCAAGGCGGTGACCCAGAGGGAAATGGCACTGGTGACCCAGGTTATTCAATTAAAGGTGAGTTCCGTGAAAATGGTTATACTAAAAATACTTTAAAACATAAAGCAGGTATTATCTCTATGGCAAGACGTACATCACCTGATAGTGCTGGTTCACAATTCTTTATAGTTCTAGCAGACTCACAAATGATAAGTGCATCACTTGATAATAAATATGCAGCATTTGGTAAAGTAATACAAGGTATGGACGTAATCAAAAACATTGAAGATAGTGCAGAAGTTGAAGATAGCCAAACTGGAAAACTAAAAGAAAACATTACAATAGAAAGTGCTACCGTAGATACTTTTGGCAAAGAATATAAAGTAACTAAAGCATAATTTAAGAGCTAAAAAATAATATTTAATAAGGAGAATAACATGAATAATATAATAACGTATTTAATATTAGGAATAATCCAAGGCTTAACAGAACCTTTACCAATTTCGAGCTCAGGACACATATTTTTATTTAAAAATTTATTTAATACCACAATGTTTAATAGTTTAAACTTTGAAATAATATCTAACTTTGGTTCATTCATAGCAATCTTCATTATTTTTTGGAAAGATATCAAAGATTTAGTATCAAGTTTCTTTATTTACATATTTAATAAAGAAAAAAGAAAAGAAACAAAAAACAAATTTAAATATTGTTGGTATGTTGTCATAAGTACAATTCCAGTTGGTATCGTAGGTTTTCTATTTAAAGATAAATTAGAAAGTTTATATTCAATCAAAGGTTTAGCATTTGCCTTTTTAATCACAGCACTAGCATTATTTATAGTAAGAAATATTAAAGGTGAAAAAGGCGATTATGATATAACGCTAAAAGATGCTATTATAATTGGTCTATTTCAAATGGTAACAATAATACCTGGCATAAGTAGAAGTGGAACAGTTTTAGTAGCATGTTTGCTATGCCATTTAAAAAGAGATACTGCTTTAAAATATACATTTATTTTATATTTTCCAGTAAGTGTTGCCACAATGATTTTAGGAGTTAAGGACCTAGCAAATACTACAGAGCTATCTACTCTTTTAGTACCATACTTAGTTGGAATGATAGCTGCTGGACTTGTAACTTATGTATCATATAAATGGGTAAGTAATTGGGTAAAACAAGGAAAATTATGGAAGTTCTCAATCTACTGTTTACTACTTGCAATATTCATATTCATATATTTTAGATAACAAAAATACTGATAGAAAATTATCAACTTTTAACATTGACATTTCTATCAGTTTTTATTTTAACATATATACTATCAATTTATAATTACATCATGCCTCATGAATGCCAAAATATTTTGTTACTTGCCTTTGCTAACACCTCTGCCACGCCTGCACTAACCGCAGACGTGGCAGCCTTTTGTTCTCCCAAAGACTTCCTCTTCCTTCTCACTCCAGCTGAATTTTGTCGCGGCTTGCCTAGCACGCGGACGCGCTTTGGCTATAGCCTAAAGTACTAGTTTATTACCATCGGGTCGCTGGCACTGCCACTCCCCGATACATAAGTTATGGAAGACAAAAGATTGAAGGACGGCCTGACGCCATTGTTGTAGCTCACACCGTCGCCGTACAGACCGTAGTTGTACACAAAGTAGTATAACACGTAGCCAGCGTAATTCACAAAGAACGCACGGTTCGAATTGTCCGCATTACGGGAAATAGTCCAGTCATAAAGACCCATATACATCCAATTTGTACTTGTTGCTGTTGTATTATTATAATTACCCATTGTTAAAGTCCATGCACTTGGGGCTGCTGCAAATCCATAATCGCTCACATACATTAAGCCGATTTTAGCTGTGTATTCTGTTGCATTATCTGTTGTATTTGTCGTTACTGGATTTACTATTTCATTTTGATATGCGACTGATGGTACTACTTCAGTTATATTTGCATATGTATTTCCTCCAACTTTCCACGTTGTTGTTGCTATCTTATTTGCCCATTCCATTCCGATATTATTAATAAAATTTGTATTTAAGTTGGTTTTATTTAGTAAACTTTCACTCCAAGTATTCTTCTTTGTTGATTTATTCCAGTAATATACACCTATTCTTTCTCCATCTCCATAGGTACCTTTATATGTGCTATTCATTCCCCACTCTTTATATGTTTCATAATAGTCTCCATCTGTTCCTAATTCATCTGTTGTTCCATAATCATATTTAATTAATTTTACATTATTTCCAAATACTCCAATGATTCTATATAGGTTATCTGTTGGACATGTGCTCTCATTACTTCCAAAACATACATAATTATTTGGATTTGCTCCAGAATATCTATAGCTATTATCACCTGCTCCATTTGTTAAGCTAGAATTGTGAATATATATGCTTGAAATTTCTGAGCCTTGGTCACCAAAATTTTTAACACAAGTGGCAAGTGTATCTCCACTACTACAAAAATCTGCTATTGTTGGTGGTACATACACATCAAAATACACATAACATTTATCTGATACATTACCACTCATAACAACTCTTTTATTTGTATCATCCCAACTAAGTTCACTACCATTTTCACACTTTGATAATTCACTATTAAAAACATAACCTTCTGTTGGCCATTCACTTCTTGTTGTCTTCTCATAATTTCCAGAATTTGCTTCTGTTTCAAGCATCATAGATATTGTATCTACATGTTTTTTTATTTGTTTTGGTTCTTCTTCCTCATAAACTTTATATTTATTATTTGTATATAAAGTTACTCCTACCCCAATACCAAAAACTATTAATAACAATGTTATTTTCTTAACTACTTTATTCATATGTTATCTCCATTCTCTAACAATATCGCACACGATTATTTATCTACTATATATTCATTATAATCAAAAAAAAAAAAAAAAAAGCCACTATTTGGCTTTATTTAATCAGAAAACAAATTTAATTATTTACTTCTATTGCTTTGACAATACTCTTCTTTTAATTCTAAATTCTTACTATAAATTTCATATACCTTTTTACTAATATTTTGTACCTTTGCACCAAAAACATCTTGGCCCAAATTTCCATATAAAGTAAGAACCACTATAATATATGGATTATCACTATCATAAATACCTATATCATGAAAACTCACATCATACATACCATATTTATGATATATAATTTTATCATCAAAACTTAAATAATTCATATTTTTATTATTCATAGCTTTTTTTATCAAAGCACTATAATCATCATCTACTTCAAGAACACTATATAATCTTTCTAAACATTTTGATGCCATTAATGCTGTATAATTTCTAACAAATGGATCTTCGCTCACCATTACTAAGTTAAAATCACTAAAATATTCTTTTAAAGTATCAAGTCCAATATACTTAATAAGCATAAAATGAGCAGTATTATCACTATAAGTTAATAAATGGTCAATAAGTTCTGATAAAGTAACTTCATCATAATACTTATGTTTTTTCATTCCAATACTTCCCTGCATTGCATCACTAGGTTTATAAACTAAAGTATTATTTAAATCAATATTACCTTTTCTTGCTTCTTCAACTAAATAAATAACTTCAAATAACTTAGAAGTACTCGCAGAATAATAAATTTTCGTACTATTCATATTCCAAGCATAATCATTATTAATATCTTTAAAATAAATAGCTACCCCACTTTTCTTTAATCCTTCAAAAGCTGCATTAAATTCATCATCCAAAGTACTACTTCTATAAGGTTTACTCATACAATCCATATATTCTTGTTTTTTTATAGCTTCTTCATCTTTAAAAGCATTTACAGTTTGATAAAATACACTATTTTCACTAAAATAGCCAAGTTTATATCCCACTAGTAATGTTATAACAATTACTAAAATAACACTAAATAAAAAAAACAACAACTTCTTCATACAACTTTACCTCACATAAATATTATAAAACATAAATTTATTTTTGCAAATACCTTTTATCTACTTGTCCCATATAAAATATTATGTTATTATCTTTATAGAAGTTTTTGAAGGTAGTTGGTTTATATGAAGAAACAAAATAATACATTATTTACTCTACTAATTATTATATTTTTTATAATAATAGCACTTATAAGTTTTAATATATATAATGCTTATAAGAATACTAAAGATGTAACTCTTCTATCAGAGTATATTATAAATAATACAGAAATTGTAAATACCAAAGAAGGATTAACTAAAGAAAATGGCACGTATATCTTTAAAGGGGAATTAGAAAATAACTATGTCCTATACAATAACATGCTATGGAGAATAATTAAAATAAATAGTGATAGTTCATTAGAACTTATCTTAGATGATTATATAAATATGTTACCTAAAAATCTTATTTCAACATTTTTTGATAACTTAGAAAGCAACTTAGACTTAGATTATTTAATTGAAAATAATATTTGTAAAGATACATTTGATAATGAAAATAATGTAACATGTCAAAAACTAGAAAAAGACAAAATTATTTCTTTACTAAGTGTATATGATTATATGAATTCATTTTATGAAAACAAAACATTCATAACAAATGATGAAGAAAAATTATGGCTATACAATAATGATGCTCACACAAACGGAGATAAATTAAGTACATCAAATGAAAATAATTTTTATGAAGTTAAACCTGTAATAACAATTAAAAATAGTACTTTATATAAATCAGGAAATGGTACTAAAAATAGTCCATACCAAATAGGTAACAATGATTTCTCTATCGGAGCAAAAGTAAAAATAGACAATGATTTATATATAGTATATGACTATAAAGATGATATTAAATTAATGAGCTTAAATACCATAGACAAAATATATAAAAATGATGTTTTGGATTATTTAAATAATGAATATTATCAAAAATTAAGTTACAAAGATATTTTAAAAGACACAATTACATATAATGGTAAATATACTAATAAAGAAAGTGATATTTCTAAAACAAAAGTAACTAAAAAAATTGGGATACCTAGTATATTAGATATTAAATTTGAAAGTAATATAAAAGATTATTATTTAGCAAACAAAGTAAATGACTTTGACTTAATTTATAATAATCCCGTTATATACGGAGATAAAAAAACATTACATCAAACAAGATACACAATAACTTTAGACAAAAAAGAAATAAACAACTTTACTAAAGAAAATAATGTATATGTTTATAAAGAAGGTGCAAAATGAAAAAAAATAAAATAATGTTAGTAGTTGACTTATTATTTGCAAGTATTTTAATACTAACTATAACTTTTAACAAAACTATTGAAAATAAAATATTAGAAAAAAGATTTAAAGAAGAAGTAAGCAAAACTAAAACAAGTTATGAACCAATTAAATTTGAAAGTAATTTATTAATTGAAACAAATGATGAAAAAGTATATGACAATAAGTATGAAGCTGAAATTTTAAATAAAGATGAAGGAAATGATGCTTACAAAATCATTGATTTAACAGTTGCTGGTAACAAAGGATGGCTTGTAGTAGTTTATGATCCAAGTGATGTTAGAATTATGAAAAGCAAAGCATTTAAAACCCCAAACAATGATGGTAAAGAAAACATAATTGATATGACAGCAAGATATGGAGCTACAATCGGAGTTAATGGTGGTGGCTTTTATGACGATGGTAAAGTAAGTAAAGATATACCTTTTGGTTATATAATAGAAAATGGCAAAGTAATATACCAATCACATAATAGACAATCTGATTTAATTGGCATGAGTAATGATAACAAATTAATGCTAGTTCATGCAACTGGTGAAGAAGCAATTAAAATGGGAATGAGAGATGCTTTAGAATTTGGTCCATTCTTAATTATTAATGGTAAAAGACAAACAAACCTAAAACCAACTAGAGCAGCTAGAAATATGATAGCTCAAAGAGATGATGGCATAATGTTATTTCTAGTAACAGATGGCGCATCTTACAGAGGTATAACATTTAATGAAGGCATAGATGTTTTAGAAAAATATGGAGCTACTACTGCAGCAAATTTAGATGGTGGAGCCAGCACCCAACTAGTAGTAAATGGTAAAATGTTAAATTCACCTAAAAATGCATTAGGTATTCCCATACCAAAAGGAAGAACTGTTGTTAATGGCTGGGGCATTTTTACATCATAAAACCACGATTTTAACCGTGGTTTTAAATTGCAATTTATTATTTAGAAATATTAATATAATTATTGATCCAATCTTTAAACTTATTAACATCTTGATATTTTCCTAAATCATCATCCTTATTAGCATCTAAATAAGCTATAATTTTATTATTTTCAACAATTAAAACAGATGGAGCATATTTAACTGTATCATATAAATAAGTATTTTTAAATTCTGAAAAAGGCATTGATAAAAAATCAATTTGATAATCACTAGCAAATGATTTAAATATTTTTTCACAAGAGATAGGTAAACTACAAAAATTATTATATGTAAATAACAAATATGTCGCACTACTATAATCTTCTAAAGATTTACTATCTATTTCAATAAAATTACCTTTATTATAAAACATATCACTTAAAAATATTTTATTAGAATCTACATTTTTATTATTAGAACAACCAGCACAAACTAGAATAATAAATAATAATAAAAATATTTTTTTTACCATTATTTAATCTCCGTTAATCTACTAAAATCTATATTATGATAAGCAACCTTAGAAAAATCACATTTTTTTGAACCATTAATTATTGTACTTATAGAGTTTTTACCTTCATAATTCCAATATCCACCGACATTATATATTTTACTAGTATCCCAACCAAGAGCTCCAAGCATTTGTTTAGTAAAATTAGCATAACCACCTGCACCACACATAATAAATATAATTTTATCTTTTGGAAAAATATATTCTAAAATTTCCATAGATTCTTTATAATTTGCAACATATTTTCCATCTTCTAATCTAAATAAAGTTTTACCTTTATATAAACCAGTTACATTTTCACTTTTCTTTTGATCAACATATTCTTTAGGAAACTCAGTTAAATAAGCATAGGGAATAACTTCAAATCCTCTAACAAAACCAGTTAAATCTCTTTCTCCCCCTTTATTTTCCCAAGTCGCAGTATCTTCAAGCATTCTTACATCTCTATAAACAACATCAGATCTATCAAGATAATTATCTATAGTTTTTTCATTAATATTTTTATCAATATCATAAACACCTCGAAGCCCCTCAGACTTTTCTTGTTTAGGTAATTCATTTACTATATCACATTTATCATTTTTCATAATAAATGATACAGTACTACCTAATAACACTCCAATAACAATTGCAATAATAATTTTTAAATAACTTTTCATATTTTCTCCTCCAATAACATGATAACAATTTATATCAAAAAAATACAATAACTAATAAGTTGAATAAAACTCAACTAATCGTTGAGACAAAAAAACAAAGAAGCCATAAGGCTTCTTATAAAAAAGTGTGAGTTTTGAGTTTATATGTTAATTGTGTATAGTTTATATTTTCATATTATAAACCGATTTTTTTATCTTATATAACATCCCTCCTTTGTTACAATATTATGATAACAAAGAATTATGAAATATTTATGTTGAAATTATGAAAATTTATATCTTAATTTTAAAATAAAATATAGAACCTTTTTTTAAAACACTTTTAACACCATATTCATATCCATGTAATTCAAGTATTTCTTTAACTATAGATAATCCAAGTCCTGTAGAAACAACATTTCTTTGGTGATTTTTATCATTTTTATAATACTTATTCCAAATATATGGTATTTCACTTTCTTTAATACCTTTACCAGTATCAATTATTTCTACCAAATAATATTTTTTATGCTTAGTAACTCTAACAGTTACGGTTTTATCATCACCAGTATAATTAATAGCATTATTTATTAAATTATAAATTACTTGATTAAGTTTCTTCTTATCAGCTTTTATCATAATACTATCTGGCATTTCCACATTAATAATATACTTTTCTGTTTCTTTAATAATTTGATATCTATTAACAATAGTTTTTATATCTTCAGCTAAATCAAATTTTTCAATACTTAAAGTATCCGCATTAGATTGCATTCTTGATAAATCCAGTATATCATTTACCAAAACAGTTAATCTATCAGTTTCATCAACAATTATTCCTAAATGTTCATTCATTTTTTCTGAATCTTTATATGAAATATCCCTAATCATTTCAGCGTAAGCTTTAATCATTGTAAGTGGTGTTTTGAGATCATGAGAAACATTTGCCATTAAATCTCTACGTAATTCATCAGTTTTTACCATTTCTTCCTGAGCTTGTGTAAGAGTTTCAGATAATTCATCAATTTCCTTAATACCAGACTCTTCAAAAGAAACATCTATATCACCAGTACCCATTTTCTTAGCTTTTTTAGTAATTCTAGTAATTGGTTCTGTAATTTTATTTGATAAGAAAATAGACATAATAATAGCAATAAATATTCCAACTACACAAACATACATAAGTTGTCTTTTTATTAACAAAGTAAAATCAGATATATCTTCCAAGTTAGAATAAATAAAAACATCACTATTACCTACTTTTACCCCATACATTAAAGCAGAAATATGCTTATCATCATTTACAAATCTATATGACTTAAGAGTTTCTTCTGATTGCACAAAATTATACATAAGTTCTTTAACTTTACTATTACCAGATTTTAAAGCACAACCATTCATATTAATATTATAAGTTTCAACAACACTTATATTACTTGTTAAAACAATACACACATCATTATCATAAGCAATATCTTGAAGTTTTGATACAAGTTCAATTGAATTAGTCTCTTTAAGTGAGCTAACAATATTATCCATATTATCAACTTGTTCTTTTTCATAATAAATATCAAGTATTTTAATTTGACAGACCCAAAGAAGTACGATTATAACAATATTATAACTAAGCAAAAAGAACAAAGTCTTTGCTTGTATACTTGTTTTCTTTTTAGTCTTCATAAACAAACTTATATCCAACTGCACGAACTGTAACAATCATGTCTTTATATTTACCCAAATGTTTTCTCAAAGTTTTAACATGTGTATCCACAGTTCTATCATCACCATAAAAATCATAACCCCAGATATGAGAAAGTAAATTCTCTCTTGATAAAGCTATATTCTTATTATCTATAAAATATTTTAGTAAATCATATTCTTTCGGTGTCAAATAAACTTTTTTATTATCAATATAAACATCATGAGCTAAATCATCAAGTTTAATACCTTTAATTTCAAAAATATTATTAACAACGCCTTTTCTCTTTGTAACAGCTTTAATTCTTGCCACCAATTCTTTCGGACTAAAAGGCTTAGTAACATAATCATCAATACCTAAATCAAATCCAATAAGCTTATCATATTCTTCTCCTCGAGCAGAAAGCATAATAAAAGGAATATCTTTTAGTTTTTTTATTTCTCTACATGCGGTATAACCATCCATCTTAGGCATCATAATATCCATAATTATTATATCAAAATCATCTTGTTTAACTTTATCAACAGCTTCAAGTCCATTCGAAGCTTCTTCCACTTCAAAATTTTCTAAAAGCAAATATTCTTTTATAACATCTCTAATTAATTTTTCATCATCTACTACTAAAACACGCATTTAAATCACCTACCCACAAGTATATACATAAATTGTGAAAAACGTATGAAATAATCTATTTTCTAGTAAAATCCTCTTCAGGATAACTTATTTTCCTACTAATAGGTTTCATTCCTTCAACATGACTATTTACTTTAATATTTTTAATTTGATAAATAAATTCATCTATACTATAATAATTTTTATGAGATGAAATCTCAGTCACTATTGTACACATTTTATATCCATGATTTCCTTTATAAATAAAACTTTCAAACGTTTTATTACATTTTTCACCTTTAAATACTCCATTAGCATAAATATACTTAGGAGTATTTTCCAAAGACATTTTCTTTACCTCTCCATCTTCTAAAGCTGCAACATTTCCTATTAAATACCTAATTTCTCTAGCTTGTTCCAAAGTCATATCATCAGGATATGAAAAAAGATTTACTTCTTCTAAAATATTATTAAACACCATAATCAATTCAACTCCTAAAAATATTATACCAGATAAAGAAAAAAGTAGCAAATGCTATCAATTATAAAATTTCAAATTACTAAAACGCAAAAAGCTCCACATAAGGAGCTTATTTTTAATTATTTTGTTTTTTTATCTTCTTCTTCAAGTTTAGCAACTATTTTCTTTAAAACATCAGCAGTAGCTTGTTTTAATTCACTAACACTTTTTTCTACAACTGGTGTACCTTTTTCAACAGCTAATTTATATAATTCATCAGCTTTCTTTTGTATTTTAGTTGCTTTTTGTTTAGCAATCTTTAAAGCTTTTTCTTTGTCTAAATCTTTTAATTCTTTTTGAAGTTCATTAACTTTTTTAACAATGCTTGCTTTAACATCTTCAGCTTTAATAGATTTAACTTGTTCTAAAACTTCATCAATTTTTTTCTTTAAAATTTCTCTAGTTTCCTTTCCAGTCTTCGGAGCAAATAGAAGTCCAAGTCCTGCTCCAACAGCTGCACCAGCAATAAATTTTCCAAATCCACTTTTTTTCATATTATTCTTCTCCCTTATCCTTTCCTTTTTTTCTAAATAATATTTTACTAAATAAATTTCCAGTTACTTCCACTACTTTATCCGTAAAAGAGGCTATCTTATCAGTTGTAAAATCAATTATACTAAATATTGAATTTAATGATTCAACCTTTTCATTTACATTATCTACTACTTTTTCTAACTTATTCATAGTTATTATAGTCTTAATTCCAAGAATTATTCCTATAGTTAAAAGAGCTATTAAAAGTAAATAAATAACAATAGGTAAAAAATTTAACCAAAATTCCACTAAATATCACCATCCTCTCTATTATCATACATTGAATCTATTAAATCAAATAAATCATTTTCCAAAGTATCATCTTCATCCACTTTATTTTTATCTTCCTTAGTTTCTTCTTTTTTAGTTAATTCTTCTAAATCTTCATCAACTTTTTCATAAACTTCAGAATTTTGAGTTTCAGGTTCTACTACTGGTTCATCTAATACATCTAATTTACTTTTTACATCATCTTTAACATCAACTATTACATCTGATGTATCTTCTAAAAGCTCATCAATAGTTTTAACTTTTTGTTTCTTTTCTTCTTCATTTTCTTTTAATTTAACAGTAACAGTTTCTTCATAATAAGTACTTGTTGGTTCTTCTTTTACTTCTTCTCCAAAAGCTTTCTTACGTACACTATTAAAATCTAAATTATTAATAGTACTTACTGTATCTTTTGTTTTAATATCTTCTGGTTTATAATCTTCATTTAATATACCATACACTGGTGAAATAATCGGAGATGGTTTAAATTTTCTCTTCTCTACAGTTTCCGTTCTTTCAATTCTTTCATATCTACCTAAATCATACTTCTTTTCTACTTTTCTCTTCTTTTCATACTCTAAAACATTTGTAGTAGCCTTAGGTTTAGAAACTCTACTCATATTAGTAAATTCTTCTTCATCAAAATCTGGAAAAGAGAAACTTTTATCAGACTTAAACAATTCTCTTTCACTTAAATCTTCATGTTTTTCTTCTTTCGGAGCTACATTTACTGGAGCCTTCGGAGCATCAAGAACTACTGTTTCCTTTCTCTGAGGTTCAATTCTCTCCGCAATAGGTTTTTGAACTTCTTTACTTTCTTTTTTAGTATTATTTTCTACTTCATCTTCTTCTACTTCTTCAAATAATATACCTTTAATTTTATTAAATAATCCCATGATATCCACCTTCCTAGTTAATTAAATCTGGGTCAGGAATCTTTGTATCTTCCTCTTTACTAGCATCTTTATCTACAGTTAGATAATTACTTTCACTACCCTTTGTATTGAATATATTAAACTCTTCCTCACTAAAATTAAGGATATCATCACCCATTAAATTAGCAATTATACTATCATTATACTCAACACTTTTTAATATGTTTATAATAGATAACATAGCTTCATTCAAATTACTCTTATCTACTATCACTTCTATTTTAGCATAATTATACATAATTTCAACTAAATATTTATCATTTTTTAATAAATTTACTTCAACATACCCAAATTTACCATTATAATCTAATTTTTTTGACACCAAAGCATTATTATTAACACTATAATCTTTTGTAACTTTTTTATAATAACTCACTATATCAACATATAAATAATATTTATATCTAGCATCAGTAATAGACTCATTATATAAAGTACTATCAGACACTCTCATACCTCTAGGAAGATAATAACTATAACCAGTTCTATAAACATTATCTTTATTAGCTCTAGTAGCAATATTATTTATTATATCATCATAACTTTGTTTTCTTATATCACTGCAACCTGTTATAAAGAGTAAACATATTATTATTAATAATTTTTTCATATCTAACCTCTATTTATAATTATATCAAAAAAATTTCAACTAATAAAGTCAAAATTTTACTTAATTTCACTAAAATACCTATTTTTACTTAAAACTTTTGTCGAACAATGTCGAAACGCTTGCATTATGTTTTTTTATGAGTATAATAACTCACTGTTACCCGAAAAAATAATATATCTATCACTTCTAACCGCTTAACTACGGGTAACAAACCATGCTAATTATATTTTTATCGTCATTAACATACCCTCTTTTATAGAAAATATAATTAGCCCTACAATCTCAAAGTATATCTTTGAGATTTTTTACTTACTAACATCAACATATTTTATTTTAATTCCCATATTACTAAATCTTTCTTCATATTCAGTCATAATATTAGGAATTTCCTCTTTATGTAAATCATAACTTATTTTATTAATCTTATAACCATATTCTTTATATTGTTCTAAACTATATTCAAATAAATCATCATTATCTGTTTTTTGTACTATATGAGGCTTTCCTTTAAATAACTTATCATAAACCTTTAAATAATTAATTGAAGTAAGTCTTCTTTTAGCATGTCTATCTTTGGGCCAAGGGTCTGAAAAATTAAGATAAATAGTATCAATTTTACCATCAAGCAAATCATGAGTATTAGCAATATCCCCAACTAATATTTTTAAATTACTAGGTTTATATAAATTTATTTTCTTAATAGCAACACTTGCAACACTACTAAACTTTTCTACTCCGATAAAATTTATATCTGGATTATTAAGGGCCATATTAAGTATAAATTGTCCCTTACCCATACCTATTTCTAAGTGTACTGGATTATCATTATCAAACTTACCTTCATAATAATAATCACAGCCATTTAATAACTCATCTTTATCTTTAGGATTTCTCATTCTCATATTATCAACTTCTTTCTATTTAACATATACTAATTGTAGGGAGGCTACTTATGAGAAAAAATAGAAACTCATTTTTTACTGAATCAAACATGAATTATTCCAATTTTCAAGCACAAGCTCCAATGCCTGGAGTAATGCCTTATGCACAAGGTACTAACTACAATTCATTTTATCAAGGACAAATGCCAAACAATGTTGGAATGCCATATATAGATAATTCAGATTCTATTGAAAACAGACTTGCAAAACTAGAGCGTCAAATAAACCGTCTAAATGCCAGAGTAAATAAGCTTGAAAGTTTAAATACAACATTTATAGATGACAATATTGACACATCAGGTAATATGTACATGCTTTAATTATAAATAATCATTGCACTAAAACAATAAATCTGTTCTTCACCACATACTGCAATTGCCACTTGATACTTGATATCTATTATATCAAAATCTCCAGAATTTAGAAAGCCATTTATAGCACTTTCTAAATCTTTTTCATGTCCTTCATCAATAACTTTAACCTTCATTTATTCATCACCATTTATATTTTACAACATTTATAATAAATAATTTGTCAGTTATTGTAATTAAAACCTATTTTTTAAATTTATATTTAGTTGGACTAGCAGGTTCTATCAAATTACTATCCATAAGCAAAGAAATTATTTCAGAAGATCTAGATTTTTTAACATTAAAAACATCTTCAATATCTTCTCGTTTAAATTCAAATTGATAAGTATATATATTAAATAATTTTTGTATTTGGTCATAAGTACTTTTTCTTAATCCCTTTGGTAAATTTTTATATAATTTAATAATAAAATAATCTTCATCACTAACATAATTACCATTCACTACAGATTTTTTTTCAATTTTTAATGTTTTTTCACTATTATGTTGATTTAAATAACCTTTATTAGGAAAAGTTACACTAAAAAAGGAAGCATCAGAAGTAAATGAAGGCTTTACGGCACAATCTTGATATGATTCAACAATTCTAGTTAACCCACTTCCACGTCTTTCCATTAAATGCAATCTATTAAAAATATCAGAAATAATTCGATTTCTCCTCATTGAAGATACCTTTCTAATATCAAGATTTTGAATATAACTTCCATCAATCATTCCACCTGGAGATGTTATTTCCAATCGATTATCAAACATATCAATATGGATTTCTGAACCGACTATTTGATAATCTCTATGAATAATAGCATTTACTATCGCTTCACGAATAGCTCTTACAGGATAATCTTCAATTTCTATTCTTTTCATCCCATTAATTTTCCAGCTAGCATGTGAATTATTCTTTATAAACATTTCTGCATTTTCTAATAAAGAAATAATACTTCCATTATATTCTTTGTCATCAATTGCATCACCATCCACAGAACCTTTAACTAAACCATTCCATCTTGTACAAAATATTTTAGATTGTTTTAATATCCCTTGATCAGAAAGTAATAAACCAGCATTAGTTACTCTATAATTATTTGTTATTAATTCTAAAGATAAATAATCCTTATTAACATCTAATTTTTTTCCAGTTTCATGTTTCAATGAAGCATTTAATAAAGTAAAACTTACATCAGATATTTTATACTTACTAGGTAACTCATCAAAAGTAGTATTTTGACCTTTAAGAATTAAATTGTCCAAAATGTGTTTTGGAGCAGCAATCGACTGATTTCCAGACCTTATAAATGCTTCTTTTCTACCATCATTTTCATAATAATACGGAGTTCTAGGACCATCACCAACTTTTATCTCCATATAATTCTTATTATTATCAATAAAGGTAGTTAATTCAAATCTCGGCAAAGGAACTATTTTTGAATTTATTAATTCACTAACTTTTTCTGCATCTTCTTTAATATTAATTAATCCTACAGGTTTCCTGTCAACATCCCTTACACCAAATAATAAAATTCCACCATTACTATTTGCAAAAGCAGAAACAGTTTTTAACCAACTTTTAGGTTTATTAACTTCTACTTTTTCTTTAAAATCAATATTTGTACTTTCAACATTTTCATAATCACTCAGTTTCATAAATAAATCTCCTTTTAATAATTAATTATACTACATATATATATTATTTTAAATTTTTTTGCATTAATTTTAAAATTTCCGGTTTAAGCCGGACTTTTTTTAAAAGAAAGATAAAAAAGTCCGGCTTAAACCGGACTTTTTTACTCAAAAACCGGACTTTTTTACTCAAAAACCGGACTTTTTTATTCAAAAACCGGACTTTTTTATTCAAAAACCGGACTTTTTTACTCAAAAACCGGACTTTTTTACTCGAAAACTATAAATGTCAATGTTTTTAATGAACCATATTATTATACATATTAATTGATGCTTCATTGAAAATTTTTTCCACTTTTACCACTTTTTTTCAATGAAAAAGAATTGTTATTTAACAACAATATTAACAATTCTTCCTTTAATAACTATTATTTTAACAATTTCTTTACCATCAATATGACGAACAACATTATCATTACTTAATGCTTTTTCTTTTATGACATCATCAGAATCATTTACATGAACATTAATTGAACCTCTAAGTTTTCCATTTACTTGAACACCTATTTCCTTTTCTTCAAGAACAGTTTTAGCTTCATCATATTCTGGCCAAGAACTTTCACATATTGGCTTTTCACCTAAAGATTCATTTAATTCTTCAGTAATATGAGGTGCAATTGGATTTAACAATTTTAAAAGTAACATATAATCTTTTTTAGTAATATGTTCACATTCTTCATACTTATTAAGTAATATCATCAAAGTTGAAACTGCAGTATTATAAGCAATATGACTTAAATCATAAGTAACCTTTTTAATACTTTGATGAATAATTGTTTCTAAGTTTTTAGAATATTCATTGCCATCTACTACTTTATCTTTTAAGCGAATAATTCTATCAATAAATCTTTTACATCCTTTTAAAGAATCTGTTGACCATGGAGCGTCTTGTTCATAATCCCCCATAAACATTTCATAAACTCTTAAAGTATCAGCACCATATTCTTTAACAATATCATCAGGATTTATAACATTACCTTTACTCTTACTCATTTTTTCGTTATTAGCACCTAAAACCATACCATGACTTACACGAGTCCAAATCATTTCTTTATGAGGAACAAGACCAATATTATATAAGAATTGTACCCAGAATCTTGCATAAAGTAAGTGTCTTGCAGTATGTTCCATACCGCCATTATACCAATCTACTCTATTCCAATACTTCATAGCATCCATACTAGCGAACTCATGATTATTGTGAGCATCCATAAATCTCAAGAAATACCAACTTGAACCAGCCCAGTTAGGCATTGTATCAGTTTCACGGCGAGCAGCTCTTCCACATTTTGGACAAGTAGTATTTACCCAATCAGTTATTTTAGCAAGCGGACTTTCACCATCATCAGTTGGTTCATATTCTGCAACATC
>CAKORG010000011.1 GCA_934101495.1 uncultured Bacilli bacterium
GCTGTTAGTTTTGCACTTGCATATGTATTTCCAGTTATGTTGCCTGCTCCACTTGCAAATGATGTTTGGTCTAAAGAAAGGTTTATAGCGGAGCCTGTTTCAAATGTAAAGGTATCAACTGTATTTGCATTTATCTTAACATCAGTTTGTGAACCTTCACCAGTTTGTGCTTGAAAGTAAGCATATGTTGCTGTTATCACTGTTAATGCCAGTGCAACTAAAGCTACTACACTTATTATTTTTGCCTTTTGATTTTCCATGTATTACCTCCTTGATTTGTTTTATAACTTTATGTTTTTACTTCTCCTGTTTCCCGAAAGCATTCCATTAGCAAAGTAATTATTGTATTTTTCTGTAAATAATGTGCAATGGTTAATTTCTTCTTCAACATGTTCATGTTTAATTAATTCAACTTTTTCGTTATCTATATTTATGCCATGTTCTCCGATTTTCCACTCTTCCATATACATAAATTTTCGATTTTCAATATTAAAGAATCTATGTCTATGTACTGTAGTTATTATTGTTCCGTCAGAAAAATACCAATTATCATAACAAGTATGCTTTTTGTTCATTTCTCCATCACATTCAATAACTGTATCTGTATCTAACTCTAGTGTTACAGGGTTAATGCATATTACTTTATCTCCGACTTTGATATCTTTTAATTTCTTACGTCTTCTTTTCTTTTTACCATTTTCATCTACTTCTTCAACATCTATCAAAGTATCTGGGGTAAGACAAGTTAGATCAGTAAATCTAAAAAACAACGGTAAGTCATCAACAGATACATTGCAAATTTCAGCAATTTCTTTTATATCGTTTTGAATCAAATTGTAACTATAAACATATTTTCCGCGTGTTGGTGCTAGATTCCTATAGCAAGATAGCCACAAAACCTTTGGATAAATATTCTTTTCATAGTAAACTATACTATTTTTATATTCATCAGTTTTTAGTGGTTCATAATCTCCTTTTACTCCCATGGCAATAAGTGTTTCGCGATTATATAAATATTCTTTTCCAATTGATTTACCGTCGTATGTTCCAAAAACAAAACCATTCGTATAGTCACTATTTATCCATTTTCCCCAATTCATTCCTTCCTCAGCTTGAATTTCTACATCATTTAAGTAAAATGAAAATGTATTAAAATTTATCGATATGCTTTTTATAAAAACATTTGAGTACTTATTATTATCATCAATGATTTTTACAAATATTTTGTATGCACTATGGTTATTCAAATTATCAAAAGTATATGAATTACTTGTTGATTCTATAAATGTATTTCCGCCATCTATTGAATAGTAGTATTTTGATATGTTATTTGTTCCTTTGGTTGCAGTTACTACCGCAGTTATTGAATCTGATGTTGTGCTTGTTTCTATCTTATTTATCACTGGATATACATAATTATCTGAGTAATAATTATACTCATATGTATTTGATTTTAATTTCTTTTTATCTACTACATATGCTGATACTTTGTAATCTTTTGATGAATTTAAATTAGTAAAAGTATGTGAACTTGATGTGCTTTCAACATATGTTAAAATTCTAGCTGCTAGTTTATTACTTAGTCTTTGTACTATACTTGTATTGTTGTCTAACATTGCTATGCCATTTGTTTCTTCAATAGCATAATAATATTTATCTATTTCATTGCTTCCTTGTTCGACATTTAAGTTAACTGTTAAATTTGTTCCACTTTTTGTGGCACTAAGTGTATTTATTGTATTTGGTGTATAATTTTCAAATGAATCTTTTGATATTAGTACTTGGCCTGAAAATGACTTACCCGCATTCTTACTTTGATCTGCATTATAATTTACAAATGTTGCTGTTATATTCCATGTATCTGTTTTTGTACTAGTTGTGGTTATTTCTCTATTACTTAAAAGTGTTATTAATCCTGTTTTAGTTGTTATGTCGAATCCAGATATTGATGCACCTTTGCCATCTGTTACTGTTTTATATTCAAGGCCACTTATACTTGTTATTTCATTATTACTTGCATCTTTTATCTTAAGTAATATTTCTGGATAACTAGAATTTCTTGTATAACCAAAGTTATTATCTGATATATTTAAATATAAATTATAACTATTCGTAGCATTGTTTGTTTTATTATTTGCTGTTAGTTTTGCACTTGCATATGTATTTCCAGTTATGTTGCCTGCTCCACTTGCAAATGATGTTTGGTCTAAAGATAAGTTTATAGCGGAACCAGTTTCAAATGTAAAGGTATCTACAGTATTTGCATTAATTTTGATATCAGTTTGTGAACCTTCACCAGTTTGTGCTTGAAAGTATGCAAATGTTGCTGTTATCACTGTTAATGCCAGTGCCACTAATGCTACAATACTTATTATTTTTGTCTTCTTATTTTCCATTTATTACTCCTTTTTTATTATTATGTTTATTTCATGTTGAATTATTATTTACACTAAATATTTTACTACAAATATCTACCTCAGTAAATATCAAGGTAATATCATCACAAAAATTACATAGTCTATGTATAATATTTGCTATATCATAATACCTTTTTTTATTTTTTAAATTCACTACTTATTACCTCGATAATCATTCATCTATAATCAACGCAATGATTGTATTATTGGTTAATTCAACAATTATGCTCTTACCATCTTTGTCGACTGAAATGGGGTCTATAAGTTCAAATAAATTTGTAGAAACATTATACGACAAAGCGCATACACCTTCCAGGTCATCAGTTAGTTCACTCGCTAATAGCGTTACTGAATATTTATTATTACTATTTGGATTTGCAAGAGACGTATTAGTTACCTTAAAAATATATGGTAAATAAAGTACAGTTCTTCCCTCAAGCATTTCATTTATATCCATTCTGTTATTCTTTATGGCAGTGTCGGTTATATTTTTATAGTCACCAAACTTAGATAGGTTACCACTATACATAGATTTTATCTTAATCATTGCTTCTTCAGTAATATTACTATAATTATTTAATTCTTTAAAATTGCTTTCTACAAATGGTTTTACAATCGTTCCATTGGTTGAAGAAGCTAATGGTCTGTCAGTTGGATATATGTAAATACTATCACCATCATTTATTGGTTTGGAAAGTAATGAGGTGTCTGAAACATAATATCCCCAGGTATTATATTCACTATTTATCCATTCACTTATAGTCATTCCACTCTTCGCTTTATATTTTGTATCTTCAAATGTAAATGTTATGATATCACTGGTAATAACACTTTTAACATAAACATTTGAATATTTATTATTGCTATCCATGGTTTTGGCAACAAATTTATATGTGCCTTTTTTTAATCCAGTAAAAGTATAACTATTATTTGTAGATTCAGCAAAAGTATTTCCTCCATCTATTGAATAGTAGTATTTTGATATATTATTTGTTCCTTTCGTTGCTGTTACTGTTGCTGTTATCGAATTTGATGTAGTACTCGTTTCTACTTTACTTATAACTGGATATACATAATTATCTGAATAGAAATTATATTCATAAGTGTTTGATTTTATCTTATTTTTATCTATTGCATATGCTGATACTTTATAGTCTTTTGATGAGTTCAAATTAGTAAATGTATATGAACTTGATGTACTCTCAACATATGTTAAAGTACTAGCTGCCAACTTATTACTTAATCTTTGTACTTTATTTGCATTGTTATTTAACATTGCTATGCCATTTGATTCTTCGATGGCATAGTAATACTTATCTATTTCGTTACTTCCCTGTTCGACATTTAAGTTAACTGTTAGATTAGTCCCACTTTTTGTGGCACTAAGTGTATTAATCGTATTCGGAGTATAATCATCAAATGAATCTTTTGATATTAGTACTTGTCCAGAAAATGACTTACCGGCATTTTTACTTTGGTCTGCATTGTAATTTACAAATGTTGCTGTTATATTCCATGTATCTGTTTTTGTACTTGTTGTGGTTATTTCTCTGTTATTTAATAGTGTTATTAATCCTGTTTTAGTTGTTATGTCAAATCCAGATATTGATGCACCTTTGCCATCCGTTACTGTTTTATATTCAAGTCCACTTATACTTGATATTTCATTATTACTTGCATCTTTTATTGTGAGTAATATTTCTGGATAACTTGAGTTTCTCGTATAACCAAAGTTATTATCTGATATATTTAAATACAAATTATAATTATTCGTAGCACTATTTGTCTTATTATTTGCTGTTAATTTTGCACTTGCATATGTATTTCCAGTTATGTTGCCTTTTCCACTTGCAAATGATGTTTGGTCTAAAGATAAGTTTATAGCTGAACCTGTTTCAAATGTGAATGTATCAACAGTATTTGCACTTATCTTAATATCTGTTTGTGAACCTTCACCAGTTTGTGCTTGAAAGTATGCATATGTTGCAGTTACCACTGTAAGTGCTAGTGCCACTAATGCTACGATACTTATTATTTTTGTTTTTTTATTTTCCATAGTGTTACTCCTTTTTTATTATTATGTTTACTTCATGTTGAATTATTATTTATACTAAATATTTTACTACAAATATCTAGCTCAGTAAATATCTAAGTAATATTATATTACATAATCCAGTATGCTTCACTATCACACACTATTTTTACTTTACTATATACTTATTCTAAATCAAAAAAATAACATGTTTACATTTAATTAAAATTTGACAATTACTTTTTTATCTTTTGAAAGTTTTGAAATATACGTCTTTTAATCTATCACTTGAAACATGAGTATAAATACCTGTTGTACTTAAGTTAGCATGTCCAAGTAGTTCTTGTACTGTTCTAATATCTGCTCCATTATTAAGTAAGTGAGTTGCAAATGTATGTCTAAGTGTGTGAGGTGTAACATGAGTCTTGATAGAAATATGTTTCATAATATTCTTTACTATATACTCAACTTCTTCTATAGTTAATTTTTCACCCTTTTTATTTGTAAACAAATAGCCTTTTCTACCTTTATTTTTTAGATAATCCTCTAAATACTTACTTGCATAGTCACCATAATAAACAATTCTTTCTTTACTTCCTTTACCCATTACTCTAATTGTTTTATTGTTAAAATCAATATCACTTATTTTAATATTTACCATTTCTCCAACTCTACAACCTGTTGAATAAAACATCTCAATTAATAATCTTCTTTCTAATCCTTCCTCTGTTTTTGTATCAATAGATTCAAGTAGTTCTTCTATTTCTGTATAATTCAAATAATTAGGAAGTTTCTTTTCTAACTTAGGATTCTTTACATTTAAAAATATATTACCTTTAACAAATCCTTTTTCAAGCAAATAATTATAAAATGTTCTAAGAGCACTTATTCTTCTGGATATAGTTGTATTTTTTAAATTACATGTATCTAAGTATTTTAAATATCCTCTTATATTGGTATTTTGTATATTTAAATAATCTATTTTATGAGTATTAACATACTTAAAAAAATCAGTTAAGTCTAACTGATAATTTTTAATTGTATATTCTGAATAATTCATTTCATCTTTTAAATAATGTAAAAAATTATCTACTTCTTTCATCTTCCGTTTTTCTTTCTAATAATACTTTTTTTAAAGTGTCAAATTGCTGTCTTAACTCTGCTAATCTTCTTTCATCATAAACTATATCACTTCTGCAGTCTGTTACTTCTTGGTAATGTATACCTGGAGTATTCATTCTATCCTCACAATGTTTAATATCTTCCATGAGTTCTACAATTTCTCTATTAATACTATTTAATTCGTTTCCTATAAGAAATGTAAATTCATAATCTGTAATAGGGTTCATAAGTGCTACTTCTGCATCGGTTAGATTTTCTGTTTCTTCTAGGTTACTACTTCTATATTCTTGAACTAACATTTGTTGATATTGTTTCTTTTTTTCTTCTAAAGTCATTATTCTTCCGCCTTTTCCATACGTATATAACCCTTTAATTCTTTTTCTAAATTATTATTTTGACTTTCACTTAAATTTACATAAGTTACTTTAGCATCCCACTTTTCAGTTAGTTCTGTTTCAGTTGTTATTTCTCTTTCTTTAACAATATAGAATAATCCAGTTGTGGTTGTAATATCAAAACCTTTTACTGTTGCACCTTTACCATCAACAACTGTTTTATATTGTAAACCTTCAATATTTTTTACTTCATTTCCATTGTAATCTCGAACTTCTAATATTAATTCTGGTTTTCTTTCAGTAGTTGAATATGTTAGTGTATTACTTTCAATATTAAGTAGTAAGTTGTATTTTACACTTGCAGCTGAATCTCCTTCACTATGTCTTAAATATACACGTGCAAATGTTTCTGATGATAAGTTACCCATTCCTTCTCTGAAATTGTCAGTATCAGGATAAATACTTATAGGGTTACCAGCATCAAAAAGCGTATAATTAAGTGTTGCAGTTTGAGCTTCAACTTTAGGTGATAAACGAGCCACCCTAATCATTGTAAAGTAAGAGTATGTTGCTCCGGTTACTATACTGAGTAATGCCACAACATATAATGCCATAATAATATTTCTTGTTTTTTTATTCATTTTATCACCTTTCTATTTTAATTTTATCATTGCCAACTGCCCTATTGATTTTTATCGACGCCTCTGCCTTGCTTGTATTAACCGCAGATGTGGCAGCCTTTTGTTCTTGCTACTAAAAATACTAGTTTATTACCATCGGGTCGCTGGCACTGCCGCTCCCCGATACATAGGTTATGGAAGACAAAAGATTGAAGGACGGCCTGACCCCACTAGCGTCGCTAAGCATGGCGATGCCGTCCAAAGCCCCCCCCCGAAGCACATTGAACGCAATGTTCGAACGGTCCGCACGACGGGAAATAGTCCATTCATTTAGCCCCATATACATCCAATTCGTACTTTTTGCTGTTGTATTATCATATGAGTCCATTGTTAAAGTCCATGCACTTGGTTCTGCTGCAAATCCATAATCACTTACATACATTAATCCTATTTTTGCACTATATTCTTTTGCTCCATCTGTTGTATTTGTTGTTACTGGATTTGTTATTTCATTTTGATATGCTACTGTTGGTACTACTTGTGATATATTTGCAAACGTATTTCCTCCAACTTTCCATGTTGTTTCTGCTATCTTTTTTGCCCACTTTGTATCTATATTATTCAAATATGCTATATAATTTACATTTAAATTTGTTTTGTTTAATTCTGACTCACTCCATGTATTTTTGCTCGTTGAGTTATTCCAGTAATATCTATTTATTGTTGTTAAACTTCCCTTATAGTATGAAGAACTACTTTTTGAATATTTAGTTGTACAATAATCTCCATCTGTTCCTAACAAATTACTATTTGCATAATCATATTTGATTAGTTTTACTTGATTTCCAATTACTCCAATAATTCTATACAAGTTATCTGTTGGACATGGTGTTACATCACTTCCAAAACATACATAGTTATTTGGATTTGCTCCTGCATATCTATATGAGTTATCTCCTGCATCTATTACTGTTCCTTCATCTGTTGTTATTGTACCATTATGATAATAGATATTATTTTCTCCCTGTGTTCCTGTATATAGTGATTTTACATAATCTGCTAAGAATACTTTTTCTTCTTCCTTTTGTATTATCACTTTAGCACTCATGCTATTGCCAGAATTAGCATTTTGATTAGCATTGTAGTTTACAAATGTTACTTTAATATTCCACTTTTCTTCTTTTGTTGGTGTTGCCACTATTTCTCTATTATTAAAGAGTGTTATAAGTCCGCTTTTATTTGTTATATCATACCCTGAAATTGTTGTACCTTTGCCATCTGTTACTGATGTATGAGTAAGTCCTGATATGTCTGTTATTTCTGTTCCACTACTATTTGTTACTGTCATTATTATTTCCGGAGTACTCTCATTTATTGAATATGTAAATGTGTTATTTTCTATATTTAAATAAACATAATAATGTTCTGTTGCAGTATTTGTCTTATTATTTGCTGTAAGTATTGCACTTGCAAAAGTTGAACCCGTTACATTACCTTTTCCACTTGCAAAATTATCTTGGTCCAAAGTAAACGAAATTGGATTTCCTGTTGCAAATGTAAATGTATCTGTTGTATAAGTCTTTACAGTAATATCTGCAGACTTACCTACCCCTCCTTGAGCTTGGAAATAAGCAAACGTTGCACCTACTACTAAAGATATTAATACAAATAATGCTATTATACTAAGAATAATTGGTTTTTTCGTATTCATAAAACTTACTCCTTCTACCATAAGTTAATTATATAATAATTTGATGTTTTATTCAATTATTTTTTATTTATTTTTAAAATATTATTGCCAAAAATATAATTTTAATGTAAAATTAATATAGAGAGAAGGTATATAAATGGCAAATATTGACGATTTAGATTATACAGTTAATTCTATATTTGGTCCCAATGGTGCTATTAAACATAGTAGTGGCAGAATTGATACTATAGTTGAAGAAAGTACTAAATGTGGACCTGTAAAATACACAAAAAAAAGTAGACAAAAACCAAAAGGAATGAAAAACTTAGCAATCAAAGCTATTGTTTTTGTAGCTCTAGGAGCTGGACTTGTTTCAGGTATTCATGGTTTAAAAGAAGCTTATGAAGATTTTGAAAGGGTTGAAGAAGTTAGAGATATAATTGGTAGTCCAGTTAGTGAAAACACCAAATATTTTGGATATAACTCTAATGAACAAAGGCCTTACTGGGATTACGATACTTATAATATGGCTAGAGATGTTTTAGATACTAATAAAGAGTATGATGTTGATACTAGAATATATGGTTGTTACAGTAGTTTGAATGAATATAGAAAAGAAGCATTTATGGATGAAATTTTTAGAAACATGAGTAAGTTTATTAATGATAATCCTGATGCATATACTGAAGATGAGGTTAAAGCTTGTTTACATGACTCTTTTGGTGATTATTTAAATAGTAAAAATATTACTTTAGAAGATTATACTAAATTAATGGAAAAAGTTGTTAAAGCATATACTAGTGAAAATAAATCAGAAGAAGAAATAAAAAGTTTACTTAGTGAATTAAATGGAGGTTCTAGATGAGCGAAAATATTGATGTAGTTACTCTTGATAATGGTAAAAATTATATGGTTACTGAGGAACTTGTTATAAATAATATTAAATATGTTTATTTAACAAATGAGGATGATGTAGCTGACTTTTGTATAAGAAAAGTAAATCATATTAATAATAATGAATATTTAGTTGGACTTGATAATAAAGAAGAAGTATTAATGGCTTTAAATGAATTTACCAAAAAACATAAAAATGAATAAGGCAATTGCCTTATTCATTTTTAATATTGTCTTCCGATATATAATCTTGTTTTAGCTTCTTTACCACATACTGTACATTGACCAGTTACTTTTTCATTTTCAATTAAGCATCTAGACTTTATACCAAAGTCATCTTTTATTTTATTTTCACATTCTACATTGCCACACCAATTGATTTTAATAAATCCGCCATCTTTAGTTGTGGCAATTTCTCTTAATTCTTCATAAGTTTTAGCATCATATATCATACTATCTCGTCTTGCTTTAGCTCTTGCAAACATATCTTTTTGAATAGTTTCAAGAAGTTCATTTAGTTTAGGTATTATTTCTTCAAAAGTAACTTGTACTTTTTCTAAAGTATCCCTTCTAACTAGTGTAACTATGTTATTTTCTAAATCTCTTTTTCCTAGTTCTATTCTAACTGGGTATCCTTTTACTTCAGCTTCTGCAAATTTAAATCCTGGAGTTTTATCTCTTTCATCAACCTTAAATGCTATATTATTATTTTTTAAATTACTTTTAAGTTCTTCAAGCTTTTCTGAAACATCTCCGATTGGAATAACTATTGCCTTATATGGTGCAATTTTAGGTGGAAGAACTAACCCATGATCATCACCATGAGTCATTATAATAGCACCGATCATTCTAGTTGATACTCCCCAGCTTGTTTGATATGGGGCTTTTTGGGTATTATCTTTATCAGTAAATTTAATACCAAAAGCTTTAGCAAAATGATTACCAAAATAATGACTTGTACCATTTTGAAGAGCATAACCATTATACATCATTGCTTCTAAAGTATAAGTTTCTTCAGCTCCAGCAAATTTTTCCTTTTCAGTTTTCTTTCCTGTTATAACTGGAAGTGCTAAATAGTCTTCTTGAAAAATTTTATAAACATTAAACATTTTAAGAGTTTCTTCTCTAGCTTCTTCTGCAGTTCTATGCATTGTATGACCTTCTTGCCATAGTATTTCTCTACTTCTAAGAAATGGTCTAGTAGTTTTTTCCCATCTAACTATTGTACACCATTGATTATAAAGAATTGGTAAATCTCTATAAGTATTTATTATCTTTTTATAATGATCACAAAATAATACTTCACTAGTTGGTCTTACACACATTCTTTCTTCAAGTTTTTCATTTCCCCCATAAGTAACCCATGCAACTTCTGGAGCAAAACCTTTAACGTGTTCTTTTTCAATATTTAAAAGTGACTCAGGAATAAACATTGGCATTTGCACATTTTCATGTCCAGTTTCTTTAAACATTCTATCTAACACTTTTTGCATTTCTTCCCAGATAGCATAACCAAGTGGTCTTATAATCATACTACCCTTTACACTTGAATAATCTACTAAATCAGCTTTTTTACATACATCTGTATACCATTTAGCAAAATCTACATCTCTATTTGTTATATCTTTTACTTCCATAACCTCACCTATTCTGCTTTAAATTCTTTTAATTCATTATCTTCAGTTAAAATTTTATTTACTTTTTGTGTAGCATCATTTAATTTTTCACCACAATATTTAGCTAATTTCATAGCTTCAGTATATTTATTGATAGCATCGTCTAAATTAACATTACCGCTTTCTAATTCTTTAACTATAGTTTCAAGTTCTTGAAGCGAACTTTCAAAATTTTTATTTTCTTCCATATTATTTTTCCTTTCTTTTTTATTATATCATTTATTTTAATAATTTACTATTACTAGTTATTTTATTTTCTTTTTCTAATACTTTTAAACTTTTTTCTGGAGTTGGATAATCTTCTGGCATTATGCCTCCCAGTTCTTTTATAGTATTTCTTATTTTTTTACCTACTTCGTAGTGTACATCATTTGCATTTACTTCTCCCTTTACATTATCTCTTTTTAATTTTTGTTCTGTTTGAGAAATTCTAAAAAGATTTGCTATTAATTCATCACTACCCATATTATCTAAGATATCTTCTCTATATCTTAATCCTTTTCTTTTGGCAATATCATTAGCAGTCTCACCATTATATAACCCTTTATAACCAGCATTATGAAATTTATCAAAGTTCTTAACACCAGCATCTTTAGCAGCTTGGTTCAAAGAATAATTACCTTTTTTAGTTAAATTTCTTTGATAAAATCTTTTTTCATCTTCTGTTAAACTAGAATATTCTCTTTCTGAAATTTCTTGTTTTCTAGTTTGAACAGCAAAGTATGTTTGCCCAAAAGCTACTGACTTTTTTCTAGGATTAGCATTTTGTACTATTAAATAACAAGCATACCTAGATAAACGATAATCAGTAGTTTCTCTTTTTGTCTTTGATCCAATGTCAACCATTTTCCTGAACTCAGGAAAATGGTCACTTACTTTATTATTACTAGTTTCACAAGCAAGCATTGCACTTTTTATAACTTTGTGAAAATTTTCCCATTTACTATATTCAAGTAAAGGCATGAGTTCCCTTGCAAACCAATATTCATTACCATCGTTATCAATACGCTTTATATTTTCAAAAATACTATTATTTAACATTAATTCATTCATTTTTCACTCCCCCCTAAAATTTTTTTCAAATTATTTATTAAAAATCTCTTTATGCTTCTATTTAGCATATTTGATGTTTTGTTGAAACAGACAAAAAATCAAATTAAAATTTATCTGTGACCATTTTGGCTGCGTCGACAAAATGGTAAATATTACTTATTTTTCTACAACTTTAGCTTTAATAGCCCCTTCATGTAATTTAACACTAATTAAATCACCAATACTCACGTCATTACTAGATTTAATTACTTTATCATTAATTGTTGCAAGTGAATAACCTTTCTCTAAAATACCTAAAGGATTAACAAGTTTTAAAGTATTAATAAGTAAATTATATTCATTTTTCTTCTTATCAATTAAACTCATTGGATTTTGAAGTGCAACAGACATTTTGACTTTATTAAGTTTTACTTCATTATTTTGAATTATTACTTTAATATCTTTATTTAAATTATCAATTAAAGTATCTAGTTTTTGTTCTTTCATCTCATACATTGTCATTGGATTTTTTAGAATAAAACTATTTTTTAGACTTCTCCATTTAATAAATTTAGTATTTACCATATTTTTAATATTTTTATTAAGTCTAATTTTATAATTATTAAGTAAAGTATTAATATCTAAAACAGTTGGCACTGCCATTTCTGCTGCACCGGTCGGAGTTGGAGCCCTTAAATCTGCCACAAAATCTGCAATTGTCCAGTCAATTTCATGACCTACAGCACTTATAATCGGCGTTTTACATTCATAAATAGCATGAGCAACAATTTCTTCATTAAAAGCCCATAAGTCTTCAATTGAACCTCCGCCACGACCAACAATAATTGTATCAACACCAAACTCATCTGCTCTTTTAATTTGTCTTACAATATCTGGTGCTGCATCCTTGCCTTGAACTAAACACGGAAAAAGTATTGCTTCACAAACTGGATATCTTCTTTTTATAGTACTCATAATATCCCTTACAGCTGCACCAGTAGATGCTGTAATAACACCAATTTTCTCAGGAAACTTTGGTATAGCTTTTTTATGCATAGCATCAAATAAACCTTCAAGAGCTAATTTTTTCTTTAATTTTTCATATTCAATATATAAAGCTCCAAGACCATCTGGTTCCATCTTCTCAATATATATTTGATAAGACCCTTGTGCTGGATATGCACTAATTCTTCCTTCTACTAAAACATTCATACCATCTTCTGGTGTAAATGTAAGTTTAACTGCACTACTTTGAAACATTACAGCACTAAGTCTTGATGTATCATCTTTTAAAGTAAAATAAAGATGTCCTCTTGTATGATTTTTAAAATTACTAATTTCTCCTTTTAAATATACTTTATTTAAAAATATGTTATCATCTAAAATATTTTTTATATAATTATTCAAATCACTTATTTTAATGTATTCTTTGTCCATCTATAAGTCCCCTTTCTTCAAGTAATTCAGTTATCATTCTATAATTTTCACGATATAATCTCATATTATATTCTTTTTCATCAAAAGTAATATTTTCTTCATTTTCTACTTCACTAAATACAGCTTCTACTACTTCTGGTGTTAGCTTATTATAAATATCTACAACTATGTTACTAAATTCTTTTGACGAAGTTGCTAGAAAATACTCAAGTATCTCTATGTTTTTTTCCATACTTAATGTTGTGTTTCCACCTAAAGATATACTGCTATATTTCTCGAGTCTGTCATCAGAGTTCATTTTTGCATTAAGTAACACTCTAAATGCATCTTCAAAAACATTATCATTGTCATAGATAAATAGCTTGTGCTTTTCATTTTCATTTAACACAATAAAGTTTCCTAAATGTCTGTCACCATTAAGAAGAAAAATATCAAAAATAAATACTTTAATAAGGTCATACATAAGTTTTTCACATTCATCCGGATATTCATCTTCAAAACTAAGCCATAAATCATATAAGCTATTTGATTTTAAGCTGTTTTTTACATTAAACTCGTCGCCGCGCTTAAAATTTCCTAGATTGTAAAAACTATAACTTAAATAATATAGTTCACCATTTATATTCACTAAATAATCTTTAGAGCAATTAATACCTATCAGTCTTGCAAGTTTATTAGCAACAAGCTCTATGCCACCACCTTCTGCATATTTGCAAAAATATTCTATTCCATCTATTTCTATAAATTGGTGGTCGCTACGCAAAATAATCTCTTCGTCTTTTTTACTTAGCTTCATATTTATGCTTTCATATATTTATCTAGTACTGCATTTATAATTTTTCTTACGGCATCATCACAATATTTTTTGGATAATTCAATAGCTTCGTTGATAACTACTACTTCTGGGGTATTAGTAAATTTTAGTTCATATAAACCCATTCTAAGTATTGCTGCTCCAGTTTTATCTATTCTGTCTATAGTCCATCCATCAATATATTTGTTTGCTATTTCATCTAAAGTACTTTTATAAGTTGTTACACCATAAACAATATCTTTAACAAATTCATTATCTATTTCTAAATTTGCTTTAATTACTTCATCAATTTCAAACGGGACTTTTCTATCTTCATAAATATCAATTTGATATAAAATAATCATTGCTATATTTCTTAATTCACTTCGTGTTTTTGTCATTACTATCGCCTCTTTTAAATTATAACAAATTTTTATTTAAATTCATAGTTATTTTGAAAAGAATGCAACGTTTTTTGTCACATTTTTTTCTTATTTTACTTTCAATTATCCCCCATTTGTAGATTTGCTTCAATTATTAATTGATTACCTTTTTTTATCTGGTCACAGGTTGTTAGAATCAATTGATTTTCTTTGTTTTTAATTCTTATTTTACCATTTTTTATATTGCTTCTAATATTTACAACTTCATATTCTAAAGTTTTATTTTCAAACTTTAAATATATTTTATCTTTTTTATGTAAGTATTTTAAATCATTAAAATATGCAAGATTACCCATACCAGAATGAGCTGCTAAAATATACGTATTTTCAATATTTGAGTCTATTAAAGCAACGTTTTTATTAACATCATTTAACTTGCTTTGTATATCATAAAATCCATAAGTCATGTTTAAACTAGGTATTATAAGAAAACCATAATAATTGCTTTTATTAAAAGAACCATTATTTTCTATTATTTCTTTTTTACATCCAGATGATAATAGTAATAGTAATAATAACAATATTTTTTTCATTCAAAATAACACTTTTTTTTATAATAGATAATGTTATATTTACTTACTTCAGTATTAGGTACATCTATTAATATTTCTTCTTCATTAGAAATATCTTTATTGCCTTTTTCATTGTCGTAAGTATTGCCTTCTTTAATGGTATTTTCATTATTCAAATCATCATTATTGGAATCTTTTTCTTCCTCTGAATTCTTTTTAATTTCAGAGTTTTCTTCTTTACTCGAACTGTTTGAATCATTATTATTCAAGTTTTCATTTTTTTCTGAATCTTTCTTATCGTTAGCATTTTCTTCATTATTTGGTTTATTAATAACCTCATCTTTCTTATCATATTTATAAAATATACCTTCCCCGAATATATATAGATAGTTACTACTATCAGAAAAATCACATATTTCTCCATTAATTTCAATCTTTTCAGGATATGATGGATTATTAAAATAATATAATTTTCCTTTTCTAGTTACATTATCTAATTCTAAATCTTCTTCACTAAATATGCCATCTATAAAATATCTTGATACATGTGCAAGCCTGTCCATTTTGACAAGTTCACTAGTTACTCTACCAGTCTTGTTATCTTTGATAAAGTATTTTCCAGCAGGTAAAACTACTTCACATGTACTTTCACTTTTACAAATACTTACTTTATTAAAGTTTTCATCATAAATAGTTATATCAGTATCACTATTAACACTTTCAATATATTTTCCATAACCACGATATATTGTTTTAAAAGTAACATTCATATTTTTTACTTTTCTATTATATTTTATTATTTTACTTTCATTACTTAAAATAATATCATCCATTTTTTCATAAGCACTATTACTAGTAGTTTCCACAATTTTGATATTTAACCCTTTGTTATAATAATATACATTATTGTTTCCATTTAGAAATACTCTTTCTATAAAAGCATTTGTATCATTGTTGTAAACTTCAATAGTTAAATTAGAATATGTCATATCAATTTCAAACCTTACATAGTTTTTATTATTCACCTCCGTTTCTGCGCCATAGCAATTTGCTACACCAATTAGCATTAAAGCTAAAAATACTGCAATTTTTTTCATATAATTTCATCTCCTCGAGAAATAATCTAACACTAAAATATCTAAAAGTACATAAGAGATTTTGACAAAAAAAGAAGGATTTTCATCCTTCATGTCGACTTTTGTCAAAATATATACTATTTGCTTTTCTTTTTAGTATTTTTGTTGATTAATCTTACCTTTACACCTTTATATAAAGCAAATTGTTTTTTAACGCCTTCAGGTAAATTTTTCTTAAATGTTTTCATAAACGCACCTCGCTTCTTTTCTTATAGATTATACCATATTATTTATTTAAATATCAATAAATTTTGTTTAACTCTATTTATTTTCGTACTTTTTATATATACTTTCAAACGCTTTTATGCCATCCATAGCACTTGTTGTGATACCACCAGCATAACCTGCGCCTTCACCACATGGGTAAATACCTTTAACACTTGAATTAAAATCTTCATCACGAACAATACGAACAGGACTACTAGTTCTAGCTTCCGGGGCTGCAACAACTGAAGTATCACCATTAAAACCATTGATTTTATTATTGAAATAATCTATTCCTTCTTTTAAACTTTCATTTAAAAATGCTGGAAAAATTTCATTTATGTTTGCTAAATGAGTTTTGCCTTTAAAAGCATCTATATCAATATTTTCTGAAATAGTATTATTTTTATAATCAACATACCTTTGAATAGGAATAACACCCTTTCCAATATTATATGCTTTTTGTTCTAAATTTTCTTGAAAGCTTATTCCATCTAAAGGATTATTTCCAAAGTCTTCAGGTGATACAGTTACAACAATAGCACTATTAGCATATCCTGAATCTCTTTTATAATTACTCATTCCATTTACACAAATGCCATCATGGGTACTTCTACTATTTACGACATAACCACCTGGACACATACAAAAACTATAAACACCACGACCACTTTTACTTTTATATGTAAGTTTATATGAAGCTGATGGCAAAAATGAATAATTTATTGGATACTGGTTTTCATTAATCATTTTTTGAGGATGAATTATTCTAATGCCAACTGCAAAAGGTTTAGCTTCCATATAAATCTTTTTACTATCAAGCATTTTAAAAGTATCACGAGCTGAATGACCAATAGCTAAAACTAATACATCAGTTTCAAAATACTTATCACCAACTTTGATAGATTTTATTTTATCATTTTCTATTACAATATCTTCCATACAAGAATTATAATGAATTTCCGCGCCCATAGCTATTATTTTTTCTCTTAAATTTATAACTACATTTCTTAAAATGTCAGTACCTATATGTGGTTTACTATCATACATTATTTCTTCCGGAGCACCACACTCTACAAAAACCTTAAATACTTCACGCATTCTACCAGCTTTATCTTTAACTAAAGTATTAAGTTTGCCATCACTAAATGTACCTGCTCCACCTTCTCCAAATTGAACATTACTATAATCAGCAAAATTATTATTTTGCCATAAGTCTTCGACTGTTTTAACTCTTTGTTCTATTTTTTCACCACGTTCAAAAAGTATAGGCTTATATCCATTCTTGGCAAGAAAATAGGTGCAAAACAAACCTGCTGGACCTGCCCCAATAACTATAGGTCTTTTATTTAATGTTTCTTTTCCCATCTTGGGAAGTACATACTCTTCATTTTCCACTTTAATTATGTTTTCTTTTAAGAAACTATTTTCATTATCTATTTCAACATCTAAATCAAATACATAAGAAAACATATGCTTACTTCGAGCATCAATTGATTTTTTATGAATAATTACTTTTTTTAAGGTTTCTTTATTTACCTTTAACTTCTTACTTGCAAGTTCATAAATATCAATATTTTCTTTTATTTCAGTTTTAATATTTTTAATTCTAATCATGATGATCACCTGCAACTAGTCCTGTTATAAAACTTATAGTTAAGTTATATCCTCCACAATCACCATCTAAATCTAGGACTTCTCCAGCAAAATAAAGATTTTTAACAAGTTTAGACTCCATCGTTTCTAAATTTATTTCTTCTAACGATACACCACCACTAGTTACTTGAGCATCTAAATACCCTTTAGTGCCCTCAATAGAAAATTTAAAATTAGTTAAAGTGTCAATAAATTTACTTTTTTCATCTATTTTTAATTCACACCATTTTTTATCTTTAATTTTCAAAATTTTAAGAAACAAATTCGTTAATTTATAATCTAAAAATCCATCACATATATTTGTTAGAGATTTATCTTTATTTTCTTCCATGTATTTACTTAAATCATCTGTCCATGGGCAAAAATTTATTCTTACTTCACATGATTTTTTTTCATTTAAAGCAAGTCTTATATCACGACTTAAATTAAAAATACAAATGCCACTTAAACCAAAACTAGTAAGTTGTAGTTCTCCATGTTCTTCTTTTATTTTTCTTCCATCAATATAACTTGAAACATTTACTTCACATCTTGTGCCAGATAATTCTTTTTCTAGGCCAGTATTTGTTTCAAGTGCCATTAATGATGGATTTAAATCTATAATCTTATGTCCAAATTTTTTTGCTAAATGAAAGCCTTCCCCAGTACTTCCAGTCTTTGGATAACTAAGACCACCAGTGGTAATAATTACTTTATCAAAAACTTCACCATTAATAATAAACTTATCATCATTTCTTTTTATATTCTCTATATAAGTATTAAATCTAAAATCTATATGTAAAGAATTCTTTAGGCAAGATAAAACACTTGATGATTTTTCACTATATGGATAAAGATAACCATTTTTATTTTTTAAAACTAAACCTATTTCTTTGAAAAAATTATTTACTTTATCTATATTTTTATCATTTATTATTTTTGGAATAAGTTCATTGTTACTTGAATGATACTTACTTAAATCATTATTAGTATTACCGATATTACATCTTCCACTTCCAGTTAAAAGAAGCTTTTTACCAGCAGCATTATTTCCATCAAATACCACAACATCATGCATCTTTGATGCGTTTTTAGCTGCTGCTAAACCTGCTGGTCCTGCCCCAATAATTGCCACTTTCATGCCATCACCTCTATTGCTTTTACTTTATTATCTAATATTGAATATAAATATAAGTAAACTTCTTTATCACTTATACTCTTTACATAATCATAATATACATTTAATTGTTTAATATAATTTTCATCATCTATATTTTTAAGTTTGTAATCCACAATAAATATTTTATCACTATATTCTAGCATTAAATCTATAATACCATGATATTTAATATCATCTTTTTCAAACATAAACTCTAGTTCTTGATAAGTCTCCGCATTTTTAAAATCAAAAATTTCTAGTAATTTATTTATATACTTATTATCTGTTTTGACAGTTTTAAAATCAGTTAATTCAAATATTTCATGCATTTGAGTACCAAATTCTAAAGTCTTAGCTTCTTCTTTAGTTAAAATGTTCTTTATTGTCTTAGATGCATGTTTCTTTTCTATTTCTTCATACAAAACTTCATCATCATATATGACCATTTCTTCTTTTGAGCTTTCTAAATTTCTGCTTATTGCTTTACTAAATTCATATTCTTTAGATAGACCAATATTATTTAAATTAATACTTGTTACATATTTTGCTATGTTACCATATATGCTTTCTAAAAAATTATAAAATGATCTAAAACTTAAACCTTCCAGAAAGTCTACTTCTTCGCAATGTCTAGTTTTGTCATCTACTTCAGGCATTACCATAATAATCTTTTCTTTAGCTCTTGTTAGTGCTACATAAAATAGTCTTATTTTTTCTGCTACTTCATTTAAGTAATATTCATTTTTAACAAGCTGTTTAATAAACACTTCACCAATACCATCTTTATAATATGGTGTTATAATTCCATACTTATTATCAAACATAAATTTATTTTTCAAATCACTTAAATTAAATGTTTTGGGAAAACCAGTAAAATAACATATTGGAAATTCAAGTCCTTTTGATTTATGAATATTCATCATTTTAACAGATACACTACTTGATTTAGCTTCTTTATATTTAATTTCACTTCCAGAAGCTGCTAAGTCTTCAAGATATTTACTAAAGTCTAGACTTGTAAAACCTAAACTTTCCACATTTTCAGCTAACCCTAGCAAATAGTTCATTCTCTTTATGCCAGCATCAACATTACCCACTAAAATAAATTTTTCATAAAAATTAAAGTCATCAATAATTCTCTTTAAAAGCATACTAGGTGTTAGTTCATCTATAGTCTTACTTATTTCTTTACATATTCTAAAAACTTCACTTCTAAATATTTCATTATTTTCTAAATCATTAAATATTTCAGCATCATTTAAGCCACCAACGTAACTTCTAGCAACACTAGTAAAATAATATCTAAACTTTTTATCATAAACTTCATTTTTAATAGAAAAACATAAATTAATAATATTTTTAATAATATAAATATCATTTTCTTCCATTAGATTACTGTCTTTATATACTTCCATTGGTATATTAAAGTACTCAAATACTTTCTTAAATAAATTCATTTTACTACCACGATCAAGTATAATACAAAAATCATTATAAGTAGCTTTTCTATTTTTTTCTAAATCAAAATCATATACTTCGTAATCCTCAGCAATTTTCTTCTTAATATCATTTGCTATTATAAAAGCTTCAATTTCATCACTTGAATATTTTTTATCTTCATTATTATAAGTATAAATATCCATATAATTATTGTTATTATTTAAACCACTTGTAATATAAGAAGTATTACCAAATATCATGGCATGACTTTCTTTATAGTTTATACCCCCAAGTTCTTTAGTCATAAGACGGGCAAATATTTCATTAATATTAAAAAGTACTTCTTCTCTTGACCTAAAGTTTTTAAGTAAATCTATCTTTACACCGCCATCTTCCATACTATACTTATCATATTTATTTTTAAATATTAAAGGATTAGCATTTCTAAATCTATATATAGATTGTTTTATATCTCCGACCATGTAAACATTATCATTTTCTAAATATTTAATAAAAGTTTCTTGTAAATCACTTGTATCTTGATATTCATCAATCATTATTTCATTAAATTTATTTTTTAGTTCTTCTCTGATACTTTCATTTTCTTCAACTAGTTTAATAGCCATTTTAGCTATATCTGTAAATTCATAAGCATCAAATTCCTTCTTAAAAGCATTTATTTTATCATCAAGTTTATGAATAATTTCTATAATTATTTGAGCATAATCTTTAGTACTTAAATATGCACTTTTTAATTCTTCTTCACTATAAAATATTAAATCACTTAGTGTTTTAAATGTATCTTGAATATTTTCTTTTAAAGCCTTACCTTCTTCATCTAATTTAGTAAACTTCCCTAAAGTACAATCTTTATACTTATATAAATCATTATAGTTGTGCGGAGAAAAAAGATTAGAAACACTATCATATAACTTTTGATAAGATGAGTTATCCATGTAGCTTTCTATTTCAAGTACCATACTTTCTAAAGATTCAGCTAAAGATTTAACGTATTTAAAGTATTCATCAAAACATTTATTTACATATTCATCACTATAAAAATTATTTACATAATTATCTAAATAATCATCTTTATCATATTTTAAATCAAGTAATCTATTAATACTTAAAACTGAATCCTTTATTAATGCATCATCTCTATTAGTGAAGTCTTCGATTAATTTTAAAAACCTTTCATCTTTTTCTTCATAAAATTCTTCGAATATTTCTTCTAAAACTTCTTTTCTTTTCAAATTAATAATTGAAGCATCAATTATACTAATATCTTTACTCATATTAAGAACATAATGATACTTTTTAACTAAATTTAAAGCAAAAGCATCAAATGTAGTAATATATGCTTGATCTAAATATTCAAGTTGGTCTTTTAAACCAGCTTTTTTTATTTTTTTTCTAATTCTGGCAGCCATTTCACCAGCAGCTTCATTAGTAAATGTTAACATTAAAATATTTCTAATATCTATGCCATCTTTAAGTTTTCTTATTACTCTTTCTGATAATACTGCAGTTTTACCAGAACCTGCACCTGCAGATACTATGATATTTTTACCTTCTAAATTAACTGCTTTGGCTTGTTCAGGAGTCAAATTCATCTTCTTCACCTCTCTATATTAAATTTTTAATTTTGGAGCATATTAATATTTGTTTTATACTTACAAAATTCATAATTTTACTTTTTTATTCATTCATACGGATATTTTATCATTTATCCGTATCATTGTCACAAACAACTTCATTTGTATCATCTTCAAGTAAAACCTCATCATCTTTTGTTTTAAAACATATATCTTTAAATTTACAATAAGTACATGATATATTTTTTCCACCAAGTACCTTGGGATTTATTTTAAAGTTACCTTCTACAATATTCTTTATTACATCATCTATAATCTCATTTACTTTAATTATTAAATTATTCATCTCTTCATTAGATAACACTTTACTTGTACTATAAAAAGAACCATCTTTTTTAAATCTTAAACCTTTTATCATTTTACTATCTTTATAGTTACTATCAAGAAGGCTCATAATAGTTTCATTACTATTTGTATACCCAGATAATCTTAAGTTATCTTTCTTTAATGTTTCTAAAGACTTAACTTTATCTCTATTTAAAACATTATTAAGTACTCTTTCGATGTAGAAACCCGCAATAATAGCGTCTTTAAATCTATCGCTTGTTTTAAGTAAATATAAATATATCGGAAGTTGCATATTAAGACCATACTCTAAAGTATCAAGTTTTATATTCTTATCTCCAGTTTTATAATCTACTACCGCTATTACTTCTTTATCATTATATTTAGTAGTCATTACTTTATCTATGAAACCTTTAAAGTTAACCTTTACACCATCATATTCTTTTTCTACATTAAGTTCTGTTTCAAATAAATAATCATTTAAACTACTTACCTTTTTTTGTTCATTTAAATATTTAAGCAAAAAATCTATCTCTTTAACAAGAATATGAATATAAAATAATTCTCTTTCTTTAAATTCAAAATCTAATTCTTTAATAAATAAACTTATTTCTTTTTCAATATCTATATCCTTATTTATACCTATTTCTAATATATGATGCACAATATCCCCAATTATAGTTTTAAATGATTCTTCAAAAACATCTAAATTTAATATTTTAGCTATATAATATCTAAAACTACATTCATTATAAGTTTCTAGACTTGTATAAGATAAATTTATCCCTTCTTCAAGTCTTTCTTTAAGTAAAGCATTATCTATATTAGTAAATTTATTATTATATTCTCTATATGGAATATTTAAATTATTTTGATATACTTTTAAATACTTACTTTCATCATTATATTTATATAAATTATCTAAATCCATAGCATACTCAAGTTCACTATATTTTTTGCTGAAAGACACTTTCTTATCTATATTTATTTTCTTTACTTCTAATCCTAAATCTTCAATTAAACTTGATGGATATAAAGCCCCATTATCACCATGCATAGAATAACTTATACTTAAATTCGGAATATTATATATTAAATTTATAACATTATCTTTATTTATCTTATTTATTTCTAAAGATGTATCAAGTCCTAGTTTAGTCTTTATATTATCACTTAAAAAGCCATCATCTTTTTCTACTTTAGGATAACTACCTATATTAAAGCCAAGTAAAAACACATAGTCGTTTTCACTATAAACTTCTTCTAGAGAATGTAACTCTACAGCATTTTTATATACCACATTACTAACTTTAGCTTGTTTTAAATTCTTTTTAATAAACTCTTTTCTTATATTTTTACCTTTTACTTGTACAGACTTATTTATAATAGTAATAAGTTCATTTACATTACTATACTTACTACTTAAATAATCTATTACTTCATCTAATTCTTTACTATCATAAAGTTTTAAAAATTCTTTAGAAATACTTAAACTTAAAAATGATGCACTACTTTTTATATTAATTGGTACTTTAAATAACTTAAAGTAATATTCTAAATGTTTATAATACTCTTTACTTGCAATTAACTTTATGTTATTAATGTTTATTCCTTTTTTAAGTAATTTCTTTATTTCTATAACAACATACTCGACTTCTTCACATATATCTTTTGCTTCATATACACAAGGTTTATAACTATTTTTTTCTATACTTTCTAATTTATAATCTATACCATCTAAAATTAATCTTTCTTCTTTAGTTAATATATCTTTACCATAAACTATAACTTTTTGATTAAGCATATATTTTCTAAATTTATCATCATATATAAGTAAATTCTGTTCATCCAATTCTCTTCTTAATTCATTTAAAAACTTTACTTTTTCATCATCAATATCTTTTAAAAAATATAAATTATCTAAATAAATCTTAGCTATATTAATATTTACATTATATTTATTTATAATATATTCTAAAGCTCTATCATCATAATCAAAGAATAACTTTTTTTTGAGTTCTTTAAACCCTAGAAATTTATTATTATTAAATTTCTTTTCTACATTTATTTTCTTTAATAGTTCTATTTTATTAAATTCATTAGTTATTACTACATTCATAATATACCTCATTAATTAATTCATTAATATTATATCATTAAGCCAATTAAAAAGATAATGTTTTTTTCATTATCTTTGAAATTTTGAAACACCCATGTAATTATAGTGGGGTTATCAAAGTGTATGTTGATAACTTTTGCTGGCGCCTCTGCCACGCCTGCACTAACCGCAGATGCGGCAGCCTTTGTTCTCCCAAAGTATCCTGCTTCCTTCTTGCCTCTGCTTAATTTTGTCGTGATTTGCCTAGCACGCGGACGCGCTAGACAAGCTTGGCCTAAAGTACTAGTTTATTACGATCGGGTCGTTGGCACTGCCACTCCCCGACACATAGGTTATGGAAGATGAAAGATTGAAGGACGGGCGAACGCCAAAGTAGCTGCTACTCACGTAACCGTTGTACACGAGACCACCGTCGCCCACATCGAACGCAATGTTCGAATCGTACGCATCACGGGAAATTGTCCATTCGGATAGTCCCATATACATCCAATTTGATGTTGTGGCTGCTCTATAGTCTGATGTTGCTCCACTTGAACTAAATCCTGGATATGTCCAGTATGTTGGACTTGCTGCATACATATAGTCACTTACATACATTAATCCTATTTTTGCACTACATTCTGTTGCTCCATCTGTTGTATTTGTTGTTACCGGACTCACAATTTCATTTTGATATACTGTTTTGGCTGGTTTTTGATATATATTAGAATGTGTATTTCCTCCAACCTTCCATGTTGTTTCTGCTATTTTAGCTGCCCATTCACTTCTTATATTATTGATGAAATTTGTATTTAAATTTACTTTATTTAAATTACTTTCACTCCATGTATTATTTTCTGTTGAGTTATTCCAGTAATATCTATCTATTATTGTTAATTCTCCTTTATATGATGACTCACTACTTTTTGAATATGTATCTGCACTATAATCTCCATTTGTTCCTAGTAGATTGCTATTTGCATAATCATACTTAATTAGTTTTACTTGGTCTCCGAACACTCCGATTATCCTATATAAGTTATTCTCTGGACAAGTACTTGCATTTGAACCAAAACATACATAGTTGTTTGGATTTGCTCCTGCATATCTATAACTATTGTCACCTGCTCCATTTGCTAAACTTGAATTATGATAATAGATGTTATTTGCTCCTTGGGTACCTGTGTAAAGTGATTTTACATAACTTGCTAGTGTTACTGAATCAATTGTCTTCGAACTAGTAACAAATACATTTGAATATTTATTATTACTGTCCATAACTTTAATAACAATTTTATAACTAGTATTCTTATTCAAGCCATTAAATATATAAGAGTTACTTGTTGATTCAACGAATGTATTTCCTCCATCAATTGAATAATAATACTTTGATATATTATTTGTTCCTTTGGTTGCTGTGACTTTTACTGTTATTGAATTTGATGTAGTACTTGTTTCTACTTTATTTATCACTGGATATACATAACTATCTGAATAGAAATTATATTCATAGGTATTTGATTTTAATTTCTTTTTATCTACTACATAAGCTGATACTTTATAGTCTTTTGATGCACTCAAATTAGTAAATGTATATGAACTTGATGTACTCTCAACATATGTTAAAGTATTGGCTGCTAGTTTATTACTTAATCTTAGCACTATATTTTCATTATTATTTAACATTGCTATACCATTTGATTCTTCAATTGCATAATAATATTTATCTATTTCATTACTTCCTTGTTCAACATTTAAGTTAACTGTTAAATTTGTTCCACTTTTTGTGGCACTAAGTGTATTTATTGTATTTGGTTTATAATTATCAAATGAATCTTTTGATATTAATACTTGACCAGAAAATGATTTACCGGCATTTTTACTTTGATCTGCATTGTAATTTACAAATGTTGCTGCTATATTCCATGTGTCTGTTTTTGTACTTGTTGTTGTTATTTCTCTATTACTTAAAAGTGTAATCAGTCCTGTTTTAGTTGTAATATCAAAACCTTTTATTGTTGTACCTTTGCCATCCGTTACTGTTTTATATTCAAGTCCACTTATACTTGTTATTTCATTATTACTTGCATCTTTTATAGTAAGTAATATTTCTGGATAACTTGAGTTTCTCGTATAACCAAAATTATTATCTGAAATATTTAGATACAAATTATAATTATTCGTGGCATTATTTGTTTTATTATTTGCTGTTAGCTTTGCACTTGCATATGTACTTCCTGATATGTTTCCTTTTCCACTTGCAAATGATGTCTGGTCTAAAGAAAGATTTATAGCTAAGCCTGTTTCAAATGTAAATGCATCTATGGTATTTGCATTAATCTTAATATCTGTTTGTGAACCTTCACCAGTTTGTGCTTGAAAGTAAGCATATGTTGCTGTTATTACTGTTAGTGCTAGTGCCACTAATGCTACTATACTTATTATTTTCGTTTTTTTGTTTTCCATAAACTTACTACTCCTTTTAACACACTATAATTTGAAAATCAATATATTTATTCATGTCTACTTTACTACAATATCATTTTAACACTAAAAAAAACTATTGTCTATTATATTTAAATATTTTTCTATAAATAATCAATTTAAATTTGTCATTATATGTAGAATAATATATATTGGTGATTAAGGTGATTGAAGAAAAACTTTATACAGCATAACTGAAGATGAACTAGATAAAATATATAAAATGATATCTAAAAACGGTAAAACAAACCTTTTCTATTTCTGTTATAGCATCGATTAGTAAAATATTAAATGTTCCTTTTGATTTTTAAAGAAAATAAATAAAAGATACCCAGAAAGTTTAAAACTTTCTTACGTTTTTGTGATACCTTTTGCTAAAATATATTTTTTTAAAATTTAAAGGAACTTTGAATGATATAGAAAAAACAGCCTAAGCTGTTTTCTAGGAAGTAAGTAACCCACTGTTTTGCATCTCACATAAAATGCATGGCCGGGCTGATTTCCACCTTTCCTATAGCTACATGTAACACATATTTTGTCCTCTGTAAAGGCTACTTTACTATGAGATAACGCAAGTTTAAAAAAATGTAGCCATAAACATCTTAAAATCATGACTTTCTATTATACATTTATATACAACATTTATATTTATGTTGATAACTTATGCATCGGCGACGCGGGGCGGATACTCTCGCCAGCCGCTCTAACCTTAGCTTATCATACTACCAAAGTTACTTACCTACGGACAGTTTTTGAAATACAAAAAAATAGATATAACATCCTTGCTATATATATTGTGTCTTAAACCTTGTATAAACAACCATTCTTTGATATTATATTATCATCACAAAAAAAATAAAAGGTGGTTGTTTATGTCTAAATTATATAATACTCAAGAAGATTTTGCAATTAATTTTAATAAATTTATTTTAAATATTTATCCTAAAGCTAGAAAAACTCAGCTTAACATTCTTCCGTACATTTTATTTGGTATGACTAAGGCTGAGTCTTCTGTTGCTTCCGATATTGCCAGAGAACTTGAAGATAAATTTGATTTTGTTCAGCATGATTCAAATGTTAAAAGAATTCGTAGATTTTATAACAATAAATTATTTGATGGTGAAAATTTCTATGATGCTTTAATTAAACATGTTATTTTTAACTATAAAAAGAAACATAAAGATTTCAGAGTTCAGAGTTCATATTATTATTGACCATATGTTTTCTCACGATAATTACACTACTCTCATGATGTCAATGAGAGTTGGTAAACAAGGTATTCCTGTTTGGTTTAGATCTTTTAAAGTCAAAAAAGTTAGTGATGCCTTCGAAGAAAGTTTAATAATCGAAGGCATCAACTATATTATTGATTTATTTAAACATACAAAATTTAAATTAATTTTCTTGCTGACAGATGGTTTAATTCCACTAATCTTATGAAAATTATCGAAAAAGCTGGTCATATTTACTGCTTTAGGCTTAAGAAAAATATTAAGTGTTTCATATATGACAAAAAAGAAGGACATAAAATTTGGAAATGGTTAGATGAACTTACAACCTATTCAGCACTTTATGATGATGTTTTACTTACTGAAAGCAAATTTAAATGTAAAATTGTATGTAGCAAAAGACATGGCACAGATGATGCATGGATATTAGCAACTAACGGAAATTACAGGCAAGCAATTATTGATTATAGCTATCGTTTCGGAGGTATTGAAACCATTTTCAAAAATCAAAAATCAAATGGTTTTTACATAGAAAACATTGTTAATGCTACTGAAAAGTCATATCAAACCATGTATGCTTTAGTATGTACATGCATTTTATTTCACACTATCATTGGTGCCGATTATTCTAAAAACACTAGATGTTACAAGAATATAAAAATTGTTACTCATAAAAAATACAAAAGTAAAGGTCTAGTTAGAGTTCTATCTCTATTTAATACTGGATTAACTTTATTTAAACGAGCCATTAATTCTAGAATATACATTAGAATTCCAATGAAATTTATTTTGTATGACATGTAAAATTTAAAACAATACTAAAATTTTTTTGCGTGCAATAATTTATATTTCTTTTATAAACAATGAGTAAAAATGTAGTTTTTGTAACAAATTTATATAAATTTAGCATCTTTATAACTCAAAAAAAGAGGTAAATCGTTCAACACTGGTCGAACTTTTTATCTCTTTTTTATTAGGTTTTACCGATGTTTTTTCAAAACTGTCCGTCAATCAGTTTATCAAAATCGGGTCGTTGGCACTGCCACTCCCCGATACATAGGTTATGGAAGACAAAAGATTGAAGGACGGGCGAACGCCATAGCTGCCGTCTTCCACGTAGTAGTAGTTCACGCGACCATTGCTGAACACAAGGAACGCACTGCCCGAATCGTTCGCACTACGGGAAATTGGCCATTCATCAAGCCCCATATACATCCAATTCACCGATATTATTGATGAACTATTATAATTATAAAGTGTGGTTGTCCACGCGCTAGGAGGGGCTGCATATCCATAATCACTTGCATACATTAATCCTATTTTTGATGTGTATTCTGTTTTATTATCTGTTGTGTTTGTTGTTACTGGATTTACTATTTCATTTTGATATGCTGTTTTGGCTGGTTGCTCTGCTATATTTACCCTTGTATTTCCTCCAACTTTCCATGTTGTTATGGCTATTTTATTTGTCCATTTTTCTCCTATATTATTAATAAAATTTGTATTTAAGTTTGTTTTATTTAAATTACTTTTGCTCCAGGTATTATTTCGTGTTGAAAAATTCCAGTAATATGTATTTATTGTTGTTAATTTTCCTTTATATGTTGAAGAACTACTCTTTGAATATGTTTTTGTACTATAATCTCCATCTGTTCCTAGTAAATTACTATTTGCATAATCATATTTGATTAATTTTACTTTATCTCCAAATACTCCGATTATTCTGTACAAGTTATCTGTTGGACATGGACTCTCATTGCTTCCAAAACATACATAATTATTTGGATTTGCTCCCGCATATCTATATGAGTTGTCACCGGCGCCGTTTGTTAAGTTTGCATCATGATAATAAATACCATTATTTCCTTGTGTTCCTGTATATAGTGATTTTACATAATCTGCTAGTGTTACTGAATTACTTGTTTGAGAATTAGTAACAAATACATTTGAATACTTATTATTACTATCCATAACTTTAACAATAATTTTATAACTGTTATTCTTAGTTAAGCTATTAAATGTATAAGTGTTACTTGTTGACTCTATAAATGTATTTCCATTATCTATCGAATAATAATACTTTGATATGTTATTTGTACCCTTAGTGGCAGTTACTGCTACTGTTATAGAATTTGATGTTGCTGTAGTTTCTACTTTACTTATAACTGGATATACATAATTATCTGAATAATAATTAT
>CAKORG010000012.1 GCA_934101495.1 uncultured Bacilli bacterium
ATCAACAAGCAATTCATATACTTTTAATAATTTAACTAAAAATACTAGTTATAAAATTGTTATTAAAGTTATGGATAGTAATAATAGGTATTCAAATGTATTTGTTACTAGTTCTAAAACAAGTAATTCAGTAACATTAGCAAGTTACGTAAAATCATTATATACAGGAACACAAGGGGCAAACGATATATATTATCACAATTCTAGCTTAGCAAATGGAGCCGGTGACAATAGTTACAGATATGCGGGGGCAAACCCAAATAATTATGTATGTTTTGGTTCAAATGCAAGTACTTGTCCGGAGAATAACCTATATAGAATAATCGGAGTATTTGGTGATAACGTCAAACTAATTAAAGCTACTATTGCAACGAGTAGTTTACTGGGAACAGATGGAGGTTATAGTACTAATAGTGATTATAAGTGGTCTAATCTAAAATCTTGTCCAAGTGATACCTCAGCATATATGAAAAATTCAAATACTATTGGTGCGAGTGCGGAGCCAACCAATAGTGGCTGCAATATATGGAAGTATTCAGAACTTAATACTATAAATTTGAATAAGAATTATTTAAATTATATTGGAAGTACTTGGTCAAATATGATTGAAAGTGCAACATGGAAAGTAAGCGGAATAACTTCTGATGATTTAACTGTAAAATCAATTTTTGATGAAGAAATAACAAGTGCAACCAAAACATATGATCCGAGTAACGGAGTAACTAAAATTGGACTTATGTATGCAAGTGATTATGGGTATGCTATAAATCCATCATATTGGACTACTAAAATGAGTGAATATTATAAAGTTTATAACAATAATTGGTTATTTATGGGTGCGGGTTGGACCTTAACTCCTATTGGTAAAGAGAGTGTTTTTATATTGAACAATGGTGTTGGTGTTTCGACTAGTGCTTATAGTACTCAATCAGTATATCCCTCATTTTATTTAAATTCTGATGTTCAATATGTCTCTGGTATGGGCACCTATGATAATCCCTTTAAAATTCAATAAACAAGAACTCACCTTTGAGTTCTTGTTTTGTTTTTCAGTAACTTTACTTAAATATTTGCAAATTTTGTTAGAATACAGTTTCTTTTATTATAGACAATTTATTATTCTATTTTATTTTAAATATCAGGTAAATTTGCTAGTTTTAAATTGGGGCTAGTTGTTTACTATACTCTATTATAGAGGAGAATTGTATATGGAAAATACAGAAAAGAAAAAAGGGTTATAATATTTCTTATACTAGTGGTAGTTTGTTTGTCAGGTTATATAATTTATGATAAGGTATTTGATAAAGAGAAGGGTGTAGAACCCAAAAATGATGGTAAAGTTTATAGTATTTACTATGATATAGTTAGTAAAAAGTTTTCTCAATCAGAAGTTACTTCATTTAAAAACTATAAAGTAGATGATATTATAGAGTACTATGAAGGATCTGCCTGCACATTTGGACAAGATTGTTCTGGTAAGTTTAAAATTAAAACTATAGATGGAAAAATAATAGAAGAATCTATTCCATCGGAATACTAGAAATGATATAATAAAGATGAGACGTTTTTATCTCTATTAGTAAAGGCGTTTTAAACGTCTTTTTATATGGTGATTTATGAAAAAAATAATAAAAATAATAATTAGTTTGTTTATTATGAGTATAGTTTTAATATTTGGTATTAATTTTTATGTAAAGATTAGTGTAAACAATAAAATAGTAAACATAGATAAAATTAATGATAAATATGATGCTATATTAGTGCTCGGTGCTGGTCTTAGAAATGGAAAACCAAGTCCTGTTTTAAAAGATAGACTTGATACTGCTTACGAAGTGTATGAAAGTAGGGCATCAAATAAAATAATTGTAAGTGGAGATCATGGTACTAAAACTTATGATGAAGTAAATGTAATGAAGGATTATTTAACTAATAAAGGAGTGCCAAGTGAAGATATTTTTATGGATCATGCTGGTTTTTCTACTTATGATAGTATATACCGAGCTAAAGAAATATTTCAAACTGAAAAGATTATAATTATAACTCAAGAATTTCATTTGTATCGAAGTTTATACATTGCTAGTAAACTTAATTTAGAAGCAAAAGGAGTATCTGCTACATTGAGACATTATACTGGAGAAACAAATTTTGAATTAAGAGAAATTCTTGCCCGTGACAAAGATTTCTTTAAAACAATAATTAAGCCAAAGCCAAAGTATTTAGGCGACCCTATTCCTGTTTTTGGTGACGGAAATATTACAAATGATTAAAACATCTTGAAAAAAATATAATAACAATGTATAATTATCTATATAATAAATAAGGGGCTGATAAAATGAATGGACAAAATCCAGAATTAAATAGTGGCACGAATAATATTCAAAATAATGAGACTTTTGGAGCTACAACGTTAGGCATGGCTCAAACTATTCCTAACACAGACAAAACAAACGTAAGTCCAACATCAATTCCAAATAATCCACAAAACATACCACCACAAGTCGAAAGTTTAGATGTCATGCCAAATCGTAGTGAACCAGTTGCAAGACCAATTCCTGGAACAGAAAATATAAATTTGGCAAATAATATAAATAGTTTCACAAATTCAAACAAAGCGGAAAATATTGGTGTAATGCCACCTCAAAATGATAAACCTGTGAAAAAGAAAACTATGAATAAGTTGTTATTTATAATTCTAATTATAATACTAATCGGTGCAGTTGCTTATGGAGTGTATTATTTTTTAAGCATTAGTAACAATACAGTAAAATTAACAACTAAAACAATAAATATTGGTGTTGGTGAAACAATTCCTGATGATATTAAAGAATATGCTATAGTAACAAAAGGAAATATAAATATTTGTAGTCTCAACACTAAAAATGTTAACGCATCACAAATAGGTGAATATGAAGCTGTAATAACATGTGGAAAAAATACTTATAAAGCAAAAGTAATAGTTAGTGATAAAACTGCTCCTGTTGCTAAGTTAAATACAGTTTTTAAAAAAGTAAATACGATGGTAACCATTGAAGATTTTGTAAAAAGCTGCGATGATCCTTCAAATTGTAAAACTAATTTTGCTGATGAAACAAAAACAAATGAATACATGAAAACTCCCGGAGGTCCTTATGAAGTTGCAATCGAGGCTACAGATGACGCAGGCAATAAAAAAGATTATACAGCAACTTTATATGTGACTACTGAAGATATATTCATATTTGCTAACTTCTTTAGCCCAGAAGAAAATTTAACTGAATATAAAGCCAAAAAAGTAATTAGTGATACATTTGGAATAAGTCGAGGATTAACATTTTTAAATGTAGCTCGTCGTAATTACGAATACATATTTGAAAATAGAGCAGACTACGAAAAAGTTATAAAAGATAAAGAAAATACCATAACGTTTGATGGTATCACAGGTATAGCAACATACGATGATAATAACTTAACTTTACAAATATCTACAGATTTAAGTTTAAATACATTAAATAACGAAAATAATGGCAACTTTTCTCCTAGTTATGCTGATATTTTAAAAACTTATAGAGATACAAAAGGCTACACAGTATCAGTAACAACAAGTTACCAACAAACTGAAAATGAAGAGTAATCTTCGTTTTTTTCTTGTATTAACAATTAGTTCATGATAAAATTAAGTCAAGTGGTGATAGAAATGAAAAAGGGTAAAAAACTAGTATTATATTTAATTGTAATTATAACGGTGATAACAATTGCATTCTTTTTTTTGAAAATATTTAAATTTGATAAAAAAGTGATTGTAGAATATCCTGAGGTAACTGAAAGCGACATTAATGAACTTTACAAACTATTTCCTGAAAGAAATTTAAATGGTGAAAATTCGTTTTACATTGGAAGTTTTTTAACAAATAATAACGTAGGGTATTCAACAATTTCAATAGTAACTTATAGCTATATTGAAAGAACTAATCCATTTAAGTTTGAATCTATAACTGAAGAAGATACTAATTTAGTTAAGACTGAACATAAACTGCTTTATAAGATAAATAAAGACTATTTCCTTGAAACTGCAAAGTACATCTTTGGTAAAACCAATTATTATATTATAGATTTTAAAATTGACGAAAACAAAAGTGCCACAATAAGAGAAAATTACAATTACTTATATATATATGAAACTAATAATGAAGTGGATGAAAATATTATTTATTACAAAGGTTTAAATAGTTATACTGTAGAAAATGGCAATGAATCTATTAAAATAATTGAATACTTTTTGAAATGCAACAAGACTACAAAAATATGTTACGATGATGAAAATTCTAATCCTGTTGTAAGTAGTATAAAATATAGTGAAAATTTAAATATAAACGAATACAAAGACAAAATAAGAAAATACGAGCATAAATTTTCTTATAAAGATGGCCATTATGAATACATAAGTACTAGACAAGTCTAAATAAAGGATGGAGGATTATGCAAAATATATATTCAATTAGTTATGAAGCTTTTATACTTTTCTTAAATAAAATTATGAATAGGTATAATAACGATGAAAGAAAAATAAAATATGCCATATTAGATGTTCTAACCAGTAAAGAAAGCGATTATAATGCCGATTTGCAAGAATTCTTACTGGAAACAGGAGTTAATTTAGAAGTTTGTAAGAGATTATTAATGTTTATTATAGTTAGTAAATCGTACATCATGAATTACTATGATTTTGTACACGAAATAAACCTTTCTTATAGTGCATCTGCGCTTCTATATTTAGAAGATTTAAGTAAAGAAGACATAATAGGGATATTTTATAGACCTTCTGATATAACTGAAGAAATTATAGATGATATTATTGCATACACATCAAGACCATATACTTTTGAATTTAAATCTAAGGAACTGATTTTTAAAGATGATAAAGTTTCTACTTTATTAAAGTTAAACCCATTTGAATTATTAGATGTGGGGGATTATGTACCAGACGAAAAATTAATTGAGTCAGAGAAATTTATTCAAGATTTTTTTGACATTTATGATAAGTCAATATCAGAAGCTTCAGAAAATGCTTGTGACCAAGAAGAATATGATAGCATTGATGAATATGAACATGCCATATTTAATCAGAATATTCAAGAATTCTTTCAAGATGATAGAACAAAAATATTTTTGTTTTTAAGCTACATTATTTCAAATGTTTATGAGTTTCTAATTATAGAAAAAAATAGCGGACAGTATGACTATAGAGAATACTTTGATTTGCTTCCCCATATAGAAGAAAGTGATGTAAAAGAACTTTGTGACGAGTTTTATTACAACAGCGATTTTGGTATTAAAATAATGGATTTATTTGTAGAACAAAATAGTACTTTAGTTGAAGGAGATTTATTCGAAAAAAGGGAAGAATTTGAACACTATGGAGACATCAAACTTCTAAGAAAGTTAAATCCATATTATGATGCTGAAGAAATAGTATATCAAAAAATGAAAGAAACTAGTTAGTAGCTAACTAGTTTCTATTTGTCTAAGTACAGCATGAACAACATATTTATTATTTTCATCGGCACAAGTAGATAGAGTAATGATTTTATCATTTTCATTTAAATCTACTTTAAAGTCATAAATACTACGGCCCTTTATAAGGTTAAACATTTCCATTTTAGATTGATTATCTGGAAAAATTACCTTTAAGTAATCAGTAGTGGTTTCTATTTTATATAAAGAAAATATTTCATATTCATATGTTTCGTATAAAGTTTTAAATGTTATAATATGATTATCAGGTTTACTATACCAATTATATCTCATCATATTTTGGATATTACCAAACATAATACCATTATAATATCTATTATGAGCATAAATAACTAAGTTATCACTTAAATTTACAACATCACTACGATAATCCATAAAAACCCAACCATTTTTATCATTATTAAAGTAAATGTTATGGTTTAAGTAATAACTATTATTACTCGTTTGTACAACTGGATAATCTATATTGGTATTGGGGACCTTAAGCCAACCAACAGTTTCTGGATTTATATTTTTAAAAACACTTGCAACATCTTTGTTTATTACTTTTTTATCATTATCTTTTAAATCTTTATTCATTTCATTAATAATAGTTTCACTATCATCTAAGTTTATTGTTTCTTTAATATTTGTTTTAGCATTTTCATCATTCTTCATTGAGTTATAATTATCATAAAAAACGTATACAAACAAAACAGCAATAATTAAAATAATAACGTATCCGCAAGTTTTTAAAATATTATTATTAGTTTGTTTTAATATATTATTTTCTAGATAATCATCACTATATTTTAACCTAAAATATATTTTATAACGTTTACTTTTCTTTTTGTTAAACTCTCTTAGATAATCAATAGTTTCTTCATTAGATATATTATCATGAATAACTATTTTTACGTTTTTTTTATTATTCTTTCTAAGAATTTCAACAATATATTCCAAATCATTTTTGTTAACATAATTAACATTAATTATTTTCAAATACTTATTTATTTTTATGAATGCATCAAAGTCTTCTTCATCTTGCAAAGACATGGGTAAATCAACTTGGATATTCATTTTATAAAACATACTAGAAAAAACACTTAGATTGTTTTGTATCATAAAGTTGGATAAATAAAGAATTTCATTTCTAGATTCTACTAAAATGCCGTACTTATCTAAGTATTCAATCATAAAAGGTTGAAGATTATAACAACTTATATTTTTAATATTAGTTTTAACGATTAACTCACATATTTTAAAGGTAAGTTGAGTATCTTCTTTTATAACTATATTAATAATATTAGTATCATTTTTCACAATATTAAGTATAGTAGGTACAAATTCCATTTTATCCACTACCACGACATCAATATTATAATTTTTAGTAAGTTCATTTACAAAAGTAGATGCTATTTTTATATTATTGTTTAAATAATCAACAGAAAATAATAGTTCGTCAGAACTAATTACATTTGTATTAAGTAAATTTTTATTTTCATTATCTAACTTTTTCCTTAATATATAAGGTATTATCTTTAATTTTAAACAATAATTTTTTCATATTCTCAAATCCTATTACTTTATTATAATAACACAATTTTACATTTTTTAATATAATTTTTAAAAAAATATGTTGTTTTTTGTATTTTTATGTTATAATTTAGACATAATAAAGATAAGGAGAGATATAGTGATGAAAAAAATTATCAGTTTTATAGCATTAGTAATGGCTATGGTGATTATACCAATAAGTGTTGATGCAGCATCAATTGTTCCAAAATGTGAAAAAAGTTGTCCAACAGAAGGTGGAAAATGTACATCTACATGTAAAATTACCATTGAAGGTAATACTGCTGAAATCAATCAATTCTCAGCTACTCTTGAAATTGTTGGTAAGGGTGTAACAGTAAAATCATTAACAGCTGGTGACGGATGGACAAAAGTTTCACCAAGCGATACTGAGTTGTCTGGTACAACAATTCCTTTAAGTTTTATTGCGACAAATAATATAACAGCATCAAACTTTACATTAGCAACAGTTTCGCTAGAAATCGAATCATCAGAAGCCGATTGTAGTTTAAAGCTTTCAAATCCATCAGTAGGTAGTGAAGTAACAATTGAAATTGAAACAACTACAGAAACTAAAACTGGTGCAGCTCTTCCAATTGCAATTATTGGTTGTGGTGTTATCGGTGCTGGATTAATCTATAGCGTAACTAAGAAAAACAAAAAAATATACAAAATATAAGAAATTTTTAACAATCTTGTTTGCAAGATTGTTTTTTTATGTTAAAATAACACCAGGTGAAGAAATAATGAATGAATTAACAGAACAAGAATTAGTAAGAAGAGAAAAATTAAACGAAATAGCCAAAGTATGTAATCCATACCCTGAAAATTATGAAAGAACGCATACTTTAAAAGAAGTTTCAAAGCTTGAAGATGGAACACAAAATGTTAAAATAGCAGGACGTATAGTTTTTATGCGCAAAATGGGTAAATTGAGTTTTGCTAGAATTCGTGATTTAGAAGGAAGTATGCAACTTGAATTTAAAATTGATACTGTTGGGGAAGAAAAATATACTTTCTTTAAAAAATTAATTGATATTGGTGATTTTATTGGAGCAGAAGGTGAAATTTTTACTACTCAAACTGGGGAAAAAACTTTAAGGGTTCACAATTTTGAATTTTTAGGAAAAGCCTTAAGACCACTTCCTGAAAAATTCCACGGACTAACAGATATTGATCAAAAATATCGTCAAAGATATGTAGATTTAATTATGAATGAAGACTCTAGAAAGATATTCTTAGGAAGAAGTAAATTGTATGCATTTTTACATAAATATCTAGGCGAAAATGGATTTTTAGAAGTAGAAACACCTATAGTTCAAACTGCTGTAGGTGGAGCTAGTGCAAAACCATTTTTTACCCATCATAATGCTTTAGATATTGATTGTAACTTAAGAATTGCTCCAGAACTTTATTTAAAAGAATGTATTGTAGCAGGCTTTGACAGAGTTTATGAACTAGCAAAATGTTTCAGAAATGAAGGAATGGATACCCAACATTTACAAGAATTTACTCAAGTAGAATGGTATGTAGCATACTGGAAGTATGAAGATAATATCAAATTCTTCACAAACTTCATTAAAAACTTGTTAAATGAGCTTGTAGGAACACAAGTTATAAATTATCAAGGAAACGAACTGGACTTTAGTAAAGAAAAGTGGGACAGAATAGATTATTGCGTAGAATTAGAAAAAATATTAGGTTTTAACGCTTTAGAAATTGAAGAGCCACAAGAATTAAAGAAAAAAGTAGTAGAAACAGGTTTATTTTCATATGCAGATCTTGAAGAATATAAGTCTTTAAGTCAAATTATAGACTTTGTTTACAAGAAAAAAATAAGAGAAAATATAGTACAACCAACAATAATTTATAATTATCCAGCTGTACTAAAACCACTTGCAAGAAGATCTGATAGTGATTCAAAACGTGTTGATGTATTCCAAATTGTTGTAAGTGGCACTGAACTTTGTAATGCATATTCAGAACTTGTTAATCCGCTTGAACAAAGAGCAGCTTTTGAAGAACAATTGAAAGCAAAAGACCAAGGTGACGATGAAACAATGGATATGGATGAAGATTATTTATTATCAATGGAACAAGGAATGCCACCAATTTCTGGATTAGGGTTTGGAATAGATAGAATATTAATGCTAATATATGATGCTCCTTCAATCAGAGATGTAGTATTATTTCCAACAATGAAACCAAGAGATTAAAGTTTGACTTTAGTCTTTTTTTCTGATAGAATAAGAACAAATTTTTGAAAGGAAAATGCCTATGTTGAAAAAAGAGACAATTCATGATATTGAAATGTTTGAAAAAATAATTGAAAGTATTGATGAATGTTATAGAAAATTATTAGTTTTAGATTGTAGATATTTAAAAGAAAGCAAAGAATATATTGAAGAATTAGCATCGTTAAAAAAATGGGTATCATTAGAAAATAGTGTTTTAGAAAGATTTAAAGTGTCTGGTGAGTTTGAGGAAATTATTTCATATTTCAGTAAAAAATATGAAATAAGTATTGGTATAAGTATATGCTTTTCGGATAAGCAAGAAGATATTATAAAATCGAGAATTACAAACAGGCTATTTAATGCTTGGCTATCATTAAACTGGAAAGAAAGTGATGGTTTTAAAGCAATGTATATAGCAGAATTATATAATGATATAATAAAGTTGGTTCTTTCTATTTTTGAACAAGATAAAAATATAAATAATTATAATCAAAAAGCAAAATTTAAATATAGTCTTGCTGAAGGTATGAAAAGCATTGAAGAAGAACTTGTAAGTAATAATTTTGAAATTGGTTGTAAATCGTATGTAGGAAATGGTCTGCTTGTAAGAGGTGAAAGGGAAAAAGCCTTTGCTAAGTATGTTAAGTTAAGTGAAACTACAAAAATGGTAAATTTCTCATTAGGCAAATTATTATATTCAGATGATGTTATGACATGTGATGCACATGATTTTTATGCCACAGCTTTTACTAACTGTATTATTAGAGCTTGTTTAATTTTAGCTCCAGAAGAATATGCAGACTTAACTAAAGAAAAAATAGAACTTGTCATACAAGCTTTGGAAAAAGATAATAACCCTAGAAATAAAATAATACATAACTTACTATGTGAAACTATAAGTAGTAGTGAAAAAGATAAAGAAATCCCTATGTATTTGAGTTTAGTACGCTAATTTATGTGAAAAAAGTATGAAAATACTTTTTTTTCTTTTATTTGGGTGTTATAATTTTATTAAGGAGGTAGAGAATGAAAAAAATATTTGAAAAACAAGGCATATTGAGATGTATGGGTGCTTTAATGGACATATTTGCTTTAATACTATTTATAGTTGCAGCTTTTGTTGAAGAGACTAATCCTGATATGATATTAAAAATTGTTGGAATGGTTCTATTCATCGCTGGAAGCATGATGATTGCTCTTAAAAGTGAAAAACATACTTTAGCTAAAAGTATTTTAGTTTTAGTACTAGCTGGTATTATAGCTTCATGGCTATTTACAAGTGGTATGTTCCAAGGTTCTGACTTTGTTGATAAGAGCTTTACTCGTATAGGATTAACAGATATAGGTTTTATGCTATATTATTCAATATATTTCATGATGGATAAAATTCCATTATTACTTGTAGTATATGGTTTCTATGGAGTATTATCACACATTAGTGGATATCAAAAATTAACTGATACTTTAGCAGAAAAATTTGGCAAACACCCAATTGCTACTAGTGTAGTAATAAGTTTAATACTATTCGTATTTACTTCATTATTTTCACAAACTCTTATAGTTTTATTATTCATCCCATTCTTTGTAACAATTCTATCAAAAATGGGAATGGACAAATTAACTATATTTGTTGTAACATTTGGTAGTGCTTTAGTTGGTATTCTCGGTTGCACATATGGAACTGACAGCTTAACAGTATTTAATGAATATTTCAAACAAGATGCTAAATTTGGTATAAATTATCGTTACATGATTGCTGCAGTTGCTATAGTTTTATACAATTTCTTTGTTGTTATGCGTGTTCGTAAAATTGCAGACAGTATGAAGAAAAATGTTAAGAATGCAACTAAAGAAAATGATACATTTGAAGTAGAAAAAGCATCTAACAAAGATAAAACAAAAATGCTGCCTGCTATTATAGTTTTGGCTATTTCAGTAATAATTACAGTGCTTGGTTACATTAATTGGAACACTATATTTGGAATTGAAATTTTTGATAAATTCCATGAATGGTTAACTGGACTAGAAACTGGAAATGAATTTTATATAATTCAATACATTCTAGGTGCAAACTCTAATGCTTTAGGAAGCTTCAAATATGTATTTAACATATTAATCGTTTTATTAATTGTAAGTGGCTTACTTGCATTCTTATATAAAATGAGTTTTGATGAATACGTTGAAAGTTTCTATGCTGGAACTAAGAAAATGATAAAACCATTATTATTCTTGATATTTGCAAACATGCTTTTTGCAGCAAGTTACATTTCTGGTTCACCGCTTAATTCTATGTTTAATTGGATTCTAAATCTTGTTGAAGGCTTTAATCCATATTTAACTTCAATAGTAGCGTTTATAACTTCAGTATTCCATAGCGATTTTGGATATGTTGCTTACACAATTGGAAGCTTCTTGACAAACGTTTATGCCGATAATATTGAAATTGTTCATACAATATTTACATCAATGTATGGTATTGTTCAAATATTCGTACCAACAAGTGCTATGTTAGTTTTAGGCCTTTCTATGATGAAAATCAGTTACAAAGATTGGCTTAAATATATTTGGTTATATGTAATTGGTATGATCATTATATTACTTGTATTATTTACAGTAGTAACTTATATCTAAGAGTTCAGAAAATGAACTCTTTTTTAGTTTTTTTAAACTTCTCCTTGTAACCTTTTGTCGAAGAATGTTAAGCATAAAAATACCATTACCAAGATAACTGGGCTATCTAAAAAGCAAATCAAAGACTTGAAGAAAGAACTATAAAACTTATAGTTTTTTTTCTTTTCAAAATGTAGTATACTAGATTCATGGAAGATATTAGAAAAGTTAAAACAATCATTTCAAGAATTAATAGAAAATGCGATAAAGAAAGCATTAGTTTAAGTGATGCCTTAAATAAACTGGGAATTACAATTTTAAACTACTTAGAAATAATTGGCTTAGATACTAGCATTATAACTAATGATTTATTAAAAGAAATACAATATTTATTTTCTATAAATGATACAAGAATAATTATAAGTCCAAGTATGGAAAGTTTAGAACACGATGAAATTGAAATATATTCAAAAGAAGCTCCAACTGTAATTCATTTTTTGAAAAATAGAATTTCCTTAAATAATTATGAAATTTCTGAAGATGAAGAGAATGTATACGAGTCTTCTTGCACAAGAATTTACCAAGATAAGGAAAGAATAATGTACGAATTAAATGTCACAATAAATAAAAGCGACAGAAAGAAAAGCTTTATTTCTGAAAAATACTCACTTAAACATCTATGGATAAAAGTAACATATAATGATGAAAAGATAGATAGAAGCTACGAATTTACTATTAATCACGATATGTTGAAAAGCGATTTTAATTATATAATAAGGCTATTATCAAACTTCAAGTATTTAGAAGCTTTTGCTATATTAAATAGATATCCAGCTACCATCAAAATAATCGGGGAAGATAATAAACTTGCATAAAACAATAAAATATTTGCCATAACGTACATAGAATTATAAAAGGGAGGCTTCTATGTACAATAATTACAGTTTAGAAGTAAAAAGAATATTTAAAGATGCAGAAAAAATAGCAATTGATTTGAATCATCCTTATATAGGAACAGAACATTTACTATTAAGTTTGATAAATAATGATGACAAAATAAAGAAAACATTATTAAAATACGATTTAAGTTATGATGACTTTTTAGATGAACTTCTCTTAGTGGTTGGTACAAGTGAAAATAAAAAATGTACTTGCATTTACACACCACTTTTAAAAAGGGTAATAAAAACAGCAGACGAAATATCCAAAAATAAAATGATGGAACCAATGCACCTTCTAGAAGCAATTTTAGAAGAAGGAGAAGGAATAGCAATTAGAATTATTATTAGCATGGGGATTGATATTGATAAACTTTATGATGAAATAAAAAAGAAACATAAAAAGGGTAATTCTAAATTAGAGTTATATAATATTGGTAAAGATATGTCAGAAATAAATAGTGATGATATTTTAGTAGGTCGTGAAAAAGAATTAAACTTAATTATAGAAACTTTGCTTCGTAAAAATAAGAATAATCCTTTATTAATAGGACCTGCCGGAGTGGGTAAAAGTGCCATAATTGAAGAACTAGCAAGAAAAATTAAAAATGGAAGTGTTCCAAATAAATTAAAGGATAAAAAAATAGTGTCACTTGAAATGTCTTCACTTGTTGCAGGAACTAAATATCGTGGTGAATTTGAAGAAAAACTAAATAAAGTTATTAAAGAAATTGAAGAAAATCCTGAAATAATTTTATTCATTGATGAAATACATACAATGGCAAATGCTGGTGGAGCAGAAGGAGCAATAAATGCAAGTGATATTCTAAAACCATATTTAGCACGTGGAAAAGTAAAAATAATCGGAGCAACTACAACAAATGAATACAATAAATTTATAGCCAAAGATAAAGCTTTATCAAGAAGATTTGAAATAATAAAAATAAATGAACCAACTATTAAAGAAACAGAAAACATATTATCCAAAATAAGACCATCTTTTGAAAAACACTATAATATAAAAATAACCGAAGAAAATATAAAGAATATAGTATCATTAACAGATAAATATATTTTAGATAGATTTAATCCTGATAAATCAATTGATTTACTTGATAGTGTATGTGCTATGAAAGAAGTAGAAAGTACCAAAGAAAAAGATATAAGTAAGTTAAAAGATAAAATACTTAATATTGTTAAAAAGAAAGAAAGTATGGTAAAGAAAAATAATTTTGATGAAGCATTAAAATATCGAAGTATGGAAATAAAACTACAAGAAAAAATAGAAAAGCAAGAAAATATGCCAAATAAAATAACAGAAAAAGATATAAAAGTAGTATTAGAAAGAAAAAATAATATACCATTTATTGAAAATGACTTTGAAGATTTACAAAATTATTTACTAAATAATATAATTGGTCAAAATAATGTAGTTAAAGAAATAATAAATGCTTTAAGACAAAAAGAAGAAGATTTACCAGTATCTATTTTACTAACAGGTTCAACTGGAGTAGGTAAAACTAAAACTGTCAAAGAAATAGCTAAATACCTAGATATTCCTTTAATAAGACTAGATTTAAGTGAATATAACGAAAGCGTGTCTATAACTAGATTAATTGGTGCTAGCGCAGGTTATGTTGGTTATGACGATGAAAATGTATTTGAAAAAGTACGTATGAACCCACATTCTATTATTTTACTAGATGAACTAGAAAAAGCTCATCCAAATGTTATTAATTTATTTTTGCAAATTTTAGATGAAGGGTATGTAACCAACTCTAAGGGAGAAAAAATAGATTTTAAAAATACATATATTTTTATGACAAGTAATGCTGAAGTAAATCAAAAAATAGGATTTATGAAAGGCAAAAGTAATTATCAAAATAGTTTTAGTAAAGAGTTTTTAGCAAGAATTACAGCTAAAATAAACTATAATAATATTACAGAAGAAATGGTTAAAGAGTATTTAGATAAAAAAGGTAATACAAACTATGAAATAATTAAAGATTTTGATTATGAAAATCAAGGTTTCAGAGGCTTAGATAAATATTTAAAAACAAAAAAGACAAAAGTTAGATAAAAACTAACTTTTGCTTTTATTTGAAAATATTTTGTGGTATTATAATATTAGGTGATAGTAAGTGAAAAAAATAAATTGGGAAAAAGTTAATAAATTTGTCAAAAATAAAAATTTTATAATTGCGGTTTGTGTATTTGGTTTAACAGTTGCATCGATTGGCTTTAGCTATGCATCATTCTTTTCGGTTAAAACTAACAATACAAACCAAAGTATTACAACTGGTACATTAAAAGTTTCATATGGTAGTGAAACTGCAGCAATTCAAAGAAATAATAGCTTAACACCAATGTCAGATAGTGAAGGTATGAATCAAAATGATGTGAGTGTCATTTACATTCAAAATACAGGTACATTAAATTCTACTTATGTTATGAACATTGGCTATGATATGGAAAACTTTACATCAAGAACTGGTTATAAAGATACCGATATGTTGACACCACTTGATTATGTTAGATTTGCTGTGTATGAATACAATGGAGCAGGTACGGCTGATACGTTAATTGCTGGACCGCTTAATGTTACTGATTTACCAATTTATAAAATAGACAATTCCGATAGTAGAAATAACAGATATGCAATTTTATTTGATACTTTGGGTAGTACATCTAGTTCTAATTCTACAAAAACATATAGAATTAAAATGTGGTTAAGTGATAAAGCTATAGCTGCAGCTAGTTATTCATACTTTTATGTTAATGCTGAAATTGTAGCAGAAGTAGAAAATGCTAAAATGAATTATACACTAAACGGAAGCATAACAAATGGAACAAATAATTTAAGTGGAGCAATAGTAAGTTTGCAAAATGGTTCAGTAACAAGTTCCACAACTACAGCAGGGGCATTTAGCTTAGCAGGCATTTATCCAGGTACTTATAACTTAGATATAACTTACAATAATGAAGTTTATAGTGGCAATTTAACTATTGAAGAAGGAACAAGTAATAGTTTAACAAGTTTAGGAAATACCTTTAGTGGAAGCAACATATATACAGTTGCAAATAATTATGGAACCACTATAAGCAAAATAATTAAGAAAAACAATATTGACACTTATAGTAGTGCTGCAACTATTTCAAGTGGGGATTTATACCCAACTTATAAATTTGTTGGAGGCGGAACCACAAACATTACAGGTGTAAAAATAGTTTTAGATACAACAAATAAAACTTTTACAATGAGTATGTAATTTGATTAGGTTTACAATAATTTGTAAACCTAATTTTACTAAAAAATGACATGTGAAAATAAAGTGAAAAATTTTTTGGAAAATTTCTACTTAAGGGTTGATTTTTAAAATATAAAATGGTAATATTAAAGTAGAGAGGAGATAGAAAAATGGAAAATAAAAAGAATACCATTCTTTTAACAGTAATCGCTGTTGCAACATTATTAGTTGCAGTTGTTGGTGCTACATTTGCATACTTCACTGCTCAAGGAGGAGCTGCTGTTGATGCAAACATTAACGTTGCAACTGGTACATCAGCTTCTGCCGATTTTGGTACAGTAAATAACATGACAATTTATGCTGATGCAACAACATTTGCAAGTGGTAAAGGAAATGCAACTGGTACTTCAACAGGTACAGTTAGTTGGACTGCTCCAGGACAAGTAACTGGACAAACAGCTCCAAGTGAAGCTGAAAGAAGTTTCTGTTACACTGTAACTATTACAGTAAATTCAAATACTTTTGAATATTCTCAAGCAGATAGTACAGCAGAATTATTGTTAAATGTTACTAAAGGCGGTACTGAAATTACTACAGGTCTTACTGGATTAACTTATGCTACTGTAACTGATGGTTCTGGAGCAACTCTAAAAGGTTGGGATATTACAACTGGTACTCCAACAATCAAGATTCCTGGCGATAGCGGAAATATTCATAAGATTGTTGCTGCTGCAGGTGCTACAGAAACAAATGCATGGTCAACAAAAGTTACATTAGTTAACTTAAATGCAGATCAAAACAAGAATACTAATAAGAACTTTGCAGCTACTTTAAGATTTGAAAAAGCAACTTGCCCAGCTGCATAATAAAAATAAAATAGGACTTCGGTCCTTTTTTTAATTCAAAATTTATCAAAATTTGTTATAAAATGATTGATTTTTGTAACATAAAATGATAATATTAAAATAGAGAGGAGATAAGAATTATGGATACTAAGAAAAATACAATCCTACTAACAGTAATCGCTGTTGCTACATTACTAGTTGCAGTTGTTGGTGCTACATTTGCATACTTCACTGCTCAAGGAGGAGCTGCTGTTGATGCAAACATTAACGTTGCAACCGGTTCACAAGCTTCTGCCGACTTTGGAACAATAAATGACATGACGATTTATGCCGATGCAACAACATTTGCTAAAGGTGCTGGAAACCGTGAAGGAACATCAACTGGTACAGTTAAATGGACAGCTCCAGGTGCTACAGCAGATCATACACCTGAAGAACTTGAAAGAACTTTTTGTTATACTGTAACTATCAAAGTTAATGCTAATACTTTTGGATATACTACAGAAGATAACAAAGCAGAATTATTGTTAAACATTACTAAAGATGCTAACGAAATCACTACAGGTATCACAGGTTTAACTTATACTTCAGTAGTTGATGGTAAAGGCATTACACTTAATGGTTGGGATATTACAACTGGAACACCAACAATAGAAATTCCTGGCGATAGCGGAAATGTTCATAAAATTATTGCAGATGCTGGCGCTGAAAAAACAAATAGTTGGCAAACTAAAGTAACATTAGTTAACTTAGATGCTGATCAAAACGGAAATACTAATAAGAATTTTGCAGCTGTATTATCTTTTAATAAAGTTAAATGTCAATAATTAAACAATAAAATAGGACTTCGGTCCTTTTTTTTGTTGGTGGTAACTGAAAGAAAAAATTTAGTTAGCCTAAATATATTGTAGAAATTTAAGTATTTGTTAAACAACTAATTTGTGAAACTTCTTGATTATGTACAATAATTTTGGTAAAATACATACAGAAAAGAGGAATTAAATATGGCTTTGTTATTAACGCTTTTTAGTGGTTTATTTTTTTTGATTGGCATAATTGTATATAAATATATTTCTAATAAAGTGGCATTTTCTAGAATGTCAATCGCCTGTGCTTGTGTGGTTATAATTGGACTTATTTCATTTGATTTGGTACCTGAAATAATTGAAGTGGGTAATTTATGGTCAATACTTTTTATAGGTATTGGTTTACTTGCATTAATCTTTATCGATAAATTGCTTCCTCATCATGAACATGAGCACCACGAAAACGATGAAGAGAAAAAAGAACATATAGAGCACATGGAACACGTTAGCCTTATAACAATAATTGCTCTATTACTTCATAATGTAATCGAAGGCATGGCGTTATATGGAGTATCCACAAGTAATATAAAAAGTGGGTTAATAATGTTAATAGGTATAGGACTCCATAATTTACCATTTGGTTTTCAAATAGCTCCTTCACTTAAAAATAAGAAAAATATAGCACTCGTTATATTACTTGTTTTATCTGGATTTATTGGTGGTTTAATCTTTAGCATATTTGGAAGTTTAAATGAAACTTTAGAAATTATTATTTTATCCCTTACATGTGGAATGCTTCTTCATATTCTATTATTTGAACTTTTAAAAGAAGTTTATGAAGAAATACATAAAAAAGAAACTATTTATGGTATAATAATAGGTATAATAATATTAATTATAATTAATTGTATATAAGAGGTGGACATATGAAAAAAATACTAGTTGTTGGTGCTGCAGGTAGCATCGGAGTTCATATTGTTAAATATTTACTTAGTGAAGGAAAATATGAAATAACTATATTAGATTTAAAAAACAAAGAAGTATTTAAAAGATTAAAAAGATTTAGAAAAAGAGTTAATATTCTATATGGGGATGTAACAGATAGAGTTTTAATGGAAGCTTTAGTTAAAGACCAAGATTATATTATTTATTTAGCTAGTGCGATGCCACCACTTGCAAACATGAAAAAGGGTTTAGCAATGGCTATAGACTATGGAGGGTGCGAAAATATTGTTCGTGCAATAAGTTATTATAATCCAAAATGCCATTTGTTTTTAGCATCATCTACGAGTGTATATAAGCATATAGAAAATCCTAGTGTTAAAAGTAAGCTAAAATTAGATGAATATGATTATTTTGAAAATGCTAAGATAGAATGTGAAAAATTAGTTAAAGAAAAATTAAAAAATTATACAATATATAGAATACCTTTAGTTTTATCTAATCCTTTAGAAGAAACCTTTATGTATCATGGAAATAGAGATGATATAATGGATGTAATAACTAAAGAAGATTGTGCTTATGCTTTTGTAAAAGGAATAAAGCATAGTAATGAGCTAAATAAGAAAACATTTGATTTGGCAGGTAGTGAAACTATTAAATATGGAGATTTATTAGATAAATTACTTGAAATAAATGGTTTAAGTTTTAAATATGTATTAAGTAGAATGTTTTTAGAAAAAGATTATTATAGTCCAGTATGTAGTGATAGAGATGAACTTGAAGAATTGTTGCATTATAGAAATGACTATATAAACGCTTATTATAGTAGATTAAAACTTAAAAATAAGGGAAGAAGATTTCAAAAAATGCTAGGAAGTTTCTTGGTGAATAAGAAATGAAAAGAGGGATAGCATTTTCTGGGGGAGGTCTAAGAGGTGCCTATCAGGTTGGGGCTTATAAAGCCTTTTTAGATGCTCATGTTAAAGTAGATGGTTTTGTTGGCACAAGTATTGGTTCATTTAATGCAGCAATGTGTGCTAGTGGAAGATTTAAAGAACTATATGATTTTTGGTACAATTTAGATGCTGGTGCAATTCTAGGTTTTAGTGAAAAATTAGTAAGTAAAACCAATAATGAAGACTATGATTTAGAAATGCTTAATGAAATACTTAACAATATTAAAAGTATTGTTTTAAATAAAGGGATAAGCACTATTAATTTAAGAAAAAAACTTGAAGAATTTAATATAGGTAAAGATTTATATTATAGTAATAAAGATTTTGGTTTAGTTACAGTAAGATTTAATGATTTTAAATCAAAATATTTATTTAAAGAAGAAATACCTAAGGATAAACTTAATGATTATTTAATAGCATCTTGTTTTTTACCAATATTTAAGTTTGAAAAGATGATTGATGATAGTTATTACTTAGATGGTGGTTTTCATGATTATATACCAGCGAATATTTTGCTTGAAAAAGGTTATGATAAAGTATATGTCATTGATTTACAAGCTATAGGATTAAGAAGACCATATAGTGATAGAAAGAAAATAGTAGTTATTAAACCATCTAGAAAACTTGGTAGCATCCTTGATTTTAAGAAAAATGATATTAGAAATAATATAAAAATGGGATATTATGACACTTTAAGAGTATTAAAAGAATTTGATGGTAAAAAGTATATCTTTAAAAAAAGAGGACTTTGGTATTATGAATATTTACTTAAAAGCGTAAATAGTAAGGATAAAGAAGAAATGATGAAGTTTTTTGGTACTAAAAATGCTAAAAGACTTGTTATTAAGGCACTAGAATTTGTGATGAAAAAAGAAAATTTTACATATTTTAATATTTATAAAGCAAAAGATGTAATAAAGAGAATAAGGTATGTAGATAAAGATTATGGAGTTTATAAGTTTGTAAAAAATATGAATGTTTAAGGGAGGAATTTATTTATGGGAAGAGCTTATGAAGTAAGAAAAGCAAGTATACAAAAAACAGGAGCAGCAAAAGGAAAAGTTTATACAACATTTGCTAAAGAAATATATTTAGCAGCGAAGAAAGGAAGTCCAAATCCAGAAGCAAATGTAACTTTAAAAAGATTAATTGATAAAGCTAAGAAAAATCAAGTTCCATCAGATATTATTACAAGAGCAATTGATAAAGCTAAAGGTGTAGGACAAGATGAATATCATGAAGTAGTTTATGAAGGCTTTGGACCTGGTGCAAGCACCTTAATTATTAAATGTTTAACAGATAATGTTAATAGAACAGTTGGTATGGTTAGAGCTGCCTTTAATAAAGTTAATAAATCTTTAGGGGTTACTAATTCAGTATCATATAATTATGACCATTTAGGTATTATTTCATTTAAATATGAAAATGATGATGAAATACTTGAAGTACTACTTAATGCGGGTATTGAAGTAGTGGATATTGAAAAGGAAGATGGATATGTAACTGTTAGTTTAAATCCGAGTGATATGAATAGTGCTAAAGATGAAATAGAAAAATTAGTGCCAAATGTTGATTATGAAATAGATGAAGTTGGTATGTATGCTAAAGATAAAATTACTTTAGAAGGTGAAGATAAAGAAATATTTGATAGACTTTATAATATTCTAGAAGATATTGAAGATGTTTCACAAATATATACTAATGTATCTAATATAGGTTAATATGGAAGAAAAGAAGAATAATATTTGGGTACTTATAGCTAAAGTAGCATTAATATTTGTAATTTTTGAAGCATTTACTAAAATTTTAGGAGTAGTAATAGCATCAAAATTATATTCTAGTTTACTAAATGGTAAGTATATTATTTATGCTGTTAGTGAATTCGTAGTATTTGTTTTTGCTATAGTTTTACTAATAATTAGAAAAAAATGGTATATATTTAAGGAAAAGAAAATTAATTTTGGAGAATCTATTAAACTATGTTTACCAATTTTAGTTTTATCAGTTATTATAGCACTTGCTAATGCCACTGAATTAATTGGTACAGATGTAAATGTTAATAATTTAATGAGTTTAATTATATATGTTGTTTTAATTGGTTTATTTGAAGAAATATTTTTTAGAGGTATAATTGAAAATGAACTTTTAGAAAAATATAGTAGTAATAAAAAAGAAATACTTATATCAATTATTATTAGTGGGGTAGTATTTGGTGCTGTACATTTAACTAATTTACTGGCTGGTCAAGATTTACTTACAACGATGATGCAATTTGTGCAAACAACAGCGATAGGTATTTTATTTGGCATGGTGTATTATAAAACTCGCAATATATGGGCGATGATTTTTCTTCATAGTTTCTATGATTTTTCTGTACTTCTTAGTGAAGTTAATCTTGCAACAGATTGCGGTTATGCAAGCAATGTACCAATAAGTATAACAGCAGCAAGTATGGTAGCTTCAATTATACTAAGCTTAATTTATTTGCTTTACTCAGCATCTATTTTTGAAGAAAAGAAAACAAAAATATATAATAATGGTATATTTGCTTTAATTGGACTTTTCTTTATATCAAATATTTTATTTGGTTTGTTCGGAGCAAGTACAGAAGATTATTATGTATGTACCAATTATGATATAAAAGAGTTTTCTCAAGTTGAAACCCATTATTATAGCTATGATGATTTTAATTACACTTTAGAAGATGGTACAATTTATCATATTTATAAAAAGAATGATAAGGCAGTACTTGAAGATAATATCGGAAAAACAAATATAACATTTGACATAGATAATGTTGATAGAGTAGTTGTTATTGATAAGTTCTTAATTATAATGGCCAATGAGAGTGCAAATGATGTTTTGTATTATAAAGACTTAAATAACATAAATGAAGAATTTAAAACATTAGAATTACCGATGATTACAAGTGTTGGTTATCTTTATAGTAAAGATGATAATATGAAATATCCTTTAGTAAAAAGTTATATAAATGATTTATTTGTGTTAGATGGAAATACTTTAAAGAAAGTAGAAAATAAATAAAAAAGCTTTACAAACACGCAAGTGATATGATATATTAGGTATGTATTCATGAGATATTTCTCAGAAAATATATGGAAACATTGTTGTCCATTATAGTGGTTCTCACATCCAGCTCAAAAGTGACATTAAAAGTGGGATTATTTTCTATACGAAAATAATCCTTTGTTTAGGGGGAGATAAAATGTTTTGGTATTCAATAAACAATGATTACATAAAATACTTAAAGAAATATGATAAATTTGTACCAAATGTTGAATATAAAAACAAGATGAAATGTTTTTTAGGTATTATTTTGAGATTAGATGGAACTGATTTTTTGCACCATTAACATCATATAAGAAAAAATTTGATAACATGAAAAACGATTTAGACTTTTTTTAAAATTATGAATTACAAAACTGGAAAAATATATGGAGCAATAGATTTAAATAATATGATACCTGTTACATCAGCAAACTATACTCGAGTAACATTTGACAATCTTGAAGAATTTAGAATATTTGATAATCAGAGAGATAAAAAAATATATTGGAAATTACTAGAAAAAGAGTTAAATTTAATAGACAAAAATACAATTTTTGAAAATGCAAAAATTATATATGTTTTAAAGAATTTGGCTCCCAAAAATAATATTGCTAGAAGATGTTGTAATTTCAAATTGTTAAAGGAAAAGTGCGAAGAATATTCAAAAATTATGCAAACCAATTAAAAAAGCTTTACAAACACGCAGTGGTATGATATACTATAAGCATATTGATGAGGGAAACCTCAAAAATATAGTTTTAAAAAAAAGTAGGAGTACCCAAGCCAAAGTGGGAATTAAGAAAAGTAAGAGTACCCAAGCTATAGTGGGAATTAAGAAAAGTAAGAGTACCCAAGCTATAGTGGGAATTAAAAAAGTTAGCTAGATTTTTATAAATGTCTAGCTTTTATTTTTTATAAAAAAGCTTTACAAACACGCAGAAAAATGATATATTAAATATGTATTAAACAAGATTATTTCCTTACATAAGGGAAACATTTTATTTCAATATAATATCAGGAGGGAAAATGGATAATAAAAGATTAACTTTATACTATATAGATAGTGATTATATAAATTATTTGCGAGAATTTGATAATAGAGTGCCTTATAATAAAAATGCCAGAAGACCATATATTGGAATTGTATATGTTTACAACAATAATAATTATTTTGCTCCATTATCATCACCAAAGGAAAAACATTTGAAGTTAAGAAATAGTATGCCAGATATATGGAAAATCGATAATGGAAAATTGGGGGTTATAAATTTTAATAATATGGTTCCATGTTCAAGAGAAGTATTGACTGAGGCACTTCCCGTGGTAAAAGATAAAATTTATAAAAAACTGCTTCAAAACCAAATTAGTTCAATAAATGCCGATAGAAATGAAATATTAAAGAAAGTTAAATTATTTCATGACCAATATAATGATAATAATTTAAACAAGAATGTAATTGATAGATGTTGTGATTTTAGACTTTTAGAAGAAAAATGTTCTGAATATTCTAAGAAAATCGAAGTTTATGCATAGTTATTATGTTATTTAATATTTATTGTATTTTTGATAATATTTCTAGCACAATACCTTTATTAATGGTAAGTGCTTTTTTTTACGTAATTTTATTATAGAGTAAGATTATAATCTATAAATTATTTACTTTGAAAGTGTCAATTTATGTATAATCTAATATATAAAAGTAATAATTAGTGGTATAATAATTGTTATAGAGGTAGTCTATGAAAAAATTTAAGTTAAGAAAGTTTTATTTAGGGTTAGTAACCTTTATAATATTATTATATATGGAAGTAACATTTAGATTACTAACTGGTAATGTAATATTTAGTAAAAATATTATTTATGTTTTAATATTCAATTTAATTAATAGTTTGTTTTTTGATTGTTTTGGCAGAATTTTTAATAGAAGAACTAATAAAATAATATTCCTTATAAATTTATTTTTACTAAGTTTACTTTATAGTATTCAGTTATGCGTATTTAAGATGTTTAGTTTTTATTTTGATTTTGGTTTACTCGGGGCATCTGGACAAGTGGCATCTTTCGCAGGTGATGGAGTAGATTTAGTCATTAGAAATATCATCGGAATTATTCTATTATTTATGCCATTTATATTATTTATTATTTTTAATAAAAAAATAGTAATTGAAAGAGAAAATAAAAAATCTATACTTATTAAAAGTGGTTTATGTTTAGTTAGTATTGGTTTATTTTATTTGTTTTTACAAAATGGTAAAGATAAAATTAATTCACCATATAAGCTATATTATGAAGTAAATAATGTTGATTTAAATATTAGAACATTCGGAGTGCTAAATACATTTGTGATAGATACATATAGATTAGTATTTGGTTTTGATGAAAAAATAGATATTATTATTAAAGATAATGATAGTGATAATGATAATGCTGATAATCCAGAAGAAATTATCTATGAATATAATAATTTAGATATTGATTTTGATGCTTTAAAAAGTGGTGAAAGTAATAAAACAATAAAAAGTATGCATGAATATTTTAAAAATGAAAGTGGTACTAAACAAAATAAATTTACAAAATATTTTGAAGGAAAAAATTTAATTTTGTTTATGGCAGAAAGTTTTAATGAAATAGCTGTAAGAGAAGATACAACTCCGACATTATATAAGTTAGTGAGTACTGGATTTAAATTTAATAATTTTTATACTCCGACGATATCAAGTACAATTGGGGGAGAATTCCAAGAACTTACTGGTTTGGTAGCTGCTTCAGGATTTGTAAGTCCATGGAAAAGTGGAAATAATTATTATCCATTCGGAGTAGCAACAAGCTTTAAAGAACTAGGTTATAGTACTTTTGCTTATCATGACCATAGTGTATATTTTCAAGATAGATATAAATATTTAAAAGCATTAGGATTTGATAATTTTAAAGGATGCTTTAATGGACTTGAAAAGAATATAAATTGTAAACAATGGCCTGAGTCTGACGTAGAAATGATTAATGCAACATTTGATGATTATATAAATAGTGATAAACCATTCTTTACATATTATGCTACCGTTAGTGGTCATGGCGGTTATACATTTGCATCAAATGCTATGGCTAAAAAACATCAAAGTGATGTGACAGGTTTAGAGTTTAGTGAAAAGCCTCTTGCTTATTTGGCAGCTCAAATAGAACTTGATAGAGCTTTAGAAACTTTGATAAATAAGCTAAAAGAAGCAGGAAAGTTAGATAATACTGTTATTGCTTTAGTCGGAGACCATTATCCATATTACTTAAGTATAGATGAAGTAAATGAAATAGCAAGTTATAAAAAAGATAGTGTAGTTGAAGTGAACAAGAGTAACTTTATACTTTGGAATAGTGAAATGGAAACTATAAATATTGATAAAGTTGGAAGTCAAATAGATGTCTTACCAACAATATACAATCTATTTGGTGTAAAATATGACTCAAGACTTATTATTGGTAAAGATATATTAAGTACAGAACCTGGTCTTGCTATATTTGGAAATAGAAGTTGGGTTAGTGATAAAGGTACTTATTTTGCGGGGTCAGGTAAATTTGTTTCTAAAAATGGTGAAGAAGTAACTAATGATTATATAACGTATATGAATAGTTTAGTTGGTGCTAGAATGAATATGAGTAAAAAAATTTTAACAAATGATTATTATAAGAAAGTTTTAGGTGATAAATAATGTGTGGGATAGTAGGTTTAGTTACCAAAAAAGAAAAAGAAAACACAATTAGATTAATGAACGATAGAATAAAACATCGTGGTCCAGATGGAGCTGGATATTTTATAGACGGTGATGTTGCTTTAGGTCATCGTCGTCTTTCAATTATTGACTTATCTACCGGAGACCAACCAATGTTTAATGAAGATGGTTCTGTTGTAACTGTTTATAATGGCGAAATTTATAACTATCAAGAATTAAAAGAAGAACTCGTAGCACTTGGTCATGATTTTAAAACAAAAAGTGATACTGAAGTTTTAGTTCACGGGTTTGAAGAGTGGCACACTGATTTACCTAAACATTTACGTGGTATGTTTGCTTTTGCTATATATGATAAGAATAAAAATGAAGTATTCTTAGCTCGTGATAATTTTGGAATAAAACCTCTATACTTTGCTAAAATGAATGATACATTCATGTTTGCATCAGAAATTAAAGCTTTTTTAGATGTTCCTGATTTTGAAAAAGTATTTAATGAAAGTATATTAGAGACATATCTTGAATTTAGTTTTGTACCTACGAATGAGACTTTCTTTAAAGGAGTACATCGTTTAGATGCTGGATGCAGTCTTTTATATAAAGATGGTGAAATTAAATTAAATAAATATTTTAAATTAGACTTCAAAGAAGAAAATATGAGTTTTGAAGATGCTGTTAAAAATATTAGTGATGTTATGAAAGATAGTGTAGAAAAACACTTAATAGCGGATGTTGAAGTAGGTTCATTTTTATCAAGTGGAATTGACTCATCATACATAGTTTCTTTAGCTAAACCTGATAAAACATATACAGTGGGTTATGAAAATAAAAAATATGATGAAACGATGTATGCTAAAGATTTAGCAGAAAAATTAGATATTAAAAATGAAAGTAAAATAATAACTAAAGAAGAATATCTAGAAAATATAAGTAAAATAATGTATCATTTAGATGAACCAACAAGTGATCCAGCAGCTATATCATTATATTTTGTTGCCAAACTTGCAAGTAAAGATTTAAAAGTAGTTTTATCTGGTGAAGGTGCAGATGAATTCTTCGGAGGTTATAACTATTATAGAGAAGAAGTAGATTATAAGTTTTATAATAAATTACCTTATTGTACAAGACATGTTATTGGTAAAATTGCTAGTATTTTCCCTGAAGGAAGAGGTTTTAACTTCTTAGTAAGACGCGGAGAAAAATTAGAAAATAGTTATATTGGTGTTAATAGAAACTTTTCAAGTAAAATGGCTAAAAAAGTTCTTAAAAATAACTATGAACTACAAGCTATCGATGTAACTAAAGATGTTTATAATGAATTTAAAAATTATAGTAATATTGATAAAATGCAAGCTATTGATATAAATTTCTGGCTTATGAAAGATATACTTCTTAAAGCAGATAGAATGACAATGGCCTCATCTATCGAAGGAAGAGTACCATTTATTGATAAAGAAGTATTTAAAGTAGCATCACATCTTCCTTTTGATTATAAAGTTACAAAAGAAAATACCAAAGTAGCTTTAAGAGCAGCAGCTAAAGAAGTTATACCAACTGAAGCTTATAAAAAGAAAAAGTTAGGATTTCCAGTGCCAGTACGGGAATGGATTAAGGAAGGTGACTTTAAAGAAGAAGTTGAAAAGACTTTAAATAGTGATGTTGCAAATAAATATTTTAATATCAAAATAATTAATAAGATGCTTAAAGAACATGTAAATGATAAAAAAGATAATTATCGTAAGATATGGACAATATATACATTTATAAAATGGTATCAAGTATTTTTTGAAGGAGAGTAATGAATTGTGAAAAGATTAGAAATTACAAGAATAGGAGAAGAATATCCTAAAATAACTTTAAGTCATAACGATGAAGTTAGTTTAAATATTTTATTTGCGGGAAATTTAGATTTATATTTTATGCTTGCAGGTGCAGATAAAAGTCAAGAATTTATAATTGACGAAAGCAACTTAAGAGTTTATTACATATTTAACGAACTATATGAAAGTTTAATTAATTGTGATTTACCATACAATGTGGATGATAAAAATATGCTGCGAAGAACATCAAACTATGATAAATTAGTACAGAGTGATATAATCAAATGGTCAAGTGATGATTATGCAGAGAATATAGGTGCCTCTTTTGAGTTAAGGAAAGTCGATAATAAATTTGTAATAACATTCAACAGAGGTAGCATAGAAAAACAATTTTTGCCAGATAAATATTGTATTAGTGTAAGACTTAGAAATAGTGGATCACTATATGAACCATTTAATACCAATTTTATGAGACTTTATCACGAATTGTGTGATTTAGATTTAGATCAAATGTATATTGACGAAATAATGGAGTTGAAAAGAATAAAAATTTAAGGAGGAAGTATGGAATATGTAATTGTTGGACTACTAGGAGTAGTTATAGTGCTTTTACTAGTTCTAATTTTAAGAAAAAACAATAATAATGAAATGACAGAAAGACTTGGACATTTTGAAGCTAACATTAATAAAGAAATAGGTGAATTTAAATTTGGTTTTTCTAAAGTATTAACCCAAGACTTTGAGTTATTAAATGAAAGAATTGAAAAAAAACTAACACTAATAAATGATAGAGTTAATGAGCGTCTTGACCAAAACTTTGAAAAGAGTAATAAAACTTTTATGAATGTTTTAGAAAGACTTAATAAAATTGATGAAGCTCAAAAGAAGATTGATAGTTTAAATGGTGAAATAGTATCACTTCAAGGAGTTTTAACAGATAAGAAAACACGTGGAACATTCGGAGAAGTAAATCTAGAATATATCTTAAATAATGCTTTTGGAAGTAATAAAAATGGCATATATAAAACTCAAGTTAAATTATCTACAGGTGTTATAGCAGATGCAATACTTTATGCACCATCACCACTTGGCACGATTGCTATTGACTCAAAATTTCCTTTAGAAAATTATCAAAGAATGACAGATAGAACAAAATCTAAAGAAGAAAGAGAATACTATGAAAAGATGTTTGTTCAAGATGTAAAAAAACATATTAATGCTATCGGAGAAAAATACATAATACCTGGAGAAACAACTGATGAAGCTATTATGTTTTTACCAGCAGAAGCTTTATTTGCAGAAATAAATGCTTATCATCCAGAACTTCTTAATTATGCGTATAGTAAAAAAGTATGGATTGCGGGTCCAACAACCCTTATAAGTACACTTTCAATAATAAGTATGATACTTAAAAATATGGAAAGAGATAAATATGCTAAAGTAATCCATGAAGAATTAAATAAATTAAGTGTAGAATTTGGAAGATATAAAGAACGTTGGGATAAACTTGCTAGAAGTGTTAAAACTGTAAATCAAAGTATTGATGAACTTCATACAAC
>CAKORG010000013.1 GCA_934101495.1 uncultured Bacilli bacterium
AGAGTGTTGATAATTTGAAAAGATTAAATAGTGATGCTGCTTTTGTTTATGGTCTTACACCAGAAGAAGATGAAATGTTAGTTAGAAACACCAGAGATGAATTAGTACGTAGAGAGGCCCTTGCTGAGGGTGAGGCTAAAGGTAAAGCTGAAGGGCTTGCTGAAGGAAAAGCCGAAGGTAAGGCTGAAGGAAAAAATGAAATTGCAATCAATTTACTTAAAAAAAATTATCCAATTGAAGAAATAGCTGAAATAACAGGTTTATCTAAAGAAGACATAGAAAAATTAAAATAATTTCAAGCGTTATGAAAGCACCCTTTTTAACTATGATAGGCATAAAGGATGAAGAGGAATTAGAAAAGTATTCTAATAAAATGAATAGCGCTATCATTAAGGAGAGTGTTGATAATTTGAAAAGATTAGATAGTGATGCTGCTTTTGTTTATGGTCTTACACCAGAAGAAGATGAAATGTTAGTTAGAAACACCAGAGATGAATTAGTACGTAGAGAGGCCCTTGCTGAAGTTAAGACTAAAGGAAAAAATGAAATTGCAATCAATTTACTTAAAAAAAGTTATCCAATCGAAGAAATAGCTGAAATAACTGGATTAACTGAAAAAGAAATAAAAAAATTAAAGAGTTTATAATTATAAATGGGAGAAGAAAATAAATGAAAATTAATTTTAATAATACTTTAATTAATAACGATGATATTAATAAATATGAAAATATGGTTAAAGATATTCATAATAAATTACACGATAATTGTAATTCACAAGATGATTTTATGGGATGGCTTGATTTACCTATAAATTATGATAAAGACGAATTAGAAAAAATAAAAAAATGTGCTGAAAAAGTTAAAAATAATTCTAAATATTTGTTAGTAATTGGTATTGGAGGTTCTTATCTAGGTGCTAGAGCTGTTATTGAAGCTTTAACAAGTACATTTTATAACTTAAGAGAAAATAGTCCAATTATTTTATATGTTGGCAATAACTTAAGTACTAGCTATATAAATGATATTATTAAAATTATCGGAAACGATGATTTCTCTATAAATGTTATATCAAAATCTGGTACTACTACTGAGCCTGCTATAGCTTTTAGAATATTTAAAAAGATTTTGGAAAATAAATATGGAAATAATGCTAGTGAAAGAATATTTGTAACTACTGATGAAGAAAAAGGTGCTCTTCATACAATAGCAAAAGAAAATAATTATCAAACTTTTAAAATACCTAATAATATTGGTGGCAGATATTCTGTACTTACAGCAGTCGGATTATTTCCAATTGCTGTAGCAAATATTAATGTTGATAAACTATTGAATGGTGCTATTAAGGCATATAACAAATATAATAATAGCAATTTAAATGAAAATGATTGTTATAAATATGCTGTTATTAGGAATTTACTATATCATAAGAATAAAAATATAGAGATATTTGCTTCTTATGAACCTAGACTTCATTATTTTATTGAATGGTTAAAACAATTATTTGGAGAGAGTGAAGGAAAAGATGGTAAAGGAATATTTCCTGTTGGAGTGGAATTTACTACAGATTTACATTCACTTGGGCAATATATTCAAGATGGCAGAAGGAACCTTTTTGAAACTGTTTTAAATATAGAAAATATTAATGAAAATATTACTATGACAAAAGAAGATAATAACTTGGACAATTTAAATTATTTAGAGGGATTAACCCTGGACTATATAAATCATAAAGCTATGGAAGGTACAATAGATGCTCATGTATCTAATGACGTACCAAATATACTTATTAATGTTGAAAAGTTAGATGAAGAAACTATTGGAGAATTAATATATTTTTTTGAACTTGCTTGTTCTATGTCTGGTTTTATTTTAAATGTTAATCCATTTAATCAACCTGGAGTAGAAAAATATAAACAAAATATGTTTAAACTCTTAAATAAACCTGGATATTAATATAGTAATAACCAACTTAATTAAAATTAAGTTGGTTATTTGTTTTCAACTAAAATATATTTTTCTGTTGATATTTCTTTAATGAGTTGTTTTTCTATCATATTCATTATAAATTTTGAGTGGTTTCTTTACTCCTGTCTATGATATGTTTAATATCATCAAATGTTAATACTTATTTTTGTTTCATTTTTTCAATAATTACATATTCTGTTCTTGTCATATATATCAGCCACACTTTCATGCAAATTATATCAAATACAACTAAAGTGTGCAAGTATAAATTATGTTTTTTTAGCAGAAAACTGCATATAATGGAATTTCTTTTATATTATTATTGGTAGCAAAATTATTCGTACTTATTCCTATTCTAAGTTCTGTTTTGTATAACTCATTATATATTTTTAGACTTTTTGCTTGAGTTGAATGATTATCTAACTCATTTGTTGCCCAAATTTATTATTGTTCATATAGGAGTCATAATTTGGCATAAATATATCCAAAAATCAACATTTTGGCGAAAAGCGGACCCACTTTTATATTTTTCAAACAAAAAACACTTTTTTTAACGAAATTATCAAAATACCCGTCAAATTGGCGGGTATTTTTTCAATTCAGACAAAAATAGTGGTTCTTGGCGGAGCTGCAATGATTTCCGCTATTTTGTCAGGTATTAAAAAAATAGTGGTTTTCCACTATTTTAAGAATAATACTAAAGATATTACAAAGAATAGAATTCCTAGAATTAAAGTTATTCTACTTATTACTAGTTCTAATCCTCTTTCTTTTTGGTGTCCGAATAGATTTTCGTTACCACCAGTTATAATTCCACCAGCATCACTAGCTTTATTTCCTTGTAAAAGAACTATAGATATAAGTAATACAGATATTACAAGTAATATATTTTCCAACATTTTAACACATCCGTTTCATTAATAATCTATCACAAGTTTATGAACTTTGCAATAATTATTTATCTTCTTCCTTTGTTTTTCTAGTTTTTTTCTTTGTTTCTTTAACTTCTTCAGATTTTTCTTCTTTTTCTATAGGTTTGATTTCACCAGTAGCAACTATTGACTCAATTTGTTCTTTAGTAATTGTTTCATATTTCATTAATGCGCCACTTAAAGCAAATATTAAATCTTTGTTTTCACCGATTATTTTCTTAGCTTTTGCATAACAATCTTCGATTATCTTACGAACTTGTTCATCAATTTCTAAAGCTACTTGATCTGAAAAGTCTCTTGATTTAGCATAATCTCTTCCTAAGAAGACATTTTCACTCTTTTCTTCATATTGAACTGGACCTAAGTCACTCATTCCGTATTCAGTTACCATACTTCTTGCAATACGTGTTGCTTTTTTGAAGTCATCACTTGCGCCGGTTGAAATTTCATGTAAGAACATTTCTTCACTTACACGTCCACCAAGTAAACCAGTGATTTGTGCTAGTAATTCATCCTTAGTCATTACAGCAATTTTTTCTTCTTTGGGAAGCATCATTGTGTATCCACCAGCCATACCACGTGGGATAATTGTTATCTTATGAACTTCTTGAGCATCTTCTAGTTTTATACCAATTACAGCATGTCCTGCTTCATGAATTGATACAAGTTTCTTTTCTTTATCAGTTATTTTTCTAGTTGTTTTAGCAGGTCCTAGTAAAACTCTATCTGTTGCTTCATCTATTTCATCCATTGTAATTGCATTTTTATTACGACGAACTGTTAGAAGTGCTGCTTCATTTAGTAAGTTTTCTAGGTCTGCTCCAGAGAAACCTGGTGTACGTAAACTTAAATTACTTAAGTTTACATCTTTACCTAATGTTTTATTTTTAGCATGAACTTTTAAGATTTGTTCACGTTCATTAGCATCTGGAAGACTAACTGTTACTTGTCTATCGAAACGACCTGGACGAAGTAATGCTGGATCTAGAACATCTGGTCTATTTGTAGCAGCTATAATGATGATACCTTCATTTTCACCGAAACCATCCATTTCAGTTAATAATTGGTTAAGAGTTTGTTCTCTTTCATCATGTCCACCACCAAGACCTGTTCCTCTTTGACGACCTACAGCATCAATTTCATCTATAAAGATTAAGCATGGAGCATTTCTTTTTGCTTCTTTAAACATGTCACGAACACGAGATGCACCAACACCTACGAATAATTCAACGAAATCTGAACCACTTATGAAGAAGAATGGTACATTAGCTTCACCAGCAATAGCTTTAGCAAGTAAAGTTTTACCTGTTCCTGGAGGGCCTACTAATAAAACACCTTTAGGAATTCTTGCACCCATTTTTTCAAATTTTTTAGGGTTCTTTAAGAAGTCTATTAATTCTTCAACTTCTTCTTTTTCTTCTTTTAAACCAGCTACATCTTTAAAGCTCTTTTTGTCATTTTCATTACTTAAACGAGCTTTACTTTTACCAAAATCCATTGAATTTTTATTAGAATTTGCTAGTTTAGTAAATAGAATATACATAATAACTACCATTAATACTAAAGGTAAAACATTTACTAAGATATATAGGAAAATATTTTCACCTGGATCGGAATTAGTATCATATTCTTTTACTTCATTTGTTTTAATTAATGTTAAAACTGTGTCTAGTTCTGAAGCAACTACTTTAGCTTCAAAACTTTCAGTTTTCTTGTAACCATCTAGTTTACCAGTGATTACATAAATACTTTCATTACTTTTCGGAGTTACTGTTACTTCAGTTACTTTATTATTTTCTAGTTCTGAAATTAGTTCTCCAGTTTTTAGTTCATGAACTTTGGTACCTTGTAAGTTTAAAACACCAAGTACAATTGCAATTATAGCTGCTAAAACTATATAAGGTAATATGTTCTTGAAACTATCATTTTTATTTGTTTTTACATTCATTTAATTATTTCACCTTGCCTTACATCTAATTATTATATCATATTTTTGTGATTTGTCTTTAGAAAATTGTGATTTTTTTAAATTTGGAACCCATAAAACTGTATTTTGGCTGTCAACTAGGATAGGATATGTACTTCTTTTGTCTTTTGGGATCTTATTATCTATAAAAATATCACTAATTTTTTTACTACCATTTAAGTTTTTAACTTCTATTTTATCACCTGGTAATAAACTTCGAATCCTTAATGGCATCATAATTTCACTAGTATCTAAATAAATACACGAATTTGAATTATCACCATCTTGACTATTATAATAAATGATAAAATCTTCTAATTCCGTATCTTTATCAAAAATAATTTCATTAAGCACTTTGTTTTCTTTTTTCTTAATAAAGATTTTACCATAACTATTTATGCCTATATAATTATTATTTAAATCAATGCTTTTATTACTTTGATTATATAGTTTCATTAAATTATTCGTTTGTTCATCTGAAATATCAAAATAATCTTTACTTTGAATATCTTTTACTAAAAGTTCTAAACACTTTCTTTTAATAAAATCAGTTTGGCCCGAAACTTTGTTAATAACTATAGAGTTATCCACAATAAATTTATTTTCATTAATATAAGTATTAACAAAATTATCATATTCTATTAGTTCTTTAGAAAATTTTAAATACTTTTCATGAACTTTAGGATTTTCTTTCTTTAAAAATGGTAAAACTATGTGTCTATATCTATTTCTCGCATGTTTAAGTTCCTCATTAGTTTTATCTAATCTGTATGGAACATTATTTTCTTTTAAATAGTTTATAATTTCATCTTTTGTAACACTTAAAAGTGGTCTTAGCGTTTTATATTTTTCATTCTGAGATATTTCCTTAATCCCAATATATCCACTTAAGTTACTGCCTCTTGTTAAACGCATTAAAATTGTTTCAATTAAGTCATCACCATGATGAGCAGTAAGAAGCGTGGTTGCATGATATTTGTCTATAACTTCATTAAAAAATTTGTATCTTCTCTTGCGGGCATCTTCTTCAGTGAAGTTTCCATTTATATAATCAGTTATTTCCAAAAGTTCAAAGATTAAATTATTATCTTTTGAGTAGCTTTCTACCATCTTAGCTTCTTCTTCACTTTCACTTCTTAATTTATGATTGACATGAGCAACGATTATATTTAGATTTAATTCATCTTTTAATCTTGTTACTAAATCAAGAAGACACATTGAGTCTGGACCACCACTGCAAGCTACAACTAAAGAAGTGTTTTTATTTAAACTATTTTTTAAAAATTCAATAACCTTTTTCATCGTAACTCCTTTAAATTATATACAAGCATTTCTTTTATATTACCATCAAGTATTTTTTCTGGTTCATTACTTTGATAATTGCTTCGATGGTCTTTAACCATTTTATATGGTTCTAAAATATAACTTCTTATTTGACTTCCAAAGTTAATGCTAGAATTATCTCCTTTTAAAGCATTTAGCTTAGCCTGTTCTTTTTCAAATTCCATCATATATAATTTGTTTTTTAACATTTTCATAGCTTGTTCTTTGTTATTTAACTGACTTCTTTCATTTTGGCAAGTAACTACTGTTTTTGTTGGTAAGTGTGTTATACGAACTGCTGAGTTACTTGTATTAACTGATTGTCCACCCGCTCCACTTGAGTGGTAAACATCTATTTTTAAATCTTCTTCTTTAATTTCAATATTTATTTCTTTTTTTATTTCTGGCATAATACTAACAGATGCAAATGAAGTATGTCTACGAGCTCCAGCATCAAACGGAGAAATTCTAACTAAACGGTGTACTCCATCTTCTTTTTTTAAGTATCCATAAGCATAATCCCCGCTTATTTTGAGCGTTATGCTTTTAATTCCTGCTTCATCGCCTTTTTGTTCATCAACAATTTCCCATTTGTACCCTTCTTTTTCACAAAATTTTTCATACATTCTAGCAAGCATTGATGCCCAATCACATGATTCTGTACCCCCGGCACCAGGATGAATTTCTAGATAAGCATTTAACATATCAAATTCTCCACTTAAGGTAACGGATGTTTCCAGCTCATTTATTTCTGGTTCTAATGTTTTTAACTCTTCACTTATTAACAAAAACATTTCTTCTTCATCAGCTTCAAGAAGTTCTAAATTATCAGTTATTTTTTTATTTAAATCATTATATAACATTATTTCTTTTTTTAAACTTGCTAATCTTTTGTTGATATCATTAGCTTTATCAACATTTTGCCAGAAATCTTCACTTTTTTGTTCTTCTTCTAACTTGGATATCTCTTTCTTTTTCTTATCTAAGTCAAAGATACCTCCCTAAAGAAGTTAATTTTTCTTTATATTCATTTAATTTTGTTAGTAATTCTTCTTTCATATGAATTTCCTTTCACAAGTATTTTAACATATATTTTTTAAAAAAACTAGTAATGAAAAACTAAGTAACATTTTGCTACTTAGTTTAATTGGCTTTACTCAATTTTCACTCCCCACAGATTTCGAAAAGCCGCTTTCTTAAAATTATTTAATTTTTCTAGCTTCTAGATAATATCTCTTGTCATATGAATGACCCATAGAGAATGTTTTTCTAGGAAGTGAACCATCTAATATAACCGTTTTAAATAATTCGCTTTTTGGCATAGCATCAAATATGAAACCTACATTATTAGCATTTTTATGAGTAAGCTCTTTTGTTACATCTTCTCCATGAATGTAATCAATTTTTCCTGGATTTTCTTTTAAATATTCATCTAAGAATATTTGAATTGAACCTACGGAAATATTTGATTTTGGATTTTCAATATACCAAACTTCATCAATATCTTTAGTGATTATTTCAAATTTTTCACCATTTCCATCTTTGCTAATTACATAATATTCTTTTAACTTAGCAATTAAATCTTCTGGGTTTGTATCAAAGATTACTCTGTTAATAGCTTCAAATTCTAATGCATCACTATGTAAGTTTACTAGTTCCACTAGAGCATAACGAGCTGGATGATTTAAATATTCTTCTTCTCTCAATGTTTTTTTTAAGTTTTCATAACATGCTTTAGCTGTTGCAAGTGAATGATTTCCATCACCCATCGCAAATAGTAAAACGCCTTTATCTTTAACATTATATTTGGCTTCAAAAGTATCTTTGTCTGCTAGAGCTGCAAGTCCTTTATCTACTTCATCCATTGCTTCATTATTTAAAACATAACCTTTGATGTGTCCACCACTTTTCATTAAATCAAAATCATAAACTACGTCATCTTCAGTAACTTTTGTTTTTAAACTTTCAATTATTTCTTTTTTGTCATCATCTATTAAAATCATAATGTGTGGAAGTTCAAGTGATGCATTTTTTCTGATTTTAACACGTGGTGGTATTCTTTCAATAACTGTTTTTTCTGTTGCTCTGATTGGGGTCTCACTTCCAACTTCATAACTATAAGCTTCTAGGTCAACAATTCCCATTAGCCCTTCACGAACTTTACCATCTTTTTGAGTTCTTTCAAGATAAATCATACTATCTTTATATTCTTTGAAGAAACCTTCACTTAATAGTTTTTCCATATTTGAATTTATGTTTTCAATTCTTTCTTGGACATTACTTTCTTCAAGATATATTTCTGGTAATGTTAATTTTAATGTTGACGGACTGTCTCCGACGATTTTTTCAACATCGCTCCAATATTCTGGTTCACTTGTATATTGGTCACAAGCTACTACACTCCATTTTGTCATATCGGCGTCTTTAGGAAGTAGTATATTACCTCTTTTAAAAGGTACATTCATTATTATCATCTCCTAATTAGATTATATCACACTATTTTCTAATAATTAATATTTAATGAATGTTTCTTTCATATTTTGGTGTTGGAATTCTTCTTACTAAAGATTTAGCTTGGTTAAGTGTTGTTACTTCAAAGCCCAAATATTCACTTATTTTATGTCTGAATGCAGTTAGAAACTCATAACCACTTACACCATGAGATAAATACATGTCACTAAGTATTGTATCTTGGAGAACGAAATAATTAAAATAATTGTCTACTAAAAATTCCATTATTTCCAAGTCAAATCCTCGTCGATTTGCTTCATACTGAGTGGGAACATTTCCATATTCCATAGTGTCTATAACTTTAAACTTTCCGGATTTATACAAAATGTTATACATAATATCGAATATACGAATATTTTTCTCTGTTAATAACTTGATATCACTTTCTGCCGATAGTATTCCTTTTGCAAATGAATTTAAATTAACTCGTAGTGGATCCGTTTCATATAGACTTTTATATTGAATATACGGCATTTCGCAACCAACAATATTTCCATCAACTATAATAACATCTGTTGCCCAAATAAAAGTTTTATTTTTCACAAAGTTGTGCTTTATTATGTCATCAAAGGAATACCCACACTCTTCATTATCAAAATAATCATGAAATATTTTTACAACTATATTCCTTTTTCTATCCACATAACATACACCTTGCGAACCTTGACCTAAATATTCAATGTTGTTTAAATAATTATTTAGATGATCTTTACATATAAATGTCATATTTTCCCCCTGTTTTGTGATATATATTATCATATTTTGGGAAGAAATGCAACCTTTTCAATCACCTATTTGCATATTTAGTCTCTACTTTCTTCAAGCGTTTCATAGTGCATAACAATATCTCTGTCATAATATGTGATGCGACCACTTGGAAGAAGGAGCATTCTATTTATATTTAAATTATCAACAAAATCCAAATTGTGGGAAACTACGAGCATTGTTCCTTCGTAATTTTTAAATGTATCTGATATTATTAATTGAGTCATAGGGTCTAAATGGTTTGTAGGTTCATCTAAGAGCAAAGTATTAGCACCAGTTAGGGATATTTTAGCTAAGGCTACTCTGCTTCGTTCTCCAGGTGATAAGACTTCAACTTTTTTAAAAATATCATCACCAGAAAATAAGAAACTTCCAAGCATTCTTCTTATTTCATAATCAGCTAAGCCAAAGTTTGCAAAGTTTTCTAATAGTGTCTTGTTATTATCAAGAATTTCATGTTCTTGTGCATAATATGCTATATCAGTTTTATCGGTTATTTCAATACTTCCTTCGATTGGTGTTAAATATCCCATTATTAAACGAAGCAATGTTGTTTTACCTATACCATTCTCACCAACAACTAAAAGTTTTTCTCCACGTGTTAAGTCAAAATTTAAGTTTTCATATAATAAGTTCTCTTCATCATAACCAAATGTTAAATTATTACATTTAATTGGTATGCTATAACTTGGTCTATTTATTTTCATGTTAAATTTAGTATATTTATTTTTCTTTTCAAGTTCTATCTTTTCACTTTCTAACTTTTCTAATTTTTTTATTCTATCTTTAGCGATGTTAGCTTTCTTTTCATTACCACGGATATATTTTGCTATTATTCCTTTCAGTTTTTCTTCTTCTTTTTGTTGCTTTTCATATAACCGTTGTTTAGCTAAATCTCTTTCACTTTTAATTTTCATGTATTTTTCATAATTGCCATTATAAATTTCTATATTATGTTTCATTTTATCTACATATAGTGTCTTTTTAGTGACTGCATTTAAAAATTCAACATCGTGAGATATAACTAAAATTATCCCATGATAGTTTTTAAGATAATTAATTATATAGTCTTTAGTATCTAAATCTAAGTGGTTTGTGGGTTCATCAAGAAGCATTATTTCAGGATTTGAGTACAAAAGTTTTGCAAAAGCTATTTTGGATTTTTGTCCTCCGGAGATGTTTTTTAGCTTTAAATCAAGTAAACTATCATCTATTTGCATACCACTTATAATCTTTAAAAGAATACTTTCAGCATTATATTCATCATAATATTCTAAAAGTTCATTTATTCTATTTATCTTTTTGTAATACTTTTTTAATTCATGTTCATTTTGAGTATTTGCTATTATATCATAAAAGTTAGTTAGTTCTTGCTTTAATTTTTTGATAGGTCTTCCTTCCAGTAAATAGTCAAATACTGTTTCATCTTCATTTGATGCGTCTTCCATAATTACTTGGGGTAAATAACCTAAATTTATTTTAGTATTTAAGGTTATGCTTCCAGAGTCTGGTGTTAGGTTGCCTAAAAGTATATTAAACAATGTTGATTTACCTGCTCCATTTACACCAATAATACCTACTTTATCATTGTTATTAATTTGAAATGATACATTATTAAATATAACTTGAGTGCCAAAAGACATACATAAATTTTCTATTTTCAAAAGTATCACTTCCTTACTCAAAAATTATAGAAGATTAACACCTTCAAGTCAAGAAGAATTTTTAATGGACTTATGTAACTGAGATTGAATAAAAACTATATTTTTAAAGATTATGCAAAAAAAACATATCTTTTGAAGCGCGATATGTTTTTTTATTTTACTTTTCCGATTCTTTTATAGTATTATTTAAAAGCTTATTTAAAGCTTTATTACCTTTTTCTGTTAGATGGATACCGTCTGCCATTAAATAATCTTTATTTTTTTGAATTTTATTGTAGAAATTAATTATTGTTACATTTTCATAGTATCCTAGACTATCTAGAGGTTTTCCACTCGAAACCAAAAATATTTTACTATCTTTGCATAATTCTATTAGTTCTTGGTATTCTTTTGTAGAAATAATTGTTGAATTATCAAATGCTATTACAATTTTCTTAGATAAAGTATTTTCACTTATACTTTTTTTAATACTTTCTTTTAAAAATTTATAACTAGAATCTTTATTAACTATAAACTTAGCATCTGCAAAGTTTGTTTGAAGGCTTTCAAAGTTATAAAATAGAATATCATTACCATAGAAAGCTATTTTATTTCTTAATTCTTCTTGATGTGCTTTGATTAGTTCAGCTTTTTTATTTTTGAATTCTTCTTTATAAACATTTAGTATGGCATTATATACGATATTTGTATATTCTTTTCTACCTGTTGGAGGTAAGTGAATACCATCAGCATAGAACCAATCTTTGTGGCCCTTTGATAAACTATACCAATCAATAATATGAAGATTGTTATATTTTGTAGCAAGTTCATTTAAGCTATCATTGACTTTAGTATAATTTGTGGTATTAATCCAGAAAACAGTTCTATCACTTAGTAAATTCATTAAGTTTTCTTTACAACTATTTTTACAATCACCATTTGTTCCTAGGTGGATAACTACTGGATCACCAAGTTTCTTGCTTTCTTTTAAGTCTTTAATTATAGTATAGCCAACATAAGTTGAACGTGACTCTTTTGAATCAAAATAACTATTTGGAAACATTGTTTTTAAATTATTCATGGCTCCGAGCATTACTGAGTCACCAATGAATGTTACTGGTAATTCTTTAACCATTTGTTCATAGTTACTTATATCATCTAATTTTTCAAGTTCTTTTGTCCAATCTTCTTCGACTTGTTTTTCTTGTAGTTTATATTCCTTTTGTTTTTCTAACATTATTTTTTCATTTTCTGCTAGTTCTAGTTCTAACTGTTTCATTTCTTTTTCATGTGATTTTGCTGTGATGTATTTATAAGCACCAAAGCTTGATAATGCTAAAACAATTACAATTAATATTACTCTTAATTTTTTCATCTTTTCTCCTTTATTTGTTACTATATGTAATATGTATGAAAGTATTAGTACAATTATTATAATTAATGGAGTTTTTAAATAATGGTTTATATTAATGTATTGGAATAAAAATATAATTGGATATTGTACTAAATATATCTCATAACTAATATTAGCAAAGAATTTTAATACTTTATCTGTTTTAGTTAGTTCTTTTTTATCGATTGTTCCATAATCTATTAAACGGCATGAAATAATTGTTATTAAAACCATACTTATTGCAAAGAATTTTGATGTCGATGGAATTAATATACATGATAGTATTAAAATAAATATGTATAATGTAAATATTACTTTACGTAATGGTTTAGTTTTTATGTAACTTGGAACTAGTAAACCATAATATGAATGATAAAAACCTAAACATAAACCTAATAATAGTGCATAACTTCTCGCAAAAGTATTATAGTAAGCACCCATTAAATTAGTACTTTTTGAACATATGATAAAATAAATAATGCTTATTATCGATAAAGTTAAAGTTATAATACAAGGTAATTTTTTATTTACTTTATCACCAAGTTTTTTTAAGCCTTTAAAAATAAATGGAAATACTAAATCGAATTGGAAAAGTATTGCTATGTACCACAGATGCATAAATGGTGAATCAACATGTCTTGCAAAATAATCTAGATTAGCACTTATTTGCCAAAAGTTGTTATATCCAAGTAGTACTGATGTTGTTTCAGCTTTTAAGCTTAACCAATAAATATTTTTAAATAAAGATACTGCACCGATGGAAATAAATACTACTATTATTAAAGGAATATATAACTTTATAAATCTATTTTTATAATATTCTTTTAATGAAAAATTTTCTTTTTTACATGCTGATTTACATGATAAGTACCCACTTAAAACAAAGAAAGTACATACAGCTAAGTAACCTCCTTTTAATATGCCTAAGTGGTAGAATAATACAGCTATACAAGATATAATTCTTATTATATTTAAATTTTTATAATATTCTTTATTTTGAACTTTCTTTTTTATCATTGTAACACCTCTGATTTTTTAACGTACTAATTATAACACGAATGATTTGGAACTAAAAGGCTTTTATTTTATTTGTTCAGCATATTGACATTTTTTGTGAATAAGTATATTTTTTTGAAAATTAAATGACTTTTGAGTCTTTAACTTATTTCTTTATAAATCGTTGTAGTATTTGAATTATTTAACTCTTTACCATCATTGGTTTTAATAGATATGTCAAAAGATATATATGCACTACTAGAATTATCAAATTTATAATCTTCATCTTTTAATAAGTTTCTGATTTCATCTATTTTTATCTTCTTTTTTCTATTTGCAAATTCTTCTGAATCAATGTTATAACTTTTTAAAAGTATCCTGTTTTCTTCATATTCTGCCCCAGAAAATACATTTATTTTACCTTCTTTTAATAACGATTTTGAAAGTAGTATGTTATCATAAATTGATATGCGGTCTTTATCTAAAAGTCCTATACTAATTTCAATATAACTATCATGTTCATCATTATTTTTTCTTGAATAAATCTGTAATGCTTTTACATCTTTAAAAGTATTTACAGGTTTTATTACATCTGTTGTTAAATACCGATAATTTTTTTTAGATTCAGATGTGATCTTCATTTTTATCTCATTTCGACCAAATTTAAAATTACCATTTCCCATTATTTCATAAGTGGCTCTTGGATTTTCTGGAATAATTTCAATATCTAAAGAATCTTCAAAATCCTCCAAAATTGTTGGTGTTACGTTATCTGCTAAAGGATATATAACTTTATTATAATTTTTAATAGTTACTTTTTTAAAATCGGCATTATCTTTAAAAGCATTGTAATTTGTGTTGTTATGATGATTGCTATTATTATTTTCTTCTTTATGATGAATATATTTATAAATAATATCTTTTTCACAATATAAATCATCATATTTATAACCAATTTCATTTAGAACCACACTTAGGGCATTTTCAGGTCTATCGGTGGTTAAATAATTTATTTTTGGACTTTCGATTAATTTATGAATTAAATTGTTTAAAGACTCAGCTGAAATAGACATGCCAATTGAAGCATTTTCTGTTGCATATGTATTGATACCAATTAGTTCACCTTTGTCTGTTATTAGCGGGCCTCCTGAGTTACCTTGGTTTAAAGATATATCTGATTGTAAAAATTCTATTCCACCAGCAGATCTTCTTGCAGATAAAATTCCTTTGGAAACGCTTGCTTCACCTTCTAAGGCATATGGATAACCAATAGCATAAACTTCATCAGTTATTTTTAATGATAATGTATTTCCAAAATACATAGCTTTTTTAGTATTGTCTTCAACTTTTAACAGTGCTATATCTGATGTAATATCATTACTATAAATACTTGCTGTACTGCTAGTTCCATCACTATAGGTTATTTCAATTGTTCCTTTAATATCTACGATGTGACTATTAGTGACTAAGTAACCAGATTTATGAAAAAATCCAGTTCCAATTATATTTGTATTTTCACCTATTTTGTTAGTAACCTTTACTATATTCTGTTTAATTAATTCTGCTGCTTCAGAAGAATTACCATTTTCAAGTGGAGTTACTTCATTCATTGTTAAGACATTGTTTTGAGACTTATTATCTGGTTCATTTGTGCTTTTTGGCTTTATCAATACTATGAGTAAAATAATTAATAATATTATTACAAGTACTGCAGCTCCGATTATAACTTGTTTTTTTCCTATTTTTTTCATTTCAAATCACCATTACTTTAGTATAGTATAACATAAGTAATTTAAAATTAATAGACCGATATGGCTTATTAATTAATCTTTACAAGATTTAATATTGAATTTGTTGTTCCATTAAATTCTATTGTGGCAGGTTCAGCATCTTATTTGTCACCTTTTGGCCAATTTGGTCCTTCTACATAAAAAAATGTTGATAACTATTAAGATATCAACACATTTATTATTTTAATCTTTCTAATTTTGCATCTTTTGAAGTCAATTCATTCATTACTTCTATAAATCTTTCATTAGAAATGTTTGCTAATAATTTTCTTATTTCATCTTCAGTTAAATAAGATATGAAATCAATTATATAATTGTACTCCATTTCAAATAGTATTTTTTTCTTGTATTTTTGAATATTTTCTTGCCAAAATGATGTTTGTTTTAATACACTTTCGTATGTACTAATTATAAATATTAAATACTCTTTTAATTTATTTTTTAGTTTTAAATCTCTGATGCTAATTTCTAAATTAACATTTTCTAATGATAATCCTGATGTTTCGTAAAAACCATTATTTTTAGAAAATGAAAAATTAATGGATATTGAATACTCATTCACATTAAAGCTATATACTATTGGAAAATTTGTTAGTATATAATCTATTAACTTTTTTAAAATTTTTGTGTCTAAGAAAGCATCTATTAATATTTCACCTTTTGGTACACTTTGTTTAAAACTTTCAGTTCCATCTAAAATATTAATAAATGTATATGGCATGTTGTCATTTTCAACTAGAGTGATTTCTATATCTGTCGATGGTCTTTTGAAACTTGGAGTATGCAGGTCAATCCTTGGTGTTTTAGCTGGATGCAATTCATTTATTAAATTAATTATTCTTTCTATGACTTCTTTTTCATCTGTTATTTCCATATTTTATATCTCCTTTTAATTCATAGTTTTTATAGCATAGTTAATTATTTTTTAAATACCATTTACTTGGATAGATATACGTTATTTTGTCTTTTTTTGCAACATATTTTTTCTTTATTTTGGTCCTATTGGATTTTAGATCTGGTAATGCTTGTCTACAGTATTTATCTAATTCACAAAATATATTTTGACAATCTATTAATTGTAGTGGTCTATTACAAATTTTTTTAAAATCCAAACCTAATCTTTTAAATTCTTCTTCTTGGTGTTCATACATATATCTGATGATATCTTCATTAGTCTTTTTACCTTTATCTATAAAGCACTTTTTGATGCCTCTTAAAGAGCCAGGTCCGGCTACTGTGAATTCATCCTCACGCCAATTTACAGCATCACTATAATTAATATCTGTTACTAATTGATAAGCCATGAAATTTCCAATTAAAGGGTAACTTTTTATTATTTTGAATCCTTCTTCCATAGTTTTTGCACTTAAAATTTTTAAATGAGCCTTATCAATATTGAAAATCTTATCCAATAATGCTAAATGATTATCATGTTTTCTATCATAACCAAAGGCTTTATTAGCACAGCTTATATAAGCATCATTATATATTTTTATTCCATTTAAAATGGCATTTTCTAAAACTTTGGAATACTTTTTCATATCAAATGTTTTTAAAGTAATATCATTAAAATTGTCTAGTAATAATTCCCAAGTTGATTCTTTATTAAATAATTTAAATAAAAGTATTCTAAAAATCATGTCTTCATCACTATATTTTTTTTCGTTGTAGATAACATTTTTAAGTAAATATTGACTAACTCTATCATTTACTCTGTAACTATTACAGAACTTATAAGTTTGTAGTATTTTATCTTTTGTCCATGGAGGTTCTTCACCATTTAATTTTTTCCAAAATATACTTTGTCTTTCATATGCAAAATACCAGTATAAATCATAAACATATTGTCTTCTTTTCATATCTACCTCATACATTTTGGATCTCTAGAGTTAATACATCTTGTTAATACCTTTACTTTATCATCATCTTGTGAGTATTTTGCAATTATTTTTTGACCAATACAGCCACTTTTACAAATATTGTATTGACTGCAAGACGAACAACTATTACTTATATTTAAGTTTCGTAAATTAGTAAAATATTCGGAGTTATACATCTCAATTAAAGAATTTTCTTTTATATTTCCGCTTATACCTAATTCCGTAAAATATTTTATAGAATCACACGGATAAGCAATTCCATCAAAACCAATTATCATTATTTCATCTGCAATGATACAAGGATTATTTTTTATTCCTAAAATATTCCAAGGACTTCCTAATCTAATTCTAGATTGATAACTACTATTTAAATATAAAGCTTTAATTAATAATAGTTCTTCTTTTGATAAATCCATTTCATTTGTTCCTTTACCATGTGGAACAAATCTAAGCAAACTAATTTTATCAAAATATCTTTTGCTATTAAATGTTTGAATAGTTCTGTTTACAACTTCATCTAATCTATCAATAGAATCTTTCGATACAGCGTAATGAAAACCTAAAGTAGCATTATTTCCTTCAAATACTTTGTCAAAAAATTCTTCTTTTTCATATGTGGACAGTTCTTTTTCATTAGTTAAAGCATCAGCTAAGGAGTATATAATTTTATTTAAACCGTTTTCTATTAAAATTTTATATTGTTTTAAAGTTTGATTATTTCTGTATGCAAAAGAATAAATTGTTGATTTCATACCTAGACTTGATGTTAATTTAATCAACTCAGAGAGTTTATCATACATTAATGGTTCTCCGCCAGTAAAAACTATAGTCTCTACATCCATTAATTTTGCTTCTTTTATAATTTTAGTAACATCATTAAAGTCTAGTTCTTGTAAATTTTTCTTATCACTTGTAGCACTACTAGAACAGTGTTTACAATTTCTTGAACATTTATTAGTTAATTCTATTTTTACTTCTTTTAACATATAAATCACCATCCGAATATATAGAAATTATATCATAAAAGTCTGCTATTTCCTAACAAAACTTAAAGAGATATTTTAAAATCATTTAGAAAATAGTATTGAAAATTGATTTGAGTAGAAAAATTGTTTTTAATTTGACAAACAAAAAAATTATAAAATGTAAATACCTTCTAAAAGCTTTAGAAAAAAGAATAAAAACTAGCTGGAATGCTAGTTTCTATTAATGTGCACATAAATTTCCGTTTTTTGGGGCTATTGTTTAACTCATAACGCCTTGTAAAACAATTTATTTTCCACAGCAATTCTTATATTTCTTTCCAGAGCCACATGATAGTGGATGCTCCCATATTATCTGTATTATTTATACTTATAGTATTATGAGTATTTCTTTATTTATCGAACTAGGTAACATCTATATTATTTGTATTTATGATATTATCTGTACTATAAGTATTTCTCTAACGTGGACATATTGTGGACATTGTACACACCACTGAATTTAAATCATAACAATTAGTGATTTTAATTATTTAAATTATTTTTTTAAATTCATTTCCAATTTTTTATATGTTTTATTACTATTTTGCATAAATTGAATTGCACTAATTACAGCAGTTGAATCAAAATAACTTCTATAGTAATAACTGTCTGTTAAATATCCACTTATTCCATTTACCTTTTTATTATTTTCATTACCTATTATTTTTTCAATTACTTTATTTAGTGATTTACCATCCTTTACCCAATCAAACATAGCTTTAGTTATTTGTAACCCTTGTGATTTTCCAAAGTACTCATTTTTACTTGAATCCATAATAGACGCATAAGTAATTATAAAATAATAATCATTAATTTGCTCATATCCACCTTCAATACTAATTAGTAAATCAAAATTGATATTATTTTCTATGCAATACTTTGATAATTCTTGATTTCTATTATGTGCTCCTGTTAAAATTTCTCCATTTATTGGCTTTGAACTAACATAAGAATCAACCTCTAAAGATTCAATTTCAAAATTATCTATACCTAATTCTATTAAAGCTATAATTATCGCTTCTTTTTTTGAATTATTTTGAGAGCCTAGAATAATTTTAATAGTAATCACCTCTTTCATTAATAATACACTGTGTTCACAAGATTTATATTGTTTAGACAAATCACGGATAATTTTTTCAATTTTTAAAAATGCTTATTTTATTGGGGTTTGCGAGCTATTTTCCACAGCAATTCTTATATTTCTTTCCAGAGCCGCAGATGCATGGGTCATTACGACCTATTTTATGGCTAACTCTTTTAGGTTCTTTCTTTAATTTTTCTTTGCCATCATTTGCTGTTCCTTTTAAAGTTTGTTTTCTTTCAACATTTTGACGAACTTCTGCTTTAAGCAAGAATAAGGCAATATCATTATCAATTTTGTTAAGTAAGTTATCAAACATTTCAAAGCCTTCCATTGTGTAGACTTGAACAGGGTTTGATTGTCCATATCCACGAAGACCAACGCCTTCTTTTAAGTGTTCCATAGCACTCATGTGATCTACCCAACTTGTATCAATGACACGTAGTGATATAGCTTTTTCAAAATCATTCATAAGTGGTGATGATATCATTTTCTTTTCGTAATCTTTGATAACAAGTTCACTTATGTGGTCAATTACTTCTTGTTCTTTCATGCCTTCAAGAACTTTTGGATTTAACTGTTCACCTTTTAAGAAGTTCGTATTTACATATTCTGCAATTTCAGATAAATCATTTTCTGTTAGATAATTTTCTGGTGGAATATGACTATCTACTAAGTTTGTTATTGTATTTTTAAATGTTTCAATAATTGTATCATGAATGCTTTCTTTATCTAATATTTCATTACGACGTGCATAAATAATTTCTCTTTGTTCATTTAAAACATTGTCATAGTCAAGTAAACTTTTACGATAGTCGAAGTTGTTTCCTTCAACTTTCTTTTGAGCTGATTCAATACTTCTTGTTAGTGCTTTAGAGCGGATTGCTTGGTCATCAGTTATTCCCATGCTTATTAGCATATTTTTTATTTTTTCAGTACCAAAACGACGCATTAAATCATCTTCGAATGATACAAAGAATTGACTTGTTCCTGGGTCCCCTTGACGTCCTGAACGTCCACGTAACTGATTATCAATACGACGAGATTCATGTCTTTCGGTACCAATTACATAAAGACCTCCAATTTCACGAACACCTTCACCAAGTTTAATATCTGTTCCACGACCTGCCATATTTGTTGCAAGTGTTATGGCATCTTTTTCACCAGCATGAGCAATTATTTCAGCTTCTCTTTCATGGTTCTTAGCATTTAATACTTCATGTTTTAAACCATTTTTAGTGAGTAATTTACTTAATTTTTCATTAGCTTCAACTGAGATTGTACCAATTAGGATTGGTTGATGTTTAGAATGGATTTCTTTAACTACATTTATAATTGCTTTATATTTTCCATTTTCTCCTGAATAAACTAAGTCTGGTAAATCTTCACGAATTACTGGTTTATTAGTTGGTATTCTAATAACGTACATGTTGTAAATATTTCTAAATTCTTCTTCTTCAGTCTTGGCAGTACCTGTCATACCTGATAGTTTATTATACATTCTAAATAAGTTTTGGAATGTGATTGTTGCCATCGTCTTAGTTTCAGTGTTAATTGTAACACCTTCTTTAGCTTCGATGGCTTGATGAAGTCCTTCAGAATATTGTCTTCCATGCATTAGACGACCCGTAAACGGATCAACAATTATAATTGCATCATTATCTACAACATAATCAATATCTTTTTTAAAGCCATAATTTGCTTTTAAAGCTTGATTAATATGATGAACTAAGCTTGTGTTATCTAAGTCATAAAGATTTGTTATGTTTAAAAACTTTTCAACTTTTTTACTACCTTCTGCTGTTAAAGAGACACTCTTTGTTTTTAAATCTATTGTGTAGTCATCTTCTTCTTTTAGTCTTTTTGCTACTCTGTCTGCTTCGATATAAAGACTGTTAGTATTAAATTGTCCACCACTTATGATTAATGGAGTTCTTGCTTCATCAATTAAGATTGAGTCAACTTCGTCGATGATACAGAAGTTAAGTCCTCTTTGAACTCTATCTTCTTTTCTTACTACCATATTATCTCTTAAATAGTCAAAACCAACTTCATTGTTTGTTGAATATGTAATATCAGCATTGTATGCTTCTTGTTTTTCTTTAGGTGATAATTCTCTTAAATTTATACCAACTGATACACCTAATAAATCATAGATTGGACGCATCCATTCAGCATTACGACTTGATAAGTATTCATTGGTTGTTACTACGTGTACACCTTGACCACTTAACGCATTAAGATATGCTGGCAATATAGTTGTTAAAGTTTTACCTTCACCAGTTTTCATTTCAGCAATGTTACCATAGTGAATTGCTAAACCACCAAGAATTTGAACATGGAATGGTTTTTCACCAATAGCACGATATGCAGCTTCACGAGCTAAAGCAAATGCTGGAACTACAATATCATCTAGTGTTTTTCCATCTTCAAGCATAGCTTTAAATTCTAAAGTTTTATCTTTAAAATCTTCATCTTTTAAAGCTTGCATAACAGGCTCTAATTTTTCAATTTCTTCTGCTAATTTTTCAAAGCGACATAATTCTTTATATTCACTGTCTAATAATTTTTTTATAAAATTCATTTTTCATTTCTCCTTAATGTGTATTATAACATAAGTGAAAGAAAAGAAAAAGCTTTTAGGGCTTTTTTCACAGGATATTCACTAAAAAAGAAGCCTTTTAGGCTTCAAATTATAAACTATTTAACATTTATAATACCAAATTTGCCATCTTTTCTTTTATATAGAACAGATACGCAATCTTCATCAATATTTTTAAAGACAAAGAAATCATGATTTAATAAATCAATTTGGAGCAAAGCTTCTTCTTCATCCATTGGCTTCATTTCCATTTCTTTTCTTTTGATGATTTTTGGTATTTCTTCTTCCTCATCGTCAGAAACTTCAAAATCAAAACTCATTTCAAATTTAGGAACATCGCGATATTTCTTGCCAAGACGATTTTTATTTTTTCTAATTTGTCCTTCAAGTTTGTCAACGACTAGGTCCACAGCTGCATAAAAGTCGGAATGTCTTTCTTCTGCTCTTAAAGTAAATTTACTTGTTGGCACTGTTACTTCAATACTTTCCTCTTGGTTCTTAACCTTAACTAGGACTTTACACTCTGTGCTCTTTGGGCTTTCAAAATACTTATCAAGCTTTCCTAACTTTTCTGTTATGTATTCTTTCATTGATTTTGTGACTGTTACTTTGTCACCACGAATACTTATTTTCAATATATCACCTTCCTATAATTAATATAACACAAATAAAAGAAAAAAACTACTTAATTGTAGTCATTTCTTGTTCTAAAACATCAACTGCTTGTAAACCTTTTGAAGTTTCAATTAATTTAAAGCTTACTGTTGCACCTTCGTTTAATGTCTTATAACCTTCTTTTACGATAGCTGAATAATGCACAAAGATGTCAGAAAGTTTATCACATTCGATGAAACCATAGCCTTTGTCATTATTAAACCACTTAACAGTTCCCTGCATCATAACTCTAGCTCCTTCCTACTCTTAAACTTTAACACACTATAGTATATAATGCAACAAAAATCGTTCGACAAATGTCGACAAAATGCGGGTTTTTCAAGCCTTTTTGCTAGTGATTATGTAGGTTTCAAAATTTTTAAAAATATATGTTTTTTTGTTAAATTTGTTTTCAAAACTAGAAAATATTTCATTAATGAGGTTTCCACTACCTAATAAATATACTTCTTTTTCTCCTAAAATATAATTTATGTAAGACATTAAATCATCATTACTTAAGAAACATTTTGTTTCAATATAGATGTTATTAACTTTTTTATATTCATCTAAGAATGTTATATTTAAGTAATTATCAAAGACATTTACATATGAATTTGCGCTATTTAACTTATAATGTTTAAGTTCTTTATCAATACTTATTTTTCTATAATTAAAGCAATTTATTATATTTTTTAAAAATGTTATATCTGCAGGTGTATAATTTGATGCGACGATTATTTTGATTTTTTCACCAAATAAAGAGTTATTTAAATGATTTTCACTTAATAACTTTTCTAAAGATTTCATGAATTTATTTATATTTGCTACTTTTCCTCCGTATATAACATCTTTTGCTAGTCTATATTTTATTATCTTATCTTTTTTCTTTAAATATAAATAATCATCTGTTATATGTAATACATAGTTATATTTCATAGTTTAACCTCTTTTATATTTTTGTCTTGTTACCTCTCCCCCACGGATATGTTTTTCTCTATCATGAGTTTTAAATATGTTATCAATTTCTCTTCCTAAATTTTTATCTATTTCTTTTAATCTTTCCGAAAGGTCAGTATGTACAGTGCTTTTACTTACATTGAACCTATCTGCAGTTTGTCTTATTGTATCTTGCGTTTTAATAATGTGATTTGCTTCACTTAATACTCTTCTTTTTATATCTTTATTCATTAACCAAACAACCCCTTAATAAAATATATTATTAAAGGGCTATTTTTATGTTATTTTAAATCTTCAATATTCATATTATAAAAGTCTTCTGGGTCTATTGCTATTCCATTATGATATACTTCAAATAGTAAGCAATTTTCTGTTTCACCATTTAGTTTATTATCTCCACTTTTACCTATAACATCACCGCTTATAACAACATCATCTTTTTTAACTTGGACATCACTTAAACTATAATATACAGTTTTTAAATTTGGATTGTGGGTAATTTCTACATAATTTCCAAGGATGTCATCAGTTGCAACATTTGTTACTGTGCCATCAAAGCTACTTAATACTTCGAAAGCATCTTGTGATGAGTATAGAACACCACTATTTTGTAAGTATGTGTTTTCATAATATACTAATGAATTTTGTTGTTTTGATGCTTCATCAGTCATATCATAAAATGATTTGCTTATAGCAACATTAGTACTTACAAATGGTTTTTCAATTTTACTTACTGGAGTATCATCATTTTTGATAACTGGAGTTACATTATCCTTTAATGCACTTACTGCCATATTATCGTATTCCATTTGGGACTGTAATACATTTCCTAGAATTGAAATACTTACAAATAATACTCCGATAACCATTACATAAACTGTTGGTAAAACAAATTTTCTAAGTCTTTTTGTTTTCATTTTTCACCATCCTACTTAAAGTATGGGAAAAATTGTTATTTTTTATACACTAATTTTTTCAATATTTATATTTTGATAATAATGTTTTAATATTTCTTCATAAGTTTTGCCTTCATTAGCTAAAGTATTGGCTCCGTACTGACTCATTCCAACACCATGACCATATCCCTTTGTGGTTATTTCAATATTATTTTCTAAAATATTAATTTCAAAGTCTGTTGATCTTAATCCTAGTTTAGTCCTTACTTCTGTTCCTTTAAAACTTTTATGGTTGATAACTATGGTACCTATTCTTCCTGATGGTGTTTTTTCTATAGAATTTACAGCAATTTTGTTACATGATAAATTTAACTTATTACAAAATTCTTTTTTAGTTAAAGTTACTTTTGTTGTTTTACTTTTTTCTGGTGAACTTACACTTTTTAAATATTCTTTATTTTCTCCAAAGACTGTTTTAGCTTCTTCTGTGCTTCCGTTACTAGTTGAAAAATAAAAACTACATATTACGTTACCATTATAGGTCATAATTAAATCTTTAGTGCTATTAACAGCATCTTTTATTTTATTATAATAATATTCATAATTTTCTTGCCAATTTTCTTTCATTTTATCTTTGGTAAAATAAACTTGATTAGTTATATCTGTTACTAAGTCATATGTACCACTTGCATTATTCATTTTGTATATGGCATAAGTACGTGCTGCAACCGCTTGAGCTTTTAGAGCTTCCACGTTAAAAGATGCAGGCATTTCTCCGGCGATAACACCTATGACATATTCTTCTAAATCTATGTTACTAACTATGCCAGTTTCACTATCTTTGATAGCAAGCTTAACTTCTTTTTTAGGTTTTTCTTCTTTTATATTATTATCAGAAAAGGCAGTTTCTTTTTTGAAACTACCTATTGCTACGAATGATAAAACTACTACAATTAAGAATAGTATTTTATTTTTCATATTTATCTCCATTTAAGTTTATTAAATATTTAAAAAATCTAGTACAAAATTTGTTAATAAATAACCAAAAGAGAAACTTAAAACCATAACAATTACTTTGGCTTCTAGGTTTTTTCCCGATTTAATAATTCCATTAAAGTTTACTCCAGATAAACCAAATGCTGATACAAATGTAAAAAATATATAAAGAATTAATTTAACTGGCATAATTTTCATTTTCCATTTCTGTTATTTTTTCAATTCTTCTTAAATGTCTTTCTTCATTTGGTTCTTTAGTCATAATGAAGTTATCTATGATATTGTGTATTTCACTTGATGGAATATTTGCACTAAACGCTATAACATTAGCACCATTGTGATTTTTGGCAGTAAATGCATCATTACTATCAATAACTCTAGCACATCTGATACCTCTCACTTTGTTGGCAGCGATAGACATACCTATGCCTGTCCCACAAACTAGAATACCTAAAGAATGTTCTTCCAAAACTTTATGACAAACCCATTTTGCAAAATCTGGATAATCATCAGTATCATTATTTTCTATGTTTGGAACTTCAACTTCATAACCATATTCATTTAAATAATTTATAATATCTTCTTTACATTTAACCCCTTGGTGGTCATAACCTAAAAATACTTTTATTGTAATCATCTCCCTATTTAATTATACTAAAGTTTATGCTTGATGTCTATTTATTTGAGGACTTTATTATTTAATTTACGATAATATTTTTTATTACTAAAATTAATTTAACTTAAGGCAGTCAAATTGCGCTCCAGTGGGGCGCAATTCTTTTATTTTTTATATCTCATAAATTTATACTTGTTATTCTTTACTTATTTAATAATTTAATTCACTAACTCATAAGTAAGTGGCACTAGTTTTTCACTTTTAACAAAGTTTGCAACAAATTTATCTTGTTCTCTTGTTATTATTATTCCAATTGTAGGATTGTTATTTGCTCTTTTCTTATACTTATCAACTAATGTCATATAAAATTCAGTTTGCCCTTTATCTTCTTTTTTTAAACTTCTACATTTTATTTCCACTACAACATAACAATTATAATTTATATTGTATAATAGCATATCTATATAATAATTTTTGTTACCATCACTTATTTTGTATTGATTTCCTACCCATGTAAAATCGTTCCCTAATTGCATAAATACATAACTTAACTGAGAATATATTAATTTTTCTAAATTTTTTTCATTTTCAACTTTATTACCATTTAAATTTAATAGAATTGGATTTTTAAAGTTTTCCGTTATGGCTGGTACACTTATTGAAGTAATTATATCTACTTTATCAGGTTTATGTTCTAATCTTTCAAAGGAATTGCTTTTTATTTCTTTTTCTAATTCTCTCTTTGATAGGTAAAATGGTTCTAATTATTGTCCAATTCAATTGTTGGCCCACTGGGCCAATAATTGGAAAATATAGATATAATTGTCTAAATCTAGATAAATTTGTATAATCATATCCTTTACCATATTCTTGAGTTAACTTTTCTGACCATTCTTTTAATAGTTTATCACCATACTTGCTTTTTCTTTTCCACCTTGTGCATCAACAATAAGTTTCCCTATATTCCAGTATGCTTCAGTTATTTCGTTATTAGCTTGTCTTTCTCTAATTGCTTTTCCTATTTCTACTTTTTTTACTAGTGTTTCAACTTCTTCATAATTGTTCATGTTTCCTCCATTTCTTTATTATATAATGATATATTCATTATATATACTTTTAAAGTATAATTTAATAATTAAATATTATTCTTTCGTGACTCTTTAGTAGATATAAAATATATACTATCATATATTCTCTTTTATTACAAGTGTTTTCATTTATTTTTTGTTTCATAAGAAAAGAACAAAACTAATTAATTTTGTTCTTTATCTAAACCAAATTTTTTATTGAATTTTTCAATGTTTCCAGTCTTTTTAGCTCTTCCTTGAGTTCCTGTATAGAATGGATGACATTCACTACAAATTTCAACATCGATTTTTTCTTTTGTTGATTTTGTTTTAAATGTGGCTCCACATGCACAAGTAACAGTAGCATCTTTTACTTCTGGATGGATATTTGCTTTCATATTCTCTCCTTCCGCCAT
>CAKORG010000014.1 GCA_934101495.1 uncultured Bacilli bacterium
TTACTTAGTAATAGAGAAATAACAACAACAAGTACGAAAACAGATACATGGAATATAACAGCAACATTTGTAAATTACAATGCAGACCAAAGTAAAAATGCCGGTAAATCATTTTCTGGACAAGTACTAATATCAAAAGATTCATTTGATGATTATACTCCGAATACAATTAATACACTTAGTGCCACAAAAAGTGGAACAAATTTAACAGTTAACTTAAATGTCGAACAAGGAAGTAACGAAATAGATAAGTATTATTATGCTATTGAAGAGTCAAATGGTATAGCAATGTTAAATAATAATGAAAATATAGTGCAAAGATTAAGTAATAAATTGGCAGCTAATACTTTAACTTATGTTGAAAGTACATCGAGTTCATATACATTTACTAATTTGAGTGCATCAAAAAATTACAATGTATACGCCTATGCAATTGATAAGAAAAAAATTAAAACTAATACATATAGTTATAGTTTCTCAACAACAAGTTATGTTTTACCAAGTATAACAAATGTAACAACAAGTAGTACAAGTAACTTAGTTACTGTGAATGTAACAACAAGTAATGGAACAAGTAATATCTCAAAATATTATTATTCAATAGATAATGGCAATACATTTATGGAATCAGCAAGTAATTCTTATACATTTAATAATTTAACAAATGGTTTCTATAGAATTATAGTAAAAGTAATGGATAGCAATAGTAAATATTCAAATATTTATGTTACAAATGCTAAACTTGATGGTGCATTAAAATTTATTTATGAAGGTACAGAATATGAATTCAAATCAGGTATGACTCTTGCTTCATGGAGTGAAAGTATATATAATACGTTTGGATACTATATTGATGACAATACAGCCATTGAAGTTGGTAAAAGTTATACCGGAGTTTATTGTAATGGGGAAAGCGGTAATTATTATATTGGTTGTGATATTAGTTCTACAACTGATGGAGTTACAATCTCAGGCTTAACTGAACTAAATCTTAAGAAATTGTACAATAACTATAATACAATTGGCAAAATTTTTAATCATATACTTAAAACTGGAACATTCGATACAGGTGTATTAACTTACTCTGGTAGTTTATCAAATGCTCAACAAAATCAGTTAAATGATGTTATTAGCAAGCTTGAAGGATATTCATACATGTGCTCACTATCAATTGTTAATATTGATACAAGCATTGTTGGCAAAAATACCGAAAATACATATACGGTGAATATGGCATCAGAGCTCTTTAAGGAACAGGATTCAAGTATGATAAAGGTTCTAATCTTTGATATTTCAAGTGGTGAATTTTTGTTACCATCTATAAGTAATTTTGACGAGAAATATGGATCATATACAATAACTGTTGGTGGAAGCTTTATTCTTACAGCGTTTCTTGAAGGGTAGGACAAAATATAAATAAAAAATAAAACTATATTGTTAATTGCTTCTATGCGTACTTCCAATCGCAAGGAGGAAGTCCCTCATCAGCAAGTTTAAATGTTACAACATACTCAACAGATGTATTTACCTTTACAACGTATGACAGCAAAAGTTATGATACAAAAAGACAAGGAGAAGTCATTGCTAGCAAGCTACATAAAATCATTATATCACCGCGATACAAGCCTAACAAATTGTGCAAATGATAATAGTTATAGATATGCGATAGGCAATCCAAACAATTAGTTAAAGTATCCAAGTATGATTATACAAAAGGAAATCTTTTAAAGACTAACGGAACTTATACTAGTTCAGTAACACCATGTACAGCATACCAAAATGAGATAATAAGCCCAGTAGCAATGGACATCAACAATGAATTCTTACAACTGTGCATCAATAAATTGGATGTACATCAGGCCATCTTTCTTCCTTTCATCATCTGTAACTTATGAATTTGGAAATGGTAGCATTTCAGAACCATTTAGAATCTCAGCTTAATAAAATAACCAGTATCAATACACAATTGATACTGGTTTTAGTATAGCTAAATAAATAATAATATGGTATAATACAAATGCAACTGATTTTTAAAAAATGTTGTTTAAAGGAGTAGTATCATGCATAGTGTATTAAGTAAATATTATAATTATTTCTTTTTAATTGTAATAGTTTTTTATAATTTATTTCCAAAGAAAGTAAGGCCTTATGCCTTATTGTTATCAAGTTTATTGTTTTTTTATTTGTTAAGTGGATGGAGAATTTTGTTTATATTAATTACAATAATAACTATTTATTTAAGCACGCTTAGGATGAAAAAAATAGATGATAAGAAAAATAATGAATTAAGTAATTGTAATAGTGATGATAAAAAAACTATTAAAGAAAAATGCAAAAGACAAAAAAGATTAATTTTAATACTTTGCTTAATAATTAATGTATCTTTCTTATTTGTGTTTAAATACTTAAAATTCTTTACAATTAATATTAATTTATTGCTAAATTTATTTGATGCTGGTTATGAGTTTAATATACTTAAGTTAATTGCTCCGATTGGAATATCTTTTTATACATTACAAGCTTTATCATATCTCTTTGATGTTTATAATGGTAAAATAGAAGCTGATAAAAATTTCTTTAGAGTAGCATTATTTATGTCTTTCTTCCCAAGTATTATGGAAGGCCCAATTACAAGATATAGTGATACTGCAGAAAATTTATTTGAAGGAAATAAAATAACATATCAAAACTTATGCTTTGGCTTACAAAGAGTATTATGGGGATTATTTAAGAAAATAGTTATAGCAGATAGACTTAATATTCTTGTTAAAACAGTATTTAGTGGTTACATGGAATATTCTGGCCCAGTTATATTTTTAGGTGCTTTATCATATACCATTATGCTTTATATGGATTTTTCAGGTGCTATGGATGTCGTATGTGGTATTGGCAATATCTTTAATGTAAATGTTCCTGAAAACTTTAAACAACCATTCTTTAGTAAAAATATATCAGAATTTTGGACTAGATGGCATATTAGTTTAGGTACATGGTTTAAAGATTATATATATTATCCAACATCATTATCTAAACCAATGAAAAAAATGACTATTAAGTTAAGAAAAGTACTTGGTAATCATTATGGCCCTTTATTAAGTGGTACAGTTGCTCTTTTAGTGGTATGGCTTTTAAATGGTTTATGGCATGGAGCAGGTTGGACATATATTTTATTTGGTTTATATCATTTCGTTATGATTTCAATTGGTAATATTACAAGAACACCTTTTAATAAGTTATATGTTAAATTAAATATACAAAATAGTAAAATACTTAAAGGATTACAAATTATTAAAACAGTATTTTTAGTTATCTTGGGAGAACTAATCTTTAGGGCAGAAACTGTAGGTAGTGCTTTTACAATGCTAGGAAAAATATTTACAAGTTTTAAAGTAAGTTCGTGGGAAATACCAAGTTTAGGACTTGATATGCCTGATTTATTTGTTCTTATAATAGCTTTAATAGCTATACTTGTAATAAGTTTTTTACGAGAAAAAGGTATTTCTGTTAGAAAAAAACTAGCAACTAAAAATATAGTATTTAGATGGTTTATTTATTATTTACTGATATTTTCAATTATTATTTTTGGTGCTTTTGGTCCTGGATATGCTCCGGTAGATCCAATATATGCAGATTTTTAGGGAGGTAAAATGAAAAATTTATTTAAAAGTATAATTTTTATAGCAATATTTATTTTTCTATATTATGGTTTTTCATATTTGCTTTTACCAAAAGAAAATATAAAGGAATATGGTTTAATTAAAACAAGTGAGTATGAAATACTTGGCGAAGCTAAAAACTCTGTAGATGCCATTGTTGTTGGTGATAGTCTCGTTTATTCTTCAGTTATACCAATGGAAATATACGGAAACTATGGCTATACTGTCTTTGATTGTGCAGAAGCTGCTTTTATACTTCCTGATGCTTATGACTATTATAAGGTTGCTATGGAAAGTCAACATCCAAAGATTGCAATACTTGGCGGAAATATGTTCTTTAGAAATACTAGAAAAAGAAAATGGTATATAAAATATGAAAGAGCTTTAAAAAAGGCTATGCCTTTATTAAACTATCATAATAATTGGAAAAATGTATTATTTTCTAATTATGGTATAATGAGTATTCAAAAAGGATATAAATTAAATAAGACTGTTAAGTCTGGAGAGTATTTAGATTATATGAAAGAAAATGATAAAGAATATGTTATGATTGAAAGTAATCTAGAATACTTAAAAAGGTTTGTAGATTTAGCTAAAGAATATAATACTAAACTCATAATAGTAGGATTTCCATCTCAAAATTCATGGAATTATCAAAGGGATAAAAAATTTAATGAATTAAGTAAAGAATTAGGTTTTACATTTATTAATTTAAATAAATATGATTTAGATATAAATTGGAAGACTGATACAAAAGATAAAGGTGGACATTTAAATTATTATGGTGCTATTAAAACATCAAAAGTACTCGGTAATATTTTAAAAGAAACTAATCTTTTAATTGATCATCGTGGTGATAAAAATTATAAGTTATGGGATACAGCATATTTAATATATAAAGAAGAAGTAGAAAAAGAAAACTGAATAACTTTAATATTCAGTTTCGTATAAATCAATATATTCTTCCAAAGTTAATTTATTTTCATATATAATTTTAGCAGCATTTATTCCAACATAACGTATGTGCCAATTTTCAAATTGATATAGCGTTATGTTTTCTTTATTTTCTGGAAATCTAATAATAAATCCATATTTGTAAGCATTACTTTCTAGCCAAGCATAATTTTCATCAGTAAGTCTAGCATTTGATAAAGCAGTATTTTTTAAATCAATTGAAAGTCCAGTTTGATGTTCCGAGTAACTTGGTCTTGCAGAATAAGTATCAGCTTTAGCTACTCCTTCTTTAGCAACATATTTATTATAAAGCACTGTTTGAAATGACTCATCACGAAATGCTGTAGTAGGCATTAAATTAATATTTAATTCATCTTTAGCAGCTTTTTGAAGTTTTACAAATCCATCTTTAATGACTAAGCGCATTGGAACTTTGTTTCCATAAGCACCATCAACATATGCTAAATCTTTTGGTTTATAATTTTTAGGTAAATGGTTATATTTATTTACTAGGACAAGTAAACTATCAGCATCTTTAACTTCTTTTGTATCCGTATAAACAGGTAAGTCTAGTTTTAGATTAACTCTGGTTACAGCATCTTCATAACTTATATTTTCTTTTTCTTTATAAGTATTATATCTATTTATTTTACTAGCATCAAAGTTTTTAATTTTATAGTAATTTGTTATATCAACATAATCTTCTTCTTTTAATATTTCTATATTTTTATTGCTTAAATTAAATATATAGTTTATTTCTTTACCAGAATAACCTTTGGGAAGAAAAGTAGTAAGTACTTCTTCAAAATTACTTTGTTTATTAAACTTTATATCTTTATATTCTTTTAGATATTTTTCATCATAAATATTATTAAGAAGAACATATTCTAAAGTTTTAGAATAATCTTGTTTTTTTATCTTGTTTTTAGACATTAACTTATCTATTTCACTTGATACATTTTCTGCATTATCACCTTTGTTTTGATAAATATAGAAAGTAGTGCCAATTATTAAGCCTAAAAATACTAGTAGCAGTATAAATTTAATTGGTCCTTTTTTTATCTTTTTTTTCTTTGCCATGTTATCACCTTGTTATAAGTATATCACTAAAAAGAAACGTTGTAAAACGTTATTCGTTTGAAAAACGTGAAGTTTTGGGTCAACATTCCTTTGAAAAATGTGAAGTTTTGCTCTGTTATTCGTTCGAAAAATGTGAAATTAGTTGATTTTAAATGAAAATTATAGTAATATTTTCTATATACATAAGGAAGTGATAATATGTTTGAATACATGGGAGATAGAATTAGTAATGCCTTAAAAAATATTAAAGGTATGGGTAAAATTACTGAAGAAAATATTAGTGATGCAACTAGAGAAATTAGAATTGCTCTTTTAGAAGCTGATGTAAATTATCAAGTTGTTAAAGAATTTGTTAGTGATGTAAAAGAAAAAGCCCTTGATGCAGAAGTGGGTAAGAGTTTAAAACCTGACGAAGTTTTCTTAAAGATTGTTAAAGATGAACTTGTTTCTTTACTTGGGGGAGATTATGTTCCTTTAGAAACTTCAAAGAAACCAACTATTTTAATGCTTGTTGGGCTTCAAGGTAGTGGTAAAACTACAACTGCGGGTAAACTGGCAAATTATTTAAGAAAGAAATTTAGTAAGAAACCATTATTAGTAGCTGCAGATATTTATAGACCAGCAGCGATAGACCAGCTTAAAACTATTGGTAAAGAGTTAAGTATTGATGTATTTAGTGAAGATGAAAGTGTTACTAAAATAGTAAGTGATGCTTTAGAATATGCTAAAACTAACAACAATGATTACATAATAATAGATACTGCAGGTAGACTTCAAATAGATGAAGAATTAATGCAAGAATTAAAAGATGTTGATGAACTTGTGCATCCTCATGAAAAAATACTTGTTATAGATGGTTCAATGGGACAAGATGCTATTAATGTTATTACGGGATTTAATGAGGCTCTTAGTTTAACTGGTTGTATTTTAACTAAACTTGATGGTAATACTAAAGGTGGTGTTGCTTTATCAGTAAGACACTTAACACACATACCTATAAAGTTTGTAGGTACTAGTGAAAAAATGGATGGATTAAGTGAATTTTATCCAGAAAGAATGGCAGAACGTATTTTAGATATGGGAGATATTCTTGAAATAGTCAGTAAAGTTGAAGATGTAATTGATGAAGATGAAGCTATGATGCAAGCTAGAAAAATGAAAAAAGGTACTTATGATTTAAATGACTTTTTAAATAATTTAAAACAAATTAAAAAGCTTGGACCTCTTGAAAATATTTTGAAAATGCTTCCCGGGGCACGTAAAATGGGACTTAATAATCTTTCAATTGACCCAAAAGATTTTGCGCATGTTGAAGCAATCCTTCAGTCAATGACACCAGAAGAAAGAAGAAAACCGGAAATACTGAAAGCATCCCGCAAGCAAAGAATTGCTAAAGGTAGTGGTAGAAGTGTTGAAGAAGTAAATAGACTTTTAAAACAATTTGAAATGATGAAAGATATGATGAAGAAAATGTCTAGTGGAAATATGCCATTTTAAAGACAAATTAAAACCTCGTTTCTTAAATGAAATGAGGTTTTTTCAAGTTATTTTTCTTCTTTTTCAGCTTTATTAGTTGTTTTTGTACTTTTTGGTAACGCACTATTTTTGACTTTGATATTATCATTTATTTCTTTGGTATTTTTCCAAATCATAATGTTAATCATCATAAGTTCATAAACAATTCTTATACCAATTGGTCCTAGAATTAAAACCATTAAGAATGAAACGAAGTTAATTGATATAAAACCAAATGAGAATAAAATAATAAATACTGTAGATATTATATAAACAATTTTTAAAATAGGTTCTATAAGCATTGTTTTAAAATCTAATAAATCTTTTAGTTTTTGAAGATTTTTACTTACAGGTTTATTATCTTTAACAAACATAAAGTAAATCATTATACCAGCTGCAATAGCTATTACAAATGCTATAGCAGTCCATATAGCTGTACCAACAATTTTATTTGCTGTGTTTGTTGTTTCTCCAATTAAATATTCATAATCTTGCATATTATTTAGCTCCTTTCTATTAATATATTAACAAAAATTATTATTTATTACAATAAAAATTTGTAAATTATTGTCATATTTGGTAGAATAAAATAGGTGAATTTAAATGATAGAAATAGTAAAAAATAAAAGTAATATAGGTGAAGAAGAAATAAATAATGTAATTACTAGAGTTAAAGCTTTAATTATAACTAGTGACAATAAAATATTATTAGGTCATTCTTACTCAGAATATCAGTTTCCTGGAGGACATGTTGAAAATAATGAAGCATTACTTCCGGCTTTAAAAAGAGAGCTAGAAGAAGAAACAGGTCTTGTTTTTGATACAGAAAATTTAGAAGCTTTTGCTGTTTTAAAAAAATATTTTAAAGATTATCCAAGTAATAAAGTAAATACTAAATTATTAATTTATTATTATGTAATAAAGGATGATAGGGTACCTATTCTAAAAAATACAAATTATACTGATGAAGAGTTAGATGGTAACTTTAGTTTAAGATATGTGCCACTTGATATTGTTAAGTGCGTGATAAATGATAATATTAATACTTGTGGTGATGTAGAAGGTATAGCGGAAGAAATGCTAGAAATACTTGATTGTTTTTTCAAGATTAATGTATAAATTATAAAAAAGTAAGCCATAAATAAGGGGAAAGGACTTAAATATGGCAAAATATAAAGTTGATATAACTGGTATTAATACAAGTGAAATAGAAGTTTTAAGTACTGAAGAAATGACTAATTTGTTTGCAGAATATCAAAGTGGTAACTTAGATGCTAAAGATAGACTTATAAATGGTAATTTAAAACTTGTTTTAAGTATTCTTAGAAATTTTAATAAAGGTAATGTTAATTTAGATGATTTATTTCAAGTTGGAGTTATTGGCCTTATTAAAGCAATTGATAATTTTGATTTATCTTATGGTCTTAAGTTATCTACGTATGCTGTGCCCCTAATTATCGGGGAAATAAAAAGATATATCAGAGATAATACTGCAGTTAGGGTAAGTAGAAGTACAAAAGATTTAGCATATCAAATTATTAAGTTTAAAGAAAAATATTTAAGTGATTATGGTATAGAACCCCCAGCATCAGTTATTTCTAAAGAACTTGGAATCGATGAATATTTAATTGGTTATGCTATGGATGCTATGAAAGACCCAGCTTCAATATTTGAACCAATTTATAATGATGGTGGGGATACCATTTATTTATTTGATCAGCTCGCCGATACTAAAGATAAAAATAGTGATAAAGACATGATTATATCACTTAGAAGAGCTCTTTTAAAAATTAAAGAAAGAGAAAAAGATATATTACTTCAAAGGTTTATGATTGGTAAAACACAAATGGAAATTGCGGAGGAAATGGGAATTAGTCAAGCTCAAGTTTCAAGACTTGAAAAAAGTGCCATTGTAAATGTTCGTAAATTAATTAAATAAAGCATATAATTTAGTGGTGAACAAAAGTGTATTTAAGTGAACTTCAAAATAAAGATATAATTAGTGTAAAAACTGGTATAAATTTAGGTAGAATAGTTGATGCTGAGGTCGATAGTACAGGAAAAGTTATTACTTTAGTTGCTGAAAATAAAAAATTATTTAGAAAAGTATTAAAAAATAGTGAGATTAGTTTTACTTTTGCAGATATAACAAAAATAGGTACAGATTGTATACTAGTAAATAAGTAAAAAATATGTTACAATAATAGCATGAAGAAAAAAAGTTTGATTATTGCTATTATTGTTTTTTTATTTGATATACTTATTAAATATATAATTGATAAGTCATTTTATTATGGAATTTTAAAAAGCATTATTCCGGGATTTTTTTATTTAACTAAAGTTTATAACGATGGTGCTGCATGGAGTACTTTTGAAGGTGCTAGAATTTTACTAATTGTAATTGCTATTATTTCCTTAGTATTTTTAATAATTTATCAAAAAGGTTTTAAAGAAAGTAAAAGAAATAGTGTTGCATTTGGTTTAGTTTATGGAGGACTTTTAGGCAACTTGTGTGATAGAATTAGATTTGGTTATGTTATTGATTATTTGAAATTTTATATTGGGGGATATGAATTTCCAGTATTTAATTTAGCAGATACTGCGATAGTGGTAGGATTTATCCTTATTATATATGCAATTTATATGGGAGAAGATAAACATGGAAATAAAAGTAAATGAAAGTGATGTAAGAATTGATAAATATTTAGCTAGTGTAACAGATTATAGTAGAGAAACAATTACTAAAATGATTGAAGAAAGTTACATACTAGTAAATAATAAAACTATTAAACCATCATATAAATTAAAAGAAAATGATGATATTTTAATAAAAGATGGTTTTGTTAAAGAAATGAATTTGGAAGCCACTAAAATGGATATTGATATTGTTTATGAAGATGAATATTTAATGGTTATCAATAAACCAAGTGGTTTAGTGGTGCATCCCGGAGCAGGAAACTTTAATAATACTTTGGTTAATGGTCTTCTTTACTATAATAAAACTTTAAGTAAAGGGGAAAATTTTAGACCTGGAGTAGTTCATAGACTTGATAAAGATACCAGTGGTCTTATGTTGGTTGCTAAAGATGATAAAGCTCATGAAATACTTGCAGATGACTTTAAAAATAAAAGAATACATAGAGAATATATTGCTCTTTTAGATGGTGTTTTTCCTCAAGAAAAAGCTATAGTTGATGCTCCGATTGGCAGAAGTAAAGAGTTCTTTGATAAAATGGAAGTAAGAAGCGATGGAAAAAAAGCAATTACCAATATTGAAGTTTTAAAAAAATATAAAGATTATACTTTAGTAAAGTTAGTACTTGAAACGGGTAGAACTCATCAAATCAGAGTACACCTATCTTATATAGGTTTTCCAGTTCATAATGATCCAGTTTATTCAGGTAAAAAATGTACAGAATTTGGTCAATTTCTTCATTCTGCTTATTTAAAATTTAAGCATCCTATTACAGGGAAAATTTTAGAATTTGAAGCAAAGTTACCAGAAGAATTTGAAAACTTTATAAAAGATTTGGAAAAGTAGAAATTAGAATATAAATATTCATAAATAAATATAAAATAGATGCAATTGGTAAATAACCTAATATTCTTTTAAAATCATATAAAAGTAAAATAGTAAAAATTATAAGCAGAATAGAACTAATAAAAGAAAATAAATAATTTTTAAAATAAAATGTGAATAAACTTTGTGCAAATACAAGTAAATAATTAGTTAAGCTGGAAAAAATTAAGGCATCATCAAATAAATGAAAATTATTTATTTTAAGAAGAATACAAACTATAAATATTAAGCTTACTATGTAAATAAAGATAAACAAAGTTATCACCTCTTTACTAAATATATGATTTATTGTAAAATATTATGACGAGGGAGATGGATTTAATGCCTAATTTAACAATACGTAAAAGTGACCAGATTATGATGAGTTTAGTTCATTATTTTGTAACTAAAGAAAATTATGCTCCGATACATGTTCAAGGAGTTAAAGATGAAATTTGGTTAGAAAATTTAGATGGACCATATAGAATAATAAGAATAACTTGTAATTCCATTATAAATGAAGAACAATATAAATTTGATATATTTAAAATGAAACATGTTATGAGGCAAATAAAGAAAAAAACATTATCTTTTAAAGTAAATGCTTTAAATATTTGCTTGGATATTAGTAAAAAAGTAGATAAAGGTGATGTTAAAAATATAGAAACTATTGGAGTGGAAAGTCTTAATGATGTTAGAAGAAATCCTGATATAAACAAAGCTTTTCCAAGAATTAAAGATGAAATTTTAGAAACTAACGATGGACTAGATTTAATAATTAATGTAACTAATGATATAAATGAGAAAACTGAAGAAGAAAATAAGAAGTTTAATGATGTATTTGCTCCGAAAAAAATAGTTTTTACAAATGTTATTAGTTTAATATGTTTAGTAATGTATTTTGTAATAGCTATTTATGGTGGTAATTTTATTAACTTTGATGCCAATATTTTAGCTAAATTTGGTGCTAATAATATAATATTTGTTAAAAGTGGTGAAGTATGGAGATTACTTACCTGTGCATTCTTACATGTTGGTTTAATACACTTATTTGTAAATTTGTACTCTTTAAGAGTTATTGGACCAAGTGTTGAAGCATTAATTGGTAAATGGAAATTTATATTTATATATTTAGTAAGTAGTATAAGTGCTAGTTTGATGTCATTAGTTTTTACAGAAAGCAATATTGTGTCTGCTGGAGCTAGTGGAGCAATATTTGGTCTTATGGGAGCTTTGCTATATTTTGGTTATCATTACAGATTATATTTAAATGACGCTATAAAAACTCAAATTATACCTGTTATTGTCTTTAACTTACTTATTGGTTTTATGATTTCTGGTATTGATAATGGTGCTCATATTGGTGGTTTAGTAGGTGGTTATCTTGCCACAATGGCTATTGGAATTAAAAATAAATCTCATAAGAAAGACATGATTAATGGATGGATTGTTTTAATTCTTTATTTAGTATTCTTAAGTTATATAGTATTTTTTGTAAAATAGAAACGGAAGTTGATTTTCCGTTTTATTTTTTTGAAAATTATAGCTTTTTCTTAATTAAAATGGTATCATATATACAAGGGTGATAAGGATGGTAAAAAAACTTATTTTAATAGATGGAAATAACTTAATGTTTAGAAGTTATTATGCAACTGCTTATACTGGCAATATGATGAAAAATTCTAAAGGAGTGCCAACTAATGCTTTATTTGGTTTTGTTTCAATGATGAATAAAATTATCGCTGAAGAAAAACCTAGTTATATGGCTGTTGCTTTTGATATAGGTAAAAACTTTAGAAAAGAAGAATATGATTTTTATAAAGAAGGAAGAATAGATACTCCAGAAGAATTAAAAATACAGATGCCAATTGCTAGAGATATACTTGATAAAATGGGAATTAAGCATTTTGAACTTGCTCCATATGAAGCTGATGATATCGTAGGCACTATTGTTAGAATGACTGAAGAAGATAAAGATTTTGCATCAGTTATAGTATCAAGTGATAAAGATTTACTTCAGTTAATTAGTGATGAAACGGAAGTTAAACTTTTAAAACAGAGTGGCTTTATTAGATATGATCATGAAACTTTTGTCCAAGATTATGGTATTGAACCAATAAGAATGATTGATTTAAAAGCCTTGATGGGTGACTCATCTGATAACATACCTGGTGTAAAAGGTATCGGAGAAAAAACAGCTTTAAAATTATTGCAAGAGTATAAATCTTTAGAAAATTTATATGATAATTTAGATAAAATAACTGGTAAAATTAAAGAAAAGTTAGAAAATGATAAAGAAATGGCTTTTATAAGTAAGAAAATAGCAACTATATATAGAGAAGTACCTTTAAATATAGTTCTGGAAGATTTAAAATATGAACAAAAAGTAACTAATGAATTAGTTGAACTTTTTAAAGATTTAGAATTCTTTTCATTTTTGAAAAATATTGAAGTTAAAAAAGAAGAAAAAACACTTGAATATAAAACTATAAATAGTATAAAAGATATTAAATTAGATGAAAAAATAGCAATTGAAATAATACTTGATAATGAAAACTATCATATTGGGCATATACTGGGAATGGGTATAAGTGATAGTTTAAATAATTATTATGTTGACGGTGATGATGTAATAAGTGTTCTTGATGAAATTAAGTCTTTAGATGTAATAACTTATGATGCTAAGAAAGTGTTATGTAGCTCTAAAATAGATATAAATTTTATAGATGATTTAATGATCGAAGCATATCTTTTAAATTTAAATATTAAAGATGATTTAGCATATTTAGCAAATCAAACAGAAGAGAATTTTCTATATTATGAAAATGTGAAAAAGGATAAATTTAATAATATAGAAATAGAAGCAATAAAAAGAAGCAGATTTATTTATGATAATAATGATGAATATAAGAAAAAGTTAGAAGAAAATAAAAGTATGGATTTATATGAAAATATAGAAATGCCTTTAGTTAAAGTTCTAGCGGATATGGAAACTACTGGTATAATCTGTAGGGAAGATGTACTTAAGGATATGTCGTTAGAACTTGAAGTAAAACTTGAACTATTAACTAGAGAAATATATGAACTAGCAGGTATGGAATTTAATATTGGTAGTCCAAAACAACTCGGAGAAATTCTTTTTGAGAAATTAGAAATAGCTAAGGGCAAGAAAAATAAAACTGGTTATAAAACTGATGTTAAAGTTTTAGAAAAGTTGGTTGATAAACATCCAATCGTAGAAAAAATACTTGAATATAGAAATTTTGCTAAGCTTAAAAATACATATATTGAAGGATTAGCAAACTATATTTTAGATGATGGTAAAATACATACAATTTATAAGCAAACTTTAACTAGAACAGGAAGACTTTCATCAACTGATCCAAATTTACAAAATATACCTGTAAGGGAAGAACTAGGAAGAAAAATAAGAAAAGCTTTTGTTCCAGAGAATGATTGTTTCTTAAGTAGTGACTATAGCCAAGTTGAATTAAGAGTTATGGCATCTTTATCTAAATGCCCAAGTTTAATTGAAGCATTTAATAATGATGAAGATATTCATACCCATGTAGCTAGTGAAGTATTTGGAGTACCTGAAGAAGCTGTAACAAAACAAATGAGAAGATGTGCTAAAGCCGTAATATTTGGCATAATTTATGGTATAAGTGGATTTGGTTTAGGTGAAAATTTACATATAACTAGGAAAGATGCTCAGGATTATATAGATAAATTCCATGTACTTTATCCAGAAGTAAAAGAATATACAGATAAAAGGATAGAAGAAGCAAAAGAAACTGGTGGAGTTACAACTCTATTTGGTAGAAGAAGAGTAATTGAAGAGATTAATAATCCTAATTATTTAATTAAGCAAATGGGAGAAAGAATGGCAATGAATACACCAATTCAAGGTACTAGTGCTGATATTATGAAACTGGCCATGATAAAAGTTTATAATAGATTTAAAAATAATGGCATAACTAGTAAAATACTCCTTCAAGTACATGATGAAATAGTTATTGATTGTAAAAATGAAGAACTTGATAAAATAAAGAAAATTGTTAAAGAAGAAATGGAGAATGTTTATAAACTAGATGTACCTTTAAAAGTAGAAATAGATACAGGTACTAATTGGTATGAAGCAAAGTGAGGTAATAGTATGCCAGAAATAGCAGAAGTAGAAACAGTTAGAAACACTTTGAAAAACATGATTTTAAATAAGAAAATCGTGGATGTAAATATAATTTATCCGAAGATTATTGAAAGTGATATTAAAGATTTTAAAGATATTTTGATAGGTAGAAAATTTATTGATATTGATAGAATGGGTAAATGGCTTATGTTTGATTTAAATGATTATTATTTGCTTAGTCATTTAAGAATGGAAGGTAAATATTTTGTAAAAAAAAGTACAGATGAAATAGTTAAACATGAACATATAGTAATATCTTTTGAAGATGGAACAGATTTAAGATATCATGATACAAGAAAATTTGGTAGAATGAATTTAGTTAAAAAAAGTGATATTGATAAAGTGGAAGCCATAAAGAAACAAGGCATTGAAGCTAATAGTGATAAACTCACTAAAGAATATTTGTATGATAAGATACATAAAAAAAATATACCTATTAAAAGTTTATTGTTAGACCAGACTATTATAAGTGGACTTGGTAACATTTATGCTAATGAAGTAATGTTTGATGCAAAGGTGAGTCCAAGTAGACTTGGTAAAGATATTAGTCTAGAAGAATGTGATTTAATAGTTAAAGCTAGTAAAAAAATAATTGATGCCGCAATAAAAGATGGAGGGACCACGATTAAAAGTTACACCTCATCATTAGGAGTTACAGGAAGATTTCAACAACATTTGATGGTTCATAAAAGGGAAGGCAATGAATGTAAAATATGTGGAACACTCATAGAAAATATTAAAATTGGTGGTAGAAGTACATACTTTTGTCCAAAGTGTCAAAAATAAGAAAGGATTTTTATGAAAAAGAATAAAAAAATAATAATTATCATCGGGGTTATAATAGGTTTACTTGTAATAGGTACTGCAGTGTTTTTAATATTTAAAAAGAATAATTTTTCAACTGTTGATACTAGTGTAAAAAATAGTAATTCAGAGTATAGAATAGATGATAATGCCTTAAGTAGTTTTGATTTATATTTTATGCAAAAAGAAAATAATGGTAAGAATAAGGTTTATAGTCCACTTTCTATTAAATATGCCTTAAGTATGCTAAAAGATGGGGCAGATGGAAATAGCAAAAAGCAAATAGAAAATATTATTGGTGATTATAATCCCAAAAAATATCCAAATAGTAGTAATGTATCTCTTGCAAATGGCATGTTTATTAGAAATGACTATAAAAAGAATGTTAAAGATGAATATGTAAATTTGCTTAAAGAAAAATATAATGCAGAAATAATATATGATGCTTTTAAGACTCCAGATAATATTAATAAATGGATAAATGATAAGACTCTTGGTCTAATACCTAATATGCTTGATGATACAAAGGATTATTTGTTTTTCTTAGTTAATGCTTTAGGTATTGATATGGATTGGAAATATGTTATTCAGCCCGTACCAGAAGGAATCCTTTATGATGAAGAACATTCCTCATATTATGATGCTTTCTCAGTATCTTATCCTCATGAAGATTATTATACTGGTGTATCTTGGTTAGACTCAAATTTTTATAGATATATTAAGTTTAATAATCAAACTTTAGTTAATGGGTTAGAAATAGCATCATCAATTAATAATTATGATATTGTAAGTGAGCTTGGTGAAGCAAATATTCGCAAAACTGTCGGAGATGCTTACGATAAATGGAAATCTGAAGGTAATTGTGATCCCAGTGATTATGAAGATACAAATGTATTTTTAAATAGATATATTAAAGAAATTGATGAAGGCTATAAAGATGTAGGTTCATCCACAGATTATACTTTTTATGTTGATGATGACATAAAAGTATTCCAAAAAGATTTAAAGAGTTATAATGGATTGTCCCTTGAATATATTGGTTTTATGCCAAAGAATATTTCACTTGATAAATTTGTTAAAAACATTGATGCAAATAAACTTAATAATTACATAAGCAAATTAAAAACTATTGAACTTAATAATTTTACAAAAGGAAAAATTACAAGAATTACAGGACTTATGCCAATATTTAAATTTGAATATGAACTTGAACTTCAAAAAGATTTGGAATTTCTCGGAGTTACAAATGTTTTTATTCCAAATCATGCTAATTTAGTTAATTTAAGTAGTGATAAAAGTTTATATATAAATGAAGTAAAACATAAAGCTAACATTGAATTTTCTAATGAAGGTATCAAGGCTGCTGCTGCAACTATAGTTGGTGGAGCTGGTGATGTAAATTGTTCATTTGAATATAAATACGATGTTCCAGTTGAAGAAATAGACATTACTTTTGATAAGTCTTATATGTTCTTAATTCGTGATAAAAATACTAAAGAAGTATGGTTCGCTGGTACTGTTTATGAACCAATTAGTTGTGAAGAAAGCAAAAGCTGTTTCATTAATGACAATCCAATGTAAAGTTTAATACTAGATACTTGTAGTTTATAAAAATAGTTGATATACTAATAAAGTGAATGTGAAATGAAAGATAATAATAAAATAAATATAACAAGTATATCAGTTATTAGTTTAGTTTTACTAGTGATATATATATCTGTTATGTTAGTATTTTAAAGTACTCGTTGTTGAGTACTTTTTTTATGTAATATTTTTAAAAAACACTAATTCTTTGTAACAAAAGATTGCCCATAAGTTCTAGGTAAAACCCGCATTTTTAAAATAAATGTCGATGCATGTCGACCGATTTTTCTTGACTTTTTTTGTATGGTGAACTTAGAATAGAGTCTTATACAAAGGAGGAAAATTTTATGGTAAATGATATTAAAGAAAAAACATTTTATGGATTTAATTATGATAAAATGTTTAAGGCTATATTCGTCGGAGAGGATAAGAAAAAAACAGATTTATTATGTGCACTTTTAAGTGAATGTTTAGAAACTAAAATTGATAGAATAATAAAGTTTATTCCTGTTGAACTAAATGCCCGAAGAAAAAAAGAAAGGTATAAAAGAGTTGATTTACTTCTTGAAGCTGGAAAACGAAAAATTAATCTAGAGTTAAACTCTACTTATAATGAAGAAGACAAAATAAGAAATATGAATTATTATTTTTCTTTCTGTAGTCAATATACTATCGCCGGAGAAAAATATGATATTGAGTCAGAATTCATTCATATATCTCTCAATTACAATATAAGGAAAGATACTCCATTAATAAAATGCTATACCATATATGATAAAAGCCACGATGAAGAACTTGACTCAAGGTTCAAATATTATGAAATTAATGTTGAAAAGTTTGCAAAGTTTTGGTATGATAATGACATAGAAAGCATTAAGAAAGTACCTATTCTAGCTATCATAGGTATAAAAGATGAAGTTGAAATAGAAAATTGAATAAATAATATTAAAAATAAATATATTAATAATTAAATAAATCATAACCAACCGATAGAGAATTAATAGTTATTAATTTTCTATCGTTTTTTTCTTTGTTTTTTTCTTTTCGTATGATATAATTTTAGAAGAAAAGAGAGTGATACTATGCTTGATTATTTTATCCCTGATATATACGCACAAAGCATTTATACAATAAACTATAAAAAATTAAAGAAAAATGGTATTAAATGTTTATTGTTTGATTTAGATAATACTATTACTCCTTATAAAGTTACAGAACCAGATCAAAAAGTTAAAGAATTAATTGCCAGATTAGAAACAGATTTTAAAGTAATTATTGTGTCTAATAGTGGTAAAAATAGACTTAGACCATTTAAAGAAAAATTAAATGTTGATGTTGCTTTTAGTAGTAAAAAACCATTAAAAACTAAATATAAAAAGATACTTTCTTTATATAAATTTAAGATAGATGAAGTAGCTTGTATTGGTGACCAACTACTAACAGATATACTTGGTGCTAATAGAATGGGGTTTACTAGTATATTAGTAAACAGAGTGGCTAAATATGAAATGTTTCCAACTAAAGTAAATAGGTTTATAGAAAAAAGAATATTAAATAAATTGGCTAAAAAAAATATTCTTGTATGTGGGGTGTATTATGACTAAATGTAAGGGCTGTGGAATAACACTTCAAACTGAAAATAAAAATGATGTTGGTTATACACCAGATATAAAAAATGAATTATGTGAAAGATGCTTTAAACTTAAAAATTATAATGTTTTAACAAATACAGGAGTTAAAATTGATAATGAAAAGTTAATTGAAAAAATAAATAAGTTAGATGTTTTTGTTTTCTTTTTAACAGATTTTATAAATTTGGATAATAGTGTAATAGAATATTATAAAAAGATAAAAAGTAAAAAAGTAATGATACTTACTAAAGCTGATATTATACCTAGGAATATTAAATATAATAAACTTATAGAAAATATTAAAGATTTATATGAAATAAGAGAGGATATAATTCTTACAAGTAGTAAAAAGAAACTTAATATAAGTACGATAACAAATTTATGCTTAGAAAATAAGAATGTTATTTTTGTAGGATTTACAAATGCTGGCAAGAGTAGTTTGATCAATAGTTTAACTGGAAGTGATATTACAGTAAGTAATTCTCAGAATACTACCCAAGAGTTAATTAAACTAAATGTCCATGGCGTAACTATTTATGATGCTCCAGGACTTATGGATGATGTAAATAGAGAAAATATTCCTAAAAGTAGTATCAATCCTCGTTCATATCAGCTTCCAAGCAAACATTACCTTTCTATTAATGGTATAAAATTAAATATTAAAGAAAATAGTAATTTTACTATTTATGTTGGTAATGAAGTGGAAATTTTAAGAAGAAAAGAACATGAAAATGTAGAATGTAATATCATTGTACCTAAAAATAGCGATGTTGTATTAAAAGGTTTAGGTTTTATTAAATTTAGTAATACTACTTTAATTAGTTTATCAAGTAATGATTATGAAATAAGACCTTCAATAATTGGTGATAGTCATGACTAAGATCAGGGTAATGAGTGAAAACTTGGCTAATAAAATAGCTGCTGGTGAAGTTGTTGAAAAATGTGCTTCAGTTTTAAAGGAACTTGTGGAAAATTCTTTGGATGCCGGAGGAACTAACATTAAGGTAAATTTGGTAAGTGGTGGCTTAAAAGAGATAAGTGTTATTGATAATGGTGTAGGTATGGATAGAGAAGATGCGTGTTTAGCTTTTTATAGACATGCCACTAGTAAAATATATAAAGATGATGATTTATTCTTTATTGAAACTCTTGGGTTTCGTGGTGAAGCTTTAGCTAGTATTGCTAGTGTTTCAGAAGTAGAACTTATAACATGTAATGGTGAAGTTGGAACTCGTGTTCATATAAAGGGTGGTGAAACTCTAGAAGTTGAGGATGCACCAGCAAGAATTGGAACAGAAATTCATGTAACTAATATATTTTATAATACACCAGCTAGGCTTAAATATCTAAAAAGTGAAGTAACTGAACTTAATAATTGTACTCAGTTTATTGAAAAATTAGCATTATCTAGACCCGATGTTGCCTTTACTTTAACAAATAATGATAGAGTTGTGGTAAAATCAAGTGGAAGTGGTAATTTACTTAAGACAATTCATGAAATATATGGACTTAATGTATCAAGTAATATGTTAGAAATAAAATGTGCATCAGATGATTTTGAAGTTACGGGTTTTGTATCTAAGCCAAGTATCTTAAAGAAAAACAGAAATCATTTTAATATATTTATAAATGGTAGAATAGTTAGAAATAACGATATAAATAGAGCAATAAATGATGCATATAATACATATAAGCATGAAGGATTTTATCCGATTACAGTACTTAATATTTATACAGATCCAACACTTGTTGATGTAAATATTCATCCCACTAAACAAGAAGTAAAACTAAGTAAAACTGAAGAATTAACAGATTTAATTTATCAAACTATTAAAAAAGTTTTATATAATAATTTGTTAGTGCCAGATGCTATACTTGATGAAGCTAATAATGATATCAAGGATAATTTTATAGAGCCAAGTGTTTATGAAAGTAAAAAAGAAGAAATAGATGCAAAGCCAGAAGTTATTGTTCAAACATTTTTAGATATTGGCTCTGAAAAAGAAGAAGTAGTTAAGAATGAAGAATTCAAAAGCTTAAAATTATATCCCGTTGGTCAAGTTCATGGTACATATATAATTGCTGAAAATGAAGATGGTATGTTTATACTTGATCAACATGCAGCTCATGAAAGAGTAAATTATGAAATGATTACTAAACAGTTTAAAGAAGAAAAGGTAAGCTTTACAGATATGCTTGTACCTATGAAATTTGAATTGTCTACGAGTGATTATAATCTGTTTATGGATAAAAAAGAAATTTTAGAAAACTTAGGATTTGCTATTGAAGAATTTGGTATAAATACAGTGCTTATTAAAAGTCATCCCACATGGCTTAAAGAAAACTATGAGGGAGATAATCTTAAATATATTGTGGATTTAGTAATTGAAATGGGGAAAAACTTTAATAAAGATAAGTTTTTAGATAGTTTAGCCAAGATGGTAAGTTGTAAAATGAGTGTTAAAGCAAATGAACATTTAAGTATTAAGGAAATGGAAAAACTACTTGATGATTTAGTAAAATGTGATAATCCATATAATTGTTGTCATGGAAGACCATCAATTATGAAATTTACAAATTATGAACTTGAAAAAATGTTTAGGAGGGTGTTATAATGCTTCCAGAAAAAAGAAAAAGATTAATAATAGGTTGTATTTCTGTTATAGTAATAATAGTGGTTGTTATATTACTTGGCAAACTTTCCTCATTTATTAAGAATAAAAATGATGAAAATACGCAAAGAAATGATGATTATAGCAAAATATATGACTATATCGGGGTTACATTAGATGAAGATAATATTTATAAAATTTATGGTATTAATAAAAATGAAGAAAAATATCTAGATGTTAAAACTTTTTATGAGGTTAAAGACATGATAAATATTGACAATAAAATAGTACTTTACTCAGATGCAGTTAATGAACTTAGATATGATAATAAAAAAGAAAAATTTTATTTCTATGAATTAGACAACTTTTATAACAAGTATAATAATGTAAAACTAGCACACGACTATATGGTAATTAGTGATGACAATAATACAAGTTATAAAAAATATGGTAGTAAAAAAACTGAAAATATTGAAAATATTAATAATTATATTGTTAGAGATAACAAAGTGTATTATGCGAAAGATGAAAGTATATATGAATATAATATGGAAAACAAAAAAACAAAAAGAGTTATTATGTATGAAAAAGCAGATAATATAGAATTACTTGCAATAAACGATAACTATCTATTCTATTTAAGAAATTACGAATTAAATGCATGTAGTTTAAAAGAGTTTTCTAATAATAACTTGAATATATTTGCGTTCTATAGTATCTCTGATGATGACTTTCTCTCTATAAGGGGTAATACTTTAAATAACTATTCGATATCAAAAGGTGAATATACGTATAGCTATGATATGGAAGGCGAAATAAATAACATAATTTATTTGGATAATAGCATTTTTTACTTAAGTTATGAAAACAATTATGTTATAATAGATATGAAATCTTCAAAAGTATGGAAGAATTTAAATAATGATTATATTTATTTAATGAAGGTGAGAAGTGCATGAAAATTAATTTGAATTTATTACCAATAAATATTGATGAAAAAGTTAAAATACCTGAAGAATTTTATAAAAATACGAGTATAAAATCTTTATCAGATATCAATGTAAATGGAGTCATTAAATATAATTTATCGGATGAAATTGAAATAATTTTAGATGTTGATGGTGAAATGACATTAAGTGATGCTATTACGAATGAACCTATAAAATACCCATTTTCTATTAAAATTGATGAAATTTTGACAGAAAATGATGCAAATAATGAAAAATATTTTGAAAAAAGTCAGAATATACTTGATATAATCGAATTTTTATGGGAAAATATTGTATTGGAAGTTCCCATTCGGGTTACAGGTTCAGCTGGTGTCAATATGAAAGGCAATGGCTGGGAATTAAATAGTAAAAATGAAGATAATGGGTTAGATCCAAGATTTGAAAAATTAAATGAATTATTTAAAGGTGGTGAATAAACATGGCAGTTCCTTTTAGAAGAACAAGTAAGACAAAAAAAAGAATGCGTAGAACTCATTTAAAGAAAGAAGTTGGAGCATTAACAAAATGTTCTAAATGCGGTGCAACTTTAAGACCTCATAGAGCATGTACTAAGTGCGGAAATTACAATGGCAAAACTGTAATTGAAGTAACAAATGAAGAAAAATAGAAAAAATGCATAAAGAGGCAACTCAATTTTATGCTTTTTTTCTTGCATTTTATCATATTTTGTGATAATCTAATAATAGAAGGGAAAATGAATTATGACAGATGAAGAATTAAAAAGCAATGATCAAACTAAAGCTTTTCTTAACGAAAATGGTTATACTGTAAAGTCTGTTTCCAAGTTTATGGATTTAGATGACAGTAATCTTGAAAAAGTTGTTAGTGATTTAAATGCCTATAAAATTGAAATGAACAAAAAAGTTACAACTGAAGATTTTGGTAAAGAACTTGCTTCAGGCTTGGAAGAAATTGAAAATGTTGTAAATAGTGACAACTATTTTGCTATGAGTGCAAACGCAACAGAATTTAAAAATCTTTTAGACCGCTTGAAAAATGAAACAAAGAGTGTTTTAGGTGATTACTTAAAAGCTGAAAAAATATTAAAGGAAAGAGAAGAAAATTTAAAAGATATTCAAAGAAGAGTATTTGCTTTAGATAAAGACCAAACTTTAACTGATGACGAAAGAACAGAACAAGCAATATTATTAAAGAAAGGTTTAGAAAAAGCAAAATCTGATAAAGAAGAAGCTTTGAAATTTTTCGAAGAACAAAAAAGACTAGCTCCAGAACCTAAAGCTTTAAGTGTTGATGAAATCATTAATTATCGTAATGATTTATTAAAATCACTTGCTGAACTTGATAGGGCATGTAGTAAAATTATTATGGATCCATTATCTAATCCAACTACAATGGAAAAACTATCATCTCTTATCCGTAATGCAAGTTACAAAATTGTGATATTTGGAACAGATATTGAAAGAAGTAAAAAAGAATTTGATAATTTATGTGACAAATATGGTCTAGGAGTAAGTAATGTTAAAATAAAAGAAAAAACTGAAGCTCCAAGAATGGTTGAAGAAACGAAAGAAAATATAGTAACACCTAATGAAACTATTAAACCAGAAATAAGTGAAGAACCACATAAAGAAGAAACCACTTCTGAGGAAAAAGATACTACAAATACAATAACTGAAGTTGAAGATTTAGTTAAGGAATTAGTAAGACTTAATCCCGGTGTAAATAGTGTTTATTCCGTAGATGGTTATAGTGAAGGTATTATTGTTGAAGATCCAACGAAATTAGTAATTCCTGATGGTTTTAAATATACCGAAGGATTAGGCATCAACAATAAGGTTAACGATACAGATCCTTATATAAATGCCTTTGTACAAGTAAAGAAAAAAGATAGAGATATTGACTCTGAAAGTTTAAATCAAGAATCTAGTCCTGAAATAAAACCAGAACAAGATTCACAAGTTAAGCCAGAACCTAAACCAGAAACTAAATCTGAAGAAAAATCCGAAACACAAAGCAAAATTCCAAGTGGAAAACTTGCATATAAAAGAACTCGCAGAGCAATCATAGCTCCTTATGCTAAAGCAATTTTATGTTATGGCGGACTAGGTGGTATAGTTATGGCTGCGGCAGGTGTAGGACTATCTCCAGTTGGAGCTGCAATGATAATTGGTTCAGGTATAGGTGCTATTGGTCAAAAAATTTATAATAAAATGATCGATAATGGCAAGATAGAATTACCAGATGCTGATTTATCAGATCCAAATTACGAGTTGCCAGTTGTGGGTCCAGACTTATTAAAACGCACTGGGGCCAAAGTAGTAGAAAATGCTAAAGCCTTACTAAAGGGCTTAAAAAGAAACAAAAACAAGAAAAAAGAAAAAAATTTAGATCAAGCACCAGAAGTCAAAGCTGATACAGATGAAAAGAAGACAACTTTATTTGAAAACTTCAAAAATTTATTTGGACATAGTTTGGATAGTGAAGTTGACTCTTTAGAAGCTGAAAAGAAAGAACAACCAGTAGAAAGATTAGATGAAATTGCTGGAGAAGAATATGACTTAGATGTAGACCGTGGAGGAAGAAGATAATGATAGTTGATAGTGTGATTACTTTAGAAAATGATGTAAATTGCTTGTTACTTGAAAAAGTAACTCATAACAATGATAATTATTTCTTGTCTGTTGTATTAGATGAAGAAGAAGAACCTAGCGATGAATATGTTATTTTTAAAGAAATAAATGAAGATGGCCAAGGCTTCGTAGAAAAAGTTGAAGACGGAGAATTACTTGCTGAGCTTGTAAAAGAATTTACAAATAGCGTTGCAAAACTAGTAGAGAACTTACCGGAAGAACTTTAAAAGAATGGGAAACTATTCTTTTTTTTGACAAAAAATAAGTATAGTATAGTAAACATGTGTTATCTTGCTACACCCTAAAACGTATAATGTCACAATAATATTACTTTGATATTTACTGAGCCAAATATTTGTAGTAAAATATTTAATGTAGATAATAATTCAGTGTAAATTAAACACAATAATGAAAGAATGGAGAAGTAATATGGAAAATAAAAAAACAAAAATAATAAGTATCGTAGCATTAGTTGCACTTGCACTCACAGTAATAACAGCAACCTATGCTTACTTTCAAGCACAAACTGGTGAAGGTTCACAAACGGATATTAAAATTAATGCAAATACCATAGATACCTTCACTTTTGAAACTGGTTCTGCCATAAACTTATCCTTAGATCAAACATCATTTGCAAGTGGAAAAGGAAACATAACTGGAGGTACATATGCAAGTGCAAAACTAACAGCAAATAATAAAACAAATAGTGCTACGAATAATTATAATTTGTATCTAAATATATCAGATAATAATTTTGGTTATACGAGAAACTCAAGTTATCCAGAAATACTACTTACTATAAAAGATGCAAGTAATAATGAAATAACAAGTATAAGTGGACTTGAATATAAAACAGTAACAGATGGCAAAGGTACAACAATAAAAGGTTTTGATATTACAACTAAAACAGGACTGATTACACTTTTAAGTAATAGAGAAATAACAACAACAAGTACAAAAACAGACACATGGAATATAGCAGCAACATTTGTAAATTACAATGCAGATCAAAGTAAAAATGCCGGTAAATCATTTTCTGGTCAAGTATTAATATCAAAAGATTCATTTGATAATTATAAACCAAATACAATAAA